>JBOFGW010000421.1:0-10669 GCA_051649325.1 Burkholderiaceae bacterium | reverse complement strand
AAAAATTATGCTTTCCATTGTTGATATTACTGTCATGCGTGGCCCAAAAGTGCTGCTTGAAAAAGCCGCGCTTAACGCCAACCTGGGCGACCGCATTGGCCTAGTGGGTAATAACGGCACCGGCAAATCCAGCCTGTTTGCGGTGCTGCGCGGCGAGCTGAGTGCAGAAGCCGGCAGTGCAGAATTTCCGCGCAGCTGGCGTATTGCGCATGTGGCGCAAGAAACGCCAGGCCTGCCCGATGGCGCGGCAGACTTTGTCATGGCCGGCGACGCGCACCTCACCGCCCTGCTGCGCGAAAGTGAAACCTGCACCGACGACGCGCGCCTGGCAGAGCTCTCGCACGAGCTGGAGGACGCTAACGCCTACACCGCCCGCTCGCGCGCCGAATCGCTGCTGGCGGGCCTAGGGTTTGCGCAGACAGACATGAACCGCGCCGTGGCCGAGTTTTCCGGCGGCTGGCGCATGCGGCTAAATCTCGCGCGCGCGCTGATGGCGCCCAGTGAATTGCTTCTGCTAGACGAGCCCACCAACCACCTCGACCTTGATGCGATTCTCTGGCTGGAAAAATGGCTGATCCAATACCGCGGCCTGATGCTCATCATCAGCCACGACCGCGAATTTTTGGATGGCGTGTGCAAAAGCATTGTGCATATCGATCAGTGCAAGCTCACGCGCTACACCGGCAACTACAGCGCGTTTGAACTGATGCGCGCCGAGCGCCTGGGCCAGCAGCGCGCCGCTGCCACGCGCCAGGCCGAACATGTGGCCAAGCTAGAGCGCTTCATTACCCGCTTCAAAGCCAAGGCCAGCAAAGCGCGGCAAGCGCAAAGCCGGGTGAAGATGCTGGAAAAACTCGAGCGCATCGCGCCGGTGCTGGCGAGCAACCCAGTCGCATTTGAGTTTGACCCGCCGGAGCAAACGCCTGATCCACTGCTGGCGCTTGAGCACGTGGCCTGCGGCTATGCGGCTGACGGTGATGAAAAACGCATCTTGGACAACGTCACCCTCACCGTGCGTTCCGGCAGCCGCATTGGCTTGCTGGGCATCAACGGCGCGGGCAAATCCACGCTTGTCAAAACGCTTGCGGCGACGCAGCCGGAACTGGCCGGCGATCTCAAGCGCGCCAAGTGGCTCAAGGTCGGTTACTTTGCGCAGCATCAGCTGGATATGCTCGATATGGAAGCCACGCCGCTCATCCACATGATGCGTCTTGACCCCACGCAGCGCGAGCAGGTGTTCCGCAATTTTCTCGGCCGGTTTCACTTTTATGGCGACATGGCCTCAAGCCGCGTCGGCCACTTTTCTGGCGGCGAAAAAGCGCGGCTGGCGCTAGCCATGATTGTCTGGACCAAGCCCAACTTGCTGCTGCTGGACGAACCGACCAACCACCTCGATTTGGAAACTCGCGAAGCGCTCACCGCCGCGCTGGCCGAATACGAAGGCACGCTGATGCTGGTGAGCCATGATCGCCACCTGCTGCGCGCCACGGCCGACGAACTGTGGCTCGTGGCCGATGGCGGCGTGCGTGAATTTGACGGCGATCTGGACGATTACCGCAGCTGGCTGAACGACGCTCGTAAGGGTGAGGCCAAGAAAGCGGCCAAGCAGGCACCGCAGCCGCAAGAAGTGATGAAAGCTGCTTCAAGTCCGCCGCCCGAGCCAGAGCGCAGCAATCGTAATGATCGCGATGATCGCAAAGAAAAAACCGCAGAGCGCATCCGCCTCGCAGAACTTCGCAAACCGCTGCAGCAACGCGCCGCGCGGGTTGAAAAGAAACTCGCTGACGCGCAGGCAGAACTTGCCAAACTGAACACAGCGCTCGCTGATCCGCAGCTTTATGAAAGCGGTGACGGCACCAAAATCGCCCAGATCACGCAAGACCAGGCGTACGCCGCGCGCGCGGTGGATGAGCTGGAGACGGAGTGGCTGGAACTGCAGGCGCAGATGGAAGCGATGATTTAGCGTCGCGCATTCAGTCCCCTCTCCCGCCTGCGGGAGAGGGTTAGGGTGAGGGCAAACAGCGTTGGAACTACTAGAACTCCTCAAGGGCATTCGCATCCTCGACCTCACCCGTCTGCTGCCTGGCCCGCTCTGCACCTGGCATCTGCAAAGCGTTGGCGCAGAAATTTTGAAGATCGAGCCCCCCGGTGAAGGCGATTACGCCAAAACCATGGGCGACTTGGATGCCGACGGTGTCAGCTTTTTCTATAAGCATTTGAACGCCGGCAAGACAATCCAAACGCTCGACTTAAAAACCCCGCAAGACCATGCGCGCCTACTGGAGCTAGCAAAAACCGCAGACGCAGTAATCGAATCCTTCCGCCCCGGCGTGATGGCGCGCTTGAATCTGAGCCACACACAACTAGCGGCCGTAAATCCACGCATCAACCTCATCAGCATCAGCGGCTACGGCCAAAGCGGTGCAATGAGCGGGGCCGCAGGCCACGACATCAATTACATGGCGGCAAGCGGCATGCTGCATGAATTCATCGGCGAGGACGATCAACCCGTGCTACCAAACCTGCAGTTTGGCGACGTGCTGGGCGGCGCAGTCACCGCCGCGTTCATGACCGTCAGCGCGATTCTTTCTGCAAAACAGACCGGCCGCGGCAGCCATGTGGATGTTTCCATGACCGCGAGCCTGCAGGCGGGCAATGTCATGCCGCTGTTTGAAACGCTTGCACATGGAAAGCCCAAAGCCGCAGGCCAAAGCTTGCTCAACGGCGGCGTGCCTTGCTACGGCATCTATCGCACCGCGGATAACCGCTTTCTTGCCGTTGGCGCGCTCGAACTCAAGTTCTGGCAAACCTTGTGCGATGCCATCGACCGGCCTGATTTACGGGATGCGCACTGGCAACTGGGGCAACGCATCGGCTCAGCGGACGCACAGCAAGTGCGCAAAGCGCTTGCGCAAGTGTTTGCCACGCGCAGCATGCAAGACTGGACTGCACACTTTGCCAAGTTTGATTGCTGCGTCACGCCAGTGCTGCGGCTGGATGAAGTGTTGATGCAGCAAAAAGCAGGCTCCTAAAGGCCTCTACCCAATATCCATGCACCTTTTCAGCCAAAAATGGCTTGAAAAGCGCATCAATACTGCGTAGCGCCCTATTTGTTGCATATTTTCTGTGATACTCTTTATTTTTGGGAACTAAATCCCAAAAAATATGCTCTCAGCGGTATTCTTGATATTGCAAAGCAACTTTGGGGAGCGAAAAATGAGAAAGTACGGCGGCTTTACAGCGATGGCATTGCTGGCGATTGGCATCTCAACATTGAGCGCATGCGGGGGCGGTGGCACGGAATCTCCCGGTAATCCGCCGGTGGCGAGTTCACCGGTGCCCACGATCGCGCCAACGCCAGGCCCAACAAACTCTCCGGTGCCAACGCCAACTCCTTCGGCTTCCCCCAGCCCAGCTCCTACGCCATCACCTACATCGAGCAGTTCACCGACGCCTTCACCGGCCCCTACGCCCAGCAGCACGCCTGCGCCCTCGCCCACTGCGTCGCCCACGCCAACACCCACGGTTTCACCGCCGCCGGTGGGTACAGCACCTCCGCCCGGCACCGCGTTGCCCCCAGCCGGCGCGCGCTTGAGCCGCGCCTACAAAGAAGTGATGGATCGGCATTACGCCACCAACCCGCCGCAAGCTGGGGAATGTTCACGTGAGGTGCATGACCGGTACTGGACATACGGGCCGGATGGCAAGGTGTATCCCACGTGGCACCCGCCGGTCGATCCCTTTACCGGCTGCGCCTTCGGCCATGAGCATGGTGACGATCCAGGCACATCGCGCCTGACCAACGCGCCGATGCCCTTTGGCTATGTCAATGAGAAGCTATTCGAGCTGGACATGGTGAACTTTCGGGATGAAGATCACGTGGGCCACAAGATTCTGGCGGTGAACGATGCAGCGTTTGGCGCCAACGGCCAGCTCAACGGCGTGCGCTGCGACTTGATGATCAAGTACCACCAAGGCTCGCACTCGCGCGATGCGCTCACCAACAATCTGCATGAAGTGTTTTATTACGCCACCTGTAACAACAACATTAACGTGCGCTGGCAGAGCTTGCATGCGTTTGGCAGGCCCGGCCAGGCGTTTGTGACCTGCACGCCGGGTAGCAACAACTATTTGATCAGCACCGGCACCGCGGTGCCGCCCAATTCACCCAGCGGTGGCGGCGATCGAAACATTCCAGACAGCGGCTGCCTGACCGCAACCAGCCAGGGTTTGTCGGAAGATTGGCCGATCGATCTGGATCACCAGTTCAACGGCCAGGGCCTGTTTGGTTTTGGGCTGTACTTGCAAGTTTCAAACGTAAGCCGCTACGTCGATTTATCCAATAGTGCCTACAGCATCGCCCGTCCGACTGAAGCCTGCTACCAGCAAGGCACCGCGTTCTTCAATAACCCCGAATGCGTGGCGCTGCGCCGGCAAGGCCAGATTGCGTGGAACGATCCGCGCTCGCCGTGGAAAGGCACGTCGCGCTTGGTACACATCAACCAGCTCACCGCCAACATCCCCGGCAACAACCCGATTTGGTACACGGACGTATTTGGTAAACAGTTCTCACAAACGCGCGATCCCGCGCGCGGCATCGTGGTGCAGCAATCGCTGGCGGGCCGCTCAGATATTGCCAATGAAGGGCCTCAGGTGGGCCGCGACTTTAACCACGCCACTGTACGTTCGCCAAACTGACAGTACTCAGCTCAATACGCTATTGCATTGGAAATGTGGAGCTCTGCATGAATCGAAGCAAAGTCAACGTCATATGGATGTTGGGTGTCATCGGCCTGTTGAGCGCCTGCGGCGGTGACGCAAGCGACACAGTTTCGCCTAGCTCGCCCGTGAGTGGCGCGACGTCAGTACCGGCGCCCACAAGCGCACCCACCTCAAGTCCTAACCCGACTGCCTCACCAACACCAACTACAAGCCCGACCGGTTCGCCGACTCCTACGCCGATCCCAACCGCTTCATCAACGCCCGCACCTACGCCGACTGCGATGCCGCCCGTGGGTACCGCACCACCGCCCGGCACAGCGTTGCCTCCAGCCGGCGCGCGCTTGAGCCGCGCCTACAAAGAAGTGATGGACCGGCACTACGCCACCAACCCACTACAAGCCGGGGAATGCGCACGCGAGGTGCATGACCGTTACTGGACCTACGGCCCGGACGGCAAGGTGTATCCCACTTGGCACCCGCCGGTTGACCCCTTTACCGGCTGCGCCTTCGGCCATGAGCATGGCGACGATCCAGGCACATCACGCTTGACCAATGCGCCGATGGCGTTTGGCTATGTGAATGAAAAATTGTTTGAGCTGGACATGGTGAACTTCCGCGATGAAGACCATGTGGGCCATAAGGTACTGGTGGCAAACAATGCCGAGTTTGGTGCCAGTGGACAGCCCAACGGTGTGCGCTGCGATGTCCTACTTAAAGTACATCAAGGCACGCACTCGCGCGATGCGTTTACCAACAACCTGCACGAAGGGTTTTATTACGCAAGCTGCAGCCACGGCATCAACATGCGGATTCAAGCGTTGATGAAGTTTGGCGCGCCAGGCAACACTGATTTGTTTTGCGCCGGGACCAATGTTGCTACTGGCACCGCAACGCCACCCACGTCACCCACCGGGCGCGGCCAGCGTGTGGTGCCTGACAGCAGTTGCTTGAGCGCAGTTGGCATCAATATGAACGAGACTTGGCAGATCGAGTACATGCAAGAGTTGCCCAGCACAAGCGGGGGGATTGTGGGTGGAATCGACTTTGGCATTTATTTTCGCGTCGGCAATGCCAGTCGGTTTGTGGATACATCCAGTAGCGCCTACAACATGGTGCGCACCGCCGATGCGTGCTACCAACAAGCCGGCACCGCATATAGCAGCCCCGAGTGTGTAGCTCTGCGCAGCCGTGGGCAAATCGCATGGAACGACCCGCGTTCACCCTGGAAGGGCAATTCGCGCGATACGCAGCTCAATCAACTAGTGGCCGCCAACTCCAGCCGGACCACCGTTTGGTACACCGATGTGTATGGCCAGCAGTATTCGCCCACGCGTGATCCATCGCGTGGGTTGGTAGTGGAGCAATTTGTCGGTACCAATATTGATGAACGCCAGAACGACGGGCCGAATCTCAAACGCTATTACGGTGAGCCAACGTTGCGCGCACCGAATTAATCCTGTCTACAAGGCACATGTAATGCACACCCTTCAATTTATCTTCAAGTTGCACGATCTACGTGCATTTGCTTTGCGCGTGCTGGCCGCGGCGATTGCCTGCGCGGTGGCGCTCGGTGCGCTGCCGGCCTGGCGCATTGCGCAAGCATGGCTCGCGCCCACGGTGCAGCCGTTCACGGCGCAGTTCCAGGTGCCGGAGGGTGTGATCCGTGTGGACTATGTGGACGAAAAAAACTTTCGCCTCGCATTGGATGAGCGCTCTGAAACCCTTGTACGTGAGGGCCGCGTGTACGTAGTGCAAAAGCGCGCCGGCATGCGTGACACGGTGTTGCTGCTGGCCGATCAAGTGCAACGCAAGGTGGATGTGCAGCACCCTGCCCCATCAATGCAGCACGCTGATGGGGCGGCGCAGAAAAATTGGCCGGACTAGTCGAATCGCTTACACACCGCGCAGTTGCAGCGCCCCGGCGCGCTGCGCAGCACGGCGCTGACGGTTGCGCAGGACGCCGCGCTCGCACACGCACAACTGGTGATGCGCGAAACGCTGCTTTCCATGGACATGAGTTTGTGCAGTACCGCCGTGCAGTATTTGATTGCTTGGTGGGTGCCCGAGCTCACGCGGCAGGGTTACGCGGTACTCACGACGGCTGGCGGGCTGGCGATGACCTCTGCGCCTGGCGTGCTGCCTGCGGGCGCATCCCTTTCGCTACCTGCAGACGCAGTAGTGCAGGATTACCGCATCAATGTCGCTGCGCAGAGGTAATTTGAAGTGCTCTACGCAATATCCATACGCCTTTCCAGACAAAAATGCTTCAAAACCCGCATAGATATTGCGTAGAGCACTTGAAAACAGCTTCCAGCATGTTGCTCCGCAACCGCATCGCTTTACTAATTTTGGGCTAATTTTCCCAATCAAAGAGATAATGGCAGCATGTTTGCCCTTCAATCGGCACGTTTGTGAATATTGAGCAATCGCTAAAGGCGGCACTCCTGCGGCTCGCTAGGCCGCTGGTGCGCATTGCCCTGCGCCACGGCCTGCCGTACGACTTGTTTGCGGACCTGATCAAGCGTGCTTACGTGCAAGAGGCGCAGAACCACTTTTCCATCGAGGGGCGCAAGCTCAGTACGTCACGCGTGTCGGTCATTACCGGGCTGACGCGCAAAGAAGTCGCCAAGCTGCAGGCTGAGCCCGACCCAGTCGATGCAGACAGCGCGCAGGCCCGCAACCGCGCCGCGCGCGTGCTCAACGCCTGGGTGCTGGCGCACGAGCAGGCCGATGGCAACATCGCCGCGCTCAATTGGGATGAGTTCTCTCAACTCGTGCGCACTGCCAGCGGCGACATGCCGCCGCGCGCGGTGTTGGATGAGCTCGTGCGTGTGGGCGCGGTGGCGCGCGAGGCCGACGGCATGCTCAGCTTGCTCAAGCGCGGCTACATGCCCGCGGGAGATTCCGCCAGCAGCGCCAAGCTCGCGATCATGGGTGAGCACGCACACGACTTGTTTGCCGCGATGGATCACAACATGACCCACCCACCCGAGCAGGCGTTTTTGCAGCGCCGGATTTTCTTTGACAACCTGCCCGCAGATGCCCTGCCCGCCGTGCGCCAACAAGTGACGCAACTGGGTTTTGATCTGCAGGAATCGGCCCGCAAGATCATCGGCCCGGCCGATCAGGGCGATGAAGTCAGCGCCCCAAACCGCATGCGCGCCATGTTCGGTGTGTATTACTACGAAGAGCCGGTGCCTCCGCCCGCCGGCCAGCAAGAGGATTCCAAAGATGTGGATTAAACGACTGGTTGCCGCGTTGACTGCGGCGTGCGCGTTCGGTGCGCTGGGCATCCTGCAAGGCTGTGGCGGCGCAGGTTCCCCTGTGCAAGTGGCAGGCGGTGGGCAAGACGGTACCGGCGTGGGGCCGGACGTAGTGATCTCCGGCGTGGTGACGGGCCTGGGCAGCGTGGTGGTGGGCGGTATTCGCTTTGATACCGCCAACGCCGCCATCACGGTGGATGGTGTGGCCGGCAAAACCCAAAGCGATCTGCAAGTGGGCATGGTGGTCACCGTGGCCGGCAAGCTCGATGCCAGCGGCATATCCGGCGTGGCCAGCAAAGTGGATTACCGCAGCGTAATCAAAGGCACCATCGATCAAGTGGCGCAAAACGGCAACGCTAAAACGCTGAGCATCCTCGGCCAACTGGTGGATGTGGACGGCAACACGCAGGTGCAAGCCGCCGCGCCCGGTGCGCCTCTGCAGGCTGGGCAGTACGTACAGGTCAGCGGCTTCAGGCAGAGTTCGGGGGCGACACGCGCCACGTTGGTAGATGCAGATGCGCAAGCAGGCAGCGCCAACCGGGTAAGCGGGCTCATCGGTAACCTGAATGACAGTACGTTCCAAATCAATAACCTGACCATCAACTACAAAGGTGCGCAGATTGTGAACGCGCCGCCCGGCGGGTTGCGCGGCCTGCTGTTTGTCGCGGTGGAGCTGGGCGCGCCTGCGCAGAACGGCCAAGCCAATGCAACGCGCGTGCAAGTACTCGCCACGGAAATTGGTGCAGACGTCAAACTGGCCACCGCACTAGGCGTGATCTGCACACTTGGGCCAGATCGGTTTCTCATCAGCGCGCAAGAAGTGGCAGTGCTGCCCGGTGCCACGTTTGTAGGCGGCACCGCTGCGGACTTGAGAAACGACGTGACGGTCAAAGCAGAAGGCGTGACCGATGCCAATGGTGTGTTGCAGGCCAGCAAGATCACCTTCTTGCCCGGCTCACCGGATTCTGAGGTAAACGCGGTGGTCGCGGCGATTGATGCAACTGCGTTGCGTGTGACATTGCTCGGCGCGCCCGGCATTACCGCGCAACTGGCAGCCGACACGCTGCTCAGCGACATCAGCGGCAGCGCGTCAGATACCGCGCCGCAACCCTTGGCGCTGTCGCAGTTGCGCGCAGGCGATACGGTGCAAGTGTTTGGCAAGGCGCAAGCCGGCAATGTGCTGCGCGCTTCGGTGCTGAAAAAACGTGCGCCTGTGGCCGCGGCAACGCTCTACGGCCCGCTACAGTCTTTTGCTAGTCCAACGTTGACGCTGCTAGGCGTGCAGGTGCAAACCAATAGCACCACCGTATTTGTCGCCAACAACGATCAAACCGTGACGCAGGCGGATTTTTTCGCGCTGCTGAGCAACACATCGCAAGTGCGGGCAGAAGGCAGCTACGCAGGCGGCGCGTTTACCGCCTCCAGAGTGGTTCTTGCAGTGCCTTAAGACAAATCTAGAGGGCATGTACGCAGGATCCATGCGCTTTTTGGAGCATTTTTGCTCCAAAAAGCGCATGGATACTGCGTAGAGCAATTTGAATATTCAGATTTTTAAAGCCTGCGCTGCCTTGCGCTCCGCCGCTACGCGCCGCAGTGAGGGCCGCTCGCGGTGGCGGGCAAGATAGGCGGGGATCGGCGTTTGCTCCAGCATGTCTTGGCCGTACACGGCTTTAGTTGCCAACGACACCAGCGGCAGATTGGTCAGCGCGCAGCAGTCCGCAAACGTGAACGCATCGCCATAGGCAAAGTTGCCAAACTGGCTGAGCTTGAGCGTGGCGTGGATGGCCTTGGAAAGCTCTGCGTGCACGGCTTCTTTCGCTTTGTCTGAAACCGTGCCGCCAAAGAATGCCTGGCCGTAGAGTTTGCGCACAGACAGTTCAATGTGCATGTCCAGATACGTGCACAGCTCGCGAACCTTGGCTTTAGCAAACGCATCCGTCGGCAGCAGCGCCGGCGTAGGAAAACGCTCTTCCAAATATTCCATAATCACTTGCGATTCCGACAGCGCACCATGCTCTGTTTCCAAGAACGGCACCTTCGCCATCGGCGAGGCGGCGGTGATGTCGCTCTTGCGTGGATCGCAGAGTTTTTCGGTGAACTCCAGATTTTTTTCGATCAAGGCGAGCTTGACCTTGCTGTAGTAGTTGCTTTGGTGAAAGCCGCAGAGTGTGAGCATGCGCAAGTCCGTGTTTGGCTAGTGGGAAATAATGACTCGCACGGTAGCACGTGCGAACCACTTGCCTAGATTACGGCTTGGCGGGCGGTTTGGATGATGGTTTGGTGGCTGCGGGCTCTTCGCTGTCTTTGAGCGGCTCGGGCGGGCTCACGTCCAAATCAAGCGCTGGCAGATTCAAATCAAAATCCAGCGGCGCAAACGGAGCGCCAGGCTCTGCCTGCGTATCGGGGAACGGGCCCGGCTGCTGAACAACCGGAGGGGCTACCGGCTTGACCGGCAACACTTTGGTGGGCTGAAACCGTGTGGGCTGCGCGGAGCGTTGAAACTCCGTGGGCTGCGGGATTGTTGTACTGAACGTGTCGGGAATGGTTGCAGGCGAAGCTTCAAACTCGCGCATGAAGGTGGTGGATGAGCGCTCGAGTTCCTTGACTTCAATCTTGTTTGCGCTATCAACCGGCACTGCGTCAAAGGATGTAGTGGCGGCCTCAAGCCCCGGCTGCGCTGCGCT
>JBOFGW010000420.1:0-10334 GCA_051649325.1 Burkholderiaceae bacterium | reverse complement strand
AGTGTTTGATGATGGCGGCGCTGGCGCTTTGCCTTGCGGCCTGCGGCGGCGGAGATTCGCCTGCGCCTGCGGTGGGCAGGCCCCAACGCCCACGCCAAGCGCAACACCAACCTCCTCACCAACCGCCACGCCTTCGCCGACTGCAAGCCCGTCCCCCTCACCAACCCCCACCAGCAGCGCGTCTCCCTCACCGTCACCCTCACCATCGCCATCACCTACGAGCAGCGCATCGCCCTCGCCAACACCTACATCACCTCCAGGCAGTGGGCAAATTGCATTGACGCTCACCGCCGACAAAGGTGCGGCAAACGATGCGGTGGTATCACTGGGCGTGCCGTTTCCGCCCGGCGCATTGTTTGATGAGGCCAAGCTGAGTGTGCGCAATGACGCAGGCGCAGAAATCACAAGCCGTAGCACTTCACTGGCGCGCTGGCCGGTGGATGGGTCGCTGCGCAGCGTGCTAGTGGCATTCAAGGCCACGCTGCCCGCCGGTGCCACTCGCGCTTACCGTGTTGACTACGGCGTGACGCGCACCGTACCGAATGACACGACGCTGCAGCCCAACCCGGATGGGCCAGTGGCGGCCACGCTGCCGGCAGCATGGTATTCAGCCAGTCAGGTCAGCGGTTTGCTGGTGCCGGTGGGCGTTAACAAGCGCTTCGCTCGGTTTGATACCACGCTGCAAACCACGCTGGATCAAATCGATTACTCGCAGTTTGGCAATAACTGCGGCAGCACCACCAACCACCGCACGTATTACGACGGCCCGCACGCGCTCTATCAGCTCTTTTTGCGCACCGGCCAGCCAAAGTATTTTCGCCGTGCTCGCGAAGAAGCGCTGTGGTACCGCGCCAATGAACTGCGCTGGCTGGATAACCGCAGCATGGCGATCCAAAACTGCCAAAGCGCAAGCTGGACCCCGTCCGTGGCGATTGATTGGAGCGTGCTGCGGCGCATGCTCTCGCAAGGCATGCTGGACGATCATCTGCTCACGGGCGACCCAGCCGCGGCGGAAGCCGTGAAGGGTTTGGGCGAGGCGTACCGCCGCAGCCTGCCCGTCATGACCACCAACCCGGCCAACAATATTGAAGCGACTGAGCGCAATCTTGCGTGGACGCTGATGGGGCTTGCCAGCTATCGCGCGCTGGATGATCGTGCCGTGGTTGTGGATGCCCTGCGCGCACTGGCAGACCGCACCATCGCGTGGCAAAACCGCGGCACCTCCGGCGCGTTTGAGCGCGACTTGGTGCGCTCAGATCCGAGCGAATGTGCGAATGGCCCCAAAGGCAGTTCACCGTTCATGGCATCGCTGCTGATTGATGGCTTGATGGACTACTACCAGCTCACGCGTGACCCGCGCGTGGTGGATGTGGTGCGCAAGATCGCGCAGTGGTATGAAACCCAGGCCATCACCTCAGACGGCAAAGCCTTTCGCTACCTGTGGAACTGCTTGAACGATCCGTATGATGACTCAGGCACAGCAGATTTGAACTTGCTGATCGGCCACGTCTTTGGCGCCGCCTACGCGCTCACGAAAGATGTGCGCTGGCTCAACTTCGGCGACAAGATGGCCGACTCCGGCGTGGACGCCATGTTCACCAAGCGCCCCAAGCAGTGGAACCAAGCGTCGCGCAGTTTTGCCAAGTACATGGGCTACCGCGCGCAGGGTGTGGCGCCATAGGTCATTTAACACACTACGCAATATCCATGCTGGTTTTCAGGCAAAAATGCTTGAAAAACCGCATGGGGATTGCGTAAAGGCTATTGGAAATAGCGGTTCATGTAGCGTTTGCTCAACTCGGCAATTTATGCGCCGTGATATGCGCCGCGATGCACAGCCACTTGCCGTTTTCCTGCTTGCGCCAGATGTCGGTGTAGCGGGAGACGCCAGTACGGCCGTCTTTCATTTCATAGGCGTTTTCGGCGTGGATCAGGGCGATGTTGCCAAAGCGGCGGATGCTCACCTTGTCGACCGGAAATGACTTCATGTGTGTCGCAAACGTGGGCTTGGCAAAGTCGGCCAGCGCTTTGGCGCGGTCATTCAGTGAACCGTCGCTGCTGATCACCACGTAGTCGGGCGACAGATGCGCGTCGTACCAGGCGACGTTGGATTCGCGGAATGCCTTGACGTAGTTGGCGTTGAGTTCATGCAGCACCGCATCATCGCTGCCGGTGGGGTCTTGGCCTTGCCACGGCGCGGCATTTGGCGCGGTGCCCACTTGTATCTGTTTGGCCACGCCATCTTTCATCGGCGTGTTTTGCGCGCTGATGAGTTGCCAGCTGGCGCCGTTCCACTGAAACACATCGGTGTAGCGCACGCGCTGCAGCGCACCGTCTGCACTGACGGCCTCAAACACGCCGTGCAGCAGCGCCACATCGCCGAACAGCCGCACCTGCACGTTGTCATACGACACGCCGCGCGGCAGCGGCTTTTCACGCATGGCCTGCAAGTGCTGATCGCGCGTGATCCAGTCGCCACCGCCTGAGATCAGCAAAAAATCCTGCGCGGTCAGCGCGTTCATGTACACCGGGTCGGGCAGCGCAAACGCGTTGACATAGCGGTGGTTGATGGCGCGCAACTGCGCCTGCGCAAGTTCTGCAGCCGGCACGGGCGCGGCAGATGCCGCAGCAAGCGGCAGAGCGGTGAGAGCAAAGGCGCGCATGATGAAAGAGCGAAGCATGATGTTTTCTCCAACAGAATGAAGGTGATGAACTCAAAAGCAAAAACAGATCGTTGATATGTCAATCCCCCGTCTCCCGCGTGCGGGAGAGGGCCGAGGTCAGGGCGAATGCAGCGGGCTTACCCAACCCCGCTTTTCCACGCCGGCATGCTCGCCAGCAACGCACGCGCCATCGCGCGCGCAGCCTGCATATCAATGCCTTGCTCATTCACCAGATACGCGGCGTTGGCTTCTACCGCATCATCAAATGGTTTGAGCGTGCCGTTTGACTGCCCGCAGGTGCTGCAGATGTCGGCATCCACATTGCCGCCGGCGTGGTCTTGCGGCGTACGCATTGGAAAGCCGCAGGATCCGCAGGATTTGCACAGTTTTTTATTCATCACCGCTCCCTTCATGTCCTTTCACGTCCCTTCACGGTTTGATGAGTGCAAGCACCTGCGCTTTGATGGCGGCACCACAGCTGGCCACCACGCTTGCGCCGGGCGCAAACAGATCGCGGTTCATCAAATAGTGGTTGGTCAAACTGATCCAGATATTGGCCAGCGCCACTGGGTCAATCTTGCGCACCTTGCCTTGCTTGCGGGCTCGCTCATATGCTCCACGTAAACGCCAGGCAATTCCGGACTGCAGCGCAAAGATTTGTGCGCGCGCAGAAAGCGGCAACGTGGATGCCTCGCACAGCATGCGCGAATAAAGCACTTCGCTATCTGCCAGCGCGGTCAGATGCGCATCCAGCACCGCCGCGATGGATGGAGCGGACGTATCAAGTGCCGCCAGCCGCGCAGACATCGTGCGGCCCACCTCCGCCACCAGCTCGGCCACCAGCGCGTCGCGCGTAGCAAAGTGCACAAACACCGTGCCATGCGCCTTGCCAGTAGCCTGCGCAATCGCTGCTGTGCTGGCGCCCGCAAATCCTGCGTCTGCAACCACGCGCAGCCCGGCTTCAATCAATTGACGGCGCGTTTCTTCGCGCTGGGCGGCACGCTGCGTGCTGATAGATTGTGCTTGCATTTGGATGAGCAATTACTCAGTGAGTAATTGCTCATTATATGGAGGGTTTTGGTTTTCGCAAGGGCAATGGCCTCGCAGTTTGTTCAGCCAGCCCGCTAGACTTATGCGCAGCCACGCATATTCGGCACGCTGTTTGCGGTGGCTGCAGTCCAACTATCCATTCACCAGTTCGGGGAAGAGCACGTGACTATCGCGCTATCCAAAGAAGCAAGAAGCCAGGCAATCACTTCCATCGAGCGCTATTTCAAAGAGAATATGGATGAGCCTATCGGCAACATCGCCGCCGGCGCGCTGCTGGGCTTTTTCTTGGAAGAGATTGGGCCAGTCATCTACAACCAAGCTGTTGCTGACGTGCAAGAACGCCTGAGCCTGCGCGTGTCAGAGCTTGATCTTGAAGTGCATGAAGATGAGTTTCAGTATTGGCGAAAGTTTGAACGGGTGGTTAAACCGAAGAAGTGATGTGCCTGGTGGCGCAGCTAATGTGCGGAAATGCAGTTGATTCGATTGTGAGGTTCGTATGATTGTTCGTAAAGGCCAGCCAGCTGTGAAGAAGAGAGATGAACCAGACTTCGGCGCCATGGAGACTGCGTGTTACTCCGACTTCGGTGCGCTGAAGCAGTACGGTGCTTATGTGCAGACGCTCGCTCCAGGGTCGCGGTCTTCAACGCGGCATTGGCATGAAAAGGAAGATGAGTTTCTCTACGTGCTGTCGGGTGAAGTGACGGTTATTGAAAACGATGGCGCGCATGTGCTCACGCCGGGTGATGCAGCATGTTGGCCGGCAGGGGTTGCCAATGCGCACCATGTTTTGAACCAGTCGGATGCGCCGTGCTCCTACCTCATTGTGGGAACGCGCCTCACCCACGATGTTTGCCACTATCCCGATGTGGGAAAGACGCTTTACACCGAGGGCGAAACGTGGCGCGTTGAAGATGCGGCTGGTCGGGTGCTCAAATCTGGCCGCGTTGAGCCTGATCTTTGATAAAAACTCAGCCGCGCTGAGGTTATCCAGGTCTCTACGCAATATCCATGCGCCTTTCCAAGCAAAAATGTCTGAAAAAGCGCTTGGATATTGCGTAAAGCCTTTTCAGAGACATCGCTAACCCGTCACGGGCACCGTGTAATTCAGCGCTAGCCGCCCGCCGTCGGGATAGAGCGTTTGCCCACTCATATAGCTTGCGTCTTCACTGGCCAGAAACGCGGCGACGCTGGCCACTTCTTCCGGCTCACCTAATCTGCCCAGTGGCGTGCGGGAAAGAATTTTCTTGCGCGCTTCTTCACTGCCGAGCACGGCGTTTTTTGCCAGCTCGGTGGCAATCGTGCCAGGGCCGATGCCGTTGACGCGGATGCCGTGTGCGGCCAGGGCCACACTCATGACTTTGGTGAGCTGGTTCACGCCGCCCTTGCTCACTACATACGGCACCTGATTGGCAATTGCTAGCACCGCGTTGGCGCTGCTCATGTTGATGATGCTGCCGTGGATTTTCTTGGCCACCATGTCGCGCGCCACCGCTTGGCCGTGCAGGAAATAGCCTTTGAGATTGACCGCCAACACGCGGTCAAAGTCTTCTTCTTTCAAATCCAGAAACTCTGCGGCGTGCACAATGCCGGCGTTATTAACCAAAATGTCGATGTGGCCGTATTTGGCGATGGTGGCTGCGATCACCGCATCAATGTCGGATTTTTTGCTGGCGTCACCCGCGATGGTCATGACCTCGCCCGGCAAGCTCGCAGCAGATTTTTCAAGCGCGGCGGCGTTGATATCGGTGAGTGCGAGCTTGGCGCCTTCCGCAGCAAAGCGTTTGGCGCAGGCTAGGCCAATGCCAGCGGCGGCACCGGTGATCAGGGCGATTTTGTTGTGCAGGCGCATGGCGCGGCTTTCTCTCTAAATGATGTCGGCGAATTGTAGGAGTGGCGCATTGACTGGAAAGTGAGCTGCCATTTG
This sequence comes from Burkholderiaceae bacterium, assembly GCA_051649325.1. Classification (GTDB taxonomy): domain Bacteria; phylum Pseudomonadota; class Gammaproteobacteria; order Burkholderiales; family Burkholderiaceae_C; genus JBJOQV01. Next base: position 4,697 of record JBOFGW010000420.1, on the reverse strand, counting down.
AGACAATCAGGGACATGACAAACATTATTCTGCGCGCAGTGTTTTCCGCGTTGTTATTCAGCGCATGCTTGGCATCTGCGCAAACGCCAACGCCTTCCGAGCAACCAAGCCCGGCGCCCGTCGAAGTTCCAACCCCAACCCCAACCCCGGCACCACCGCCGCAACCCATCAGCCAACCCGTCAACCAACCCATCACCGGCCCGCCGATCGAGCAGTGGCTGCGCATGGCCGGGTTACCGCTGGAATCGACCAGCGTGTTTATTCAAGACGTGACCGCCTTGGAGCCGCTCGTTGCCTTCAACAGCCGGCAGGCGCAAAACCCTGCGTCGCTCATGAAGCTGGTCACCACCTTTGCGGCGTTGGAGCTGCTCGGCCCCACCTTTACCTGGAAAACGCAGGTCAGTACGCAGGGCGAGCAAAAGGGCGATGTGCTGCGCGGCAATGTGTTTATCAAAGGTAGCGGCGACCCCACGCTCAAGCTGCAAAACGCCTGGCTGATGCTGCGGCAGTTGCGGCTGCAAGGCATTCGTGAAATCCGTGGCGATCTGGTGATCGACCGTTCCGCCATCACGCCGGATAACGTTGACCCCGGCCAGTTTGATGGCGAACCGCTGCGTTGTTACAACGTTGCGCCGGATGCGTTGGCGATTGCCGCCAAATGCACCGGTTTTATGTTCCGCTATGACCGGTTGGAGGATCGCTGGCGCGTTACAGCCGATCCGGCGCCGCTGGGGCTGCAGGTCGAGGCGGAAATTGCCGTCGGCCCAGGTCTGTGCGGCGATTGGCGCAGCAATCTCACCATGCAGTTTGATCTTGATGCGCGGCCGCCCAAGGCGGTGTTTGGCGGCAGTATTCCGGCGGCTTGCGGTGACCAGCAGCTGTTTCGGTCGTTTTTCACGCACCGGCAGTTTTCTGCCAGCGTGCTGCGCCAGTTGTGGGAGGGCAGCGGCGGGCGGCTGACCGGGCAGGTGCGCGAGGGCGCGGCGCCGGACAACGTGCGCGTGCTGGCGGAGGCGGTCTCGCCGCAATTGTCTGAAGTGATCCGCGACATTAATAAAGGCAGTCTCAATCTGCCGGCGCGCAGTTTGTTTGTTGCGCTGGGTGCAAATGGCCAAGGTGGTAACGGCGGTGGCCACGGCGGTGGCAACGGCGCAGCAAACCCCGAGCGCGGCCGCGCGGCGATTGCGCGCTGGCTGGCCGGCCGCGGCTGGGACATGCCGGAGCTGGTGCTGGACAACGGCAGCGGCCTGTCGCGGGCAGAGCGCATCTCGGCCGCTAACTTCGGCCGCTTGTTGGTAGGTGCTTACAACTCAGCGGTGATGCCGGAGTTCATCAGCTCGCTTGCACTGGTCGGGCTGGACGGCACGATGCAAAAACGTCTACGCGGCACCAGCGTGGCGGGCACTGCCCACATCAAAACCGGCAGCCTGAAGGACGTGCGGGCCATGGCCGGATATGTCTTTTCGGCAACCGGCCGTCGGTTCGCCGTGGTTTCCATCACAAATGGAGAGTCTCTACTAGGCACACAGTTGATACACGATCAGTTGCTTAGTTGGATACGAGGAAATGGCTGAAGCTCGTGTGTCGTCTGAACTGCGAATAGCTAAGTGCTTGAATTTGAAAGATAAATTGCAAGCTCATGGATTTTGCGAGGAAAAACGCAATCAATGCAAATTTTCACAATATGGAAAATTGGGTACCGTGAACCCGTAGTTGACCGCTTTACTTGCCCACTTATAATGCGCCCAGTGCTCTGTGGAGGGGCACCAGCAGGCTTACCGGCCGCTGACGCGCTGCACAACTTGTTGCGGCGCCACAAAAACATAATCTTTCAACGGGTCCAGTCTGTGGAGTTTGTCCCAGACGCTCGGGCGGCCCATCTCAAATCTGTGTGGCGGCGTTGGCCGCCCATGCCCGACCTGTAGTTTGCTGTGACCGGCCAGTCCACCTATCACTGGCGTTCACAAGGTTTGCAATGCAAGCCTCCGCTGTGCGGGCAACCAGAAGTCTTGCGAGTATCGCGTCTTGTGCCAAAGCGGTGAACCGCTGGCTGCGCGGTATGTGGATTGACACATAAGCATTTTTGCGGAGAGTGGAAGAATGACCATTCAGCAGAATCACATCGCGCTGGTCGCGGTGAATAGCCCGGTAACGCAGCATGAGCCTGCAGTCGTGCGCGTTCCAGATTCCAAAGCCTTGCTTGGCAAGCGCATGCGCATTGCAAGTTTGGTAGCGATTGCATTGGCCGGGTTGACCTTTGCACTGCGGCCTTCTGTATTCACCGCGCCGGGCGATGCTGCGCCGGCCTTGGCCGGTGAGCTGCCGGCAGCGACGTACACTGCTGCAGCGCCAGCAGCCGCGAGTGCCGAAGCACCCGCCGCCAGCATGACCGGTCTGCCGGCCAAGCAAGAGCACCACCTCGTCAATTACCTGGCCCGCAAATGGCGCGTGGCCGAAGGCGCGGTGGCGCAAGTGGTGCAAACGGCGGTGCGTGCCGGCAAAGAGCACAAGGTTGATCCGCTGCTGATTCTGGCGGTGCTGTCAGTCGAATCCGGCTTTAACCCGTATGCAGAAAGCCATGCCGGCGCGCAGGGCCTAATGCAGATCATGACCAGCGTGCACAAAGACAAGTTTGAGCGCTTTGGCGGCGAGCATGCAGCGCTGCATCCGGTGGCCAATATTTTTGTAGGCGCGCAAATCCTCGCAGATCTGCGCCAGCGCGGCGGTTCGGTGGAGCAGGCGCTCAAGCTGTACGTGGGTGCCGGCAACATGGAAACCGACGGCGGCTACGGCGCGCGCGTGCTGGGCGAGCGCGGCCGCATTGCCAACGCTGCGCAAGGCAAGTTCGACTTCACCTCACCGGGCTTTGGCAATCCGCCAGTGGCTGCCGCTCCGGCACCGGCACCTGCAATGGTCAAGACATCGGTGCAAGAAGCGCCCAAACCTGCTGAACCTGCAGCCGCGGCCGAGCCTGCGCCGGTAAAAGACGCAGCCAAAGAGGCTGATCCAAAAGCAGAGAAAGTCGCGGCGATCTAAACGCAGCGCCCTGCGCAATTTTGGCAGGGGTTTCAACTGCTTTACGCAACATCCATGCGGGTCTTGAGGCATTTTAGCCTCAAGACCCGCATCCTTATTGCGTATGCTGTTTTGCGGGGCTTATTCTGCAGCCTGCGTCTGGCCGCCGGCAAATTGCGGCTCTTTCTTGCGCTGCGCCACGAACATTTTGAATTCGTTGCGCTTCTTTTTCCACAGCGCCGCAAGCTGATCGGAGTAACCGTACACAATCCAGGGGCGCGCGGCGGCCAGCTGATCAATCGCTTGGCCGATCTGCGCTTCTTTACCCGGAATCGCCAGTTCAGCGTCGGCAAAGTTCAGCTTGAGCTCGTAGGTTTTGCCCGCGGGAATGACGTAGTACAGCTTTTTCTGCGTCACTTTTTGATAGGCCCAGAGCAGATCGTCGAGCCGCTTTAGGTCAAAACTGAACAGGGTCTTGCGCATCAAAAAGTTCTGCGTGAACGTAAAGCCTTTGAGCTTGAGCACGCCAGGCGCCTGCAATTCGTTTTGTACCTTTGCGGCCACCACATCTGGCGTGCCCCACTTGGCAGCGGCCTGTAATGCCGGGTGCTTGGCCGGATTGCTCCAGCGTTGGAAAGCGATGCCGCCCACAATCAACATTGCCGCAGCAATCAAGCCGGCGATGGTAAAGCCGATGTAGCCGCCGTCTTTGAAGTCCGCCGTGTCCAGCATCAGCGGGTAAAAGCGCTGGCGTGTGCTGGCTTGCTCTGCGGCGGGTATGCCTTGCAGCAACTGCGCTTGCGCATCGGCGGCGATCCATTTCAGCTCGCCGGTGAGCACTTTGGTCGGCGTATCGTCATGCGCTTTGACCAGCAGCAGACGGTCACCCATCTGCGCGACAAAATAGTTAGCCGACACGCTGCGGCTGCGTTCTACGCCGTGCTTTTTACGGACAGAGATTTGCTGCAAGCCGGTCGCGTGCACGGCATCTGCTGAAAGCGTGACCCACGCGCTGGGCAGGCTGTCCAAGTCTTTGGCTGCACCCAGCTGCGCGCTGCTCATAGCCGTGGGGCCATTGAAAAAACTGCGAATGTATTTGGCGTTGGCTGCCAATGAAAATACCAACGTGGCCAAGACGATGAGTGCAGCCACAACGCGCGCCAAACTCGTGGCGCGCACCTTTTGTTCTAAACCGTTCAAGTTGTCCCCCTCCCAGAGGTGTATCGAGATATGCGTGACCGAAAAACATAGGTGCGCGGCCAACGCCAAATGTTAGAGGGCGTCAATGCGGGTTTTGGTGCGGCGTTGCCGCGCCGTCATCGGTGTGTTGTGCAGGCGGCACGTGGGGTGAATAAAGAGGTGTTTTGAAAGTGCTCTACGCAATATCCATCAGGGTTTTCAGCTAAAAATGCCTCAAAACCCGCATGGATATTGCGTAGTCGTTCTATGGAGAAGCGCAAATAGGTACGGCCACACTGGCTGCCATCTAGATAGCAGGGTGGTGGCCGCACTTCTGTCTAAACCACTTTTGCTCGCGGCGTCATTGCAAGATGCGATTGATCGCCGCTACGACATTCGCGTCGGCCGAGGCCAATGTTTGCGTGGTATCGGACGCTGCCCCTGCGGCGTAGTTTGCATAAACGCCATACGTATAACTTTGCCCGCTGTTTACTGGAGCTGCC
>JBOFGW010000419.1:0-39552 GCA_051649325.1 Burkholderiaceae bacterium | reverse complement strand
GGTAATTCGTGCCCCGTTGTGAAAACGGTTTTGGGGATTTGATCTGGGTAGTCGGGTAGTCGGTAGTCGGCCTGGGTAGTCGGGTAGCACGTGATTGGCGCGGCATGAATGAGCAATTGATGTCGCTGCGGGAGTACGCTCGTCACAAGAATGTGACGCTGCGAGCTGTGCAAAAAGCTCGTGGCGAGCTGAATGAGGCTGGTTTGTACGATGGCCGGATTGGCGCAGCTATCGTTATGTTGCCGGGCGCGAAGCATGCGCAGCTTGACGTGGCCAAGGCTGATGCACTGTGGCTTTTGAACACAGACGCGGCCAAGCAGTCGCCGATGTTCATGCAGCCTCCTTCGGGCAAGCCTGAAGACTTGGGCGAGGACGCCTCCAGCCTGAGTGCAGACAAGCAGGCGTATCACAAGGCGCGAGCTGAGCGCGAACAAATCAGTTTGAAAAACGAACAGCTTGACTTGGCCGAGCGGCTGGGTGAGTTGGTGAGTGTGGACGAAGCGATTGAGCTGGGCGCAACCACCTTGCGCATCTTGCGCGATGCGTTGCGCAACACAGGCGCACGCATTTCCGCGCAGTTGGCGGCCATGACAGAGCCGCACGACTGCGAGCAGTTGGTCAATTCAGAAGTTGACGCAGCCCTCAACGCCGTGAATGTTGAGACTTTGATGAAGCCTGCCGATGATGAATACGAAGACGCACTGGCTGTTGATGGCGACTGAATGAGCACGAAGCTCAAGCTGGCGCGAGCGTTTGTGCGTGCACTGCGGCCCGATCCGGTCATCGGCGCTGACGAATGGGCCCGCATCAACCGCGTGATGCCCGCTGATGCGGTGGAACCTGGCCCTTACAGGCCAGAGCGCACGCCGTACATGATCGACGTGCAACGCACAATGTCGGCCACGTCGTCCTGGCGCGAAGGTTGGCTGATGAAGGGCACCCAATTGGGCGGCTCTGTGGCCGGCGAAAACCTGATTGGCTCCTGGATTTGCACCGCCGCAGGCAACATTCTGGTGGCTTTTGACGGCTTGGAGAACGCCAAAACCTGGGAGCTGACGCGCTTTGAGCCCATGCGTGAAAGCTGCAAGCCGCTGCGCAAGTTGATTCGATCAGCCAATGTGAAGGGCGCAGACAACACCAAGTTGCGCAAGAAATTCAGCGGCGGCACGCTGCGCTTGATCGGCGCGAAAGCCATGCCCAAGTCCACGACGTACAGGTACGTCAAGGTGGAAGAACCCGATGAAATTCCTTGGGATGTGGACGGTCAGGGCAGCTTTTTTGAAGGCCTTCGCGCCCGCGTTCGAAACTTTGGTCGCAAAGCCAAAATGTATGGCGACAGCTCCCCAACGATCGAGGGAGCCAGCCACATTGAGCGCGAATTTCTTCGCGGCGATCAACGCCAATGGCACTTGTTTTGCCCAGGCTGCGGGCACCCGCAGCACTTGCGCTGGGAGCAAATGAAATGCGTACGGCACGAAGCAATCGAAGACACGGCGGCCAGCACGCGCTACCAGTGTGAAGCTGATGGCTGCGGCTTCTTGGGCACCGAAGCCGATTGGAAATTGAAGAACTACGCACGCCGTCCGGGCATGAGCGAGGAAGAATGCAGAGCTGAAGGTATCGCACACTGGCAGGCCACCATCAAAGGCCAGCCAGCGGTGGCCTCATGGCAGTTGCCAAGCATGGCCGCCCCCATTGGGTGGGCACCGTGGCCTTTGCTCATGACCATGTGGCTTGAAGTGGGCGACGACGAAGACAAACGCAAGAGCTTTCGCAATAACGTGCAGGGCTTGACCTACAGCTACAAGCAAACCAACGAACTGAACGCCAAAGCGCTGGCCGCGCTGGCCGAAAATTATCCGCTTGGCGTGTGCCCAGCCAAAGGCTTGGTGTTGGTCGCTGGGGTTGATACCCAAGACAACCGCTTGCACTACGTCATCCGCACTTATGGGCGCGGTGAGGAAAGCTGGGGCGTGGCACGAGGTGAGCTGTACGGCGACACCAGCCAGCCCGAAGTGTGGAACAAGCTACATCAAGTGCTAAGCGCAGGCTACACACACGCCAGCGGTCAAAGCATGCTAGTGGATGTGGCCTTCATTGATGCGGGTGGACACCGCACTGAGAACGTGAAAGCGTTTTGCCGCGATGCACAGCTGCGCGGCAAACATTGGTGTGCAACATTCGGTGCGCGAGACTATGCGGCCCCACCCATCAGCAAACCGCGAAATGTGGAGTTCAACTGGCAAGGCAAAGCAATTGCTGGCGGCGCCACTGTGCGCTTCGTTGGTACTCAGGGCATCAAGAACTTGCTGGATGGCCGATTGAAACTGGGCATCGTTGCAGGCAGCCGCACCGCAGGCGCTGGCGTTTTCCACACCCCACTCGGGTTTGAGGAAGACTACTACGAGCAAATGCGCAGCGAACACCGGCAGCTGGTCAAAGACAAAAACGGCAACAAGGTCATGCTGTGGCAAAGGACTGGCGCCACCCGAAACGAAGATTGGGACTGCGAAGTTCTGGCCTATGGTGCGTACTTGTATGCCATGCAAGGCAGGCATGCAGAGGCCGTGTTCAAAGATCGTGAGCGCCTGTTTGCGCAGGCCCGGCAAGGTGATTTGCTTGACGAAATGGTAAGCGCGACAGTTGAATCAACGCCCGCGCCAGTGTCACAGAGCCCCGACCGGCAGACCGAAACGCAAGAGCAGCTCGCGCCAGATGACGGCATGACCGCGCAAGAATTCCAACAAGCGCGCCAGCGCTTGACCACGCAAGTCAACCTAAAGCGCCCACGCAAGAGTTTTGTTCGGCGCTTTTAAAAAACACAAGGAAATGCAATGGCAGCAACCGTTCAAATCGTCGAGAAAAATGGCGCTGGCGGAACCGCCACCGACAAAACCAGCGGCACCATCCGCTTGAAAAAAGCAGATAACGCTACCGTCGATTTGGTCGCGCCCTTGGTCAAGCCAGCGTCTGGCAGCGATTGGAGCTTCGAAAAGTGGCTTCGCCTCAACGTCACAGGCGGCACCTACACCCAAATCACCAACGTGCGGGCCCATACCGATGGCGTCAACGGCTTGGGCTCCGGCATCAACCTGTGGGCGAAGGCAGTCCCCACCTACGCTACACCAGCGCAAGGAACAGCCAGCGCTGGCTACACCAATGCTTTCACCTTTACCCAGGGCGCGCCGCTGAATTTGGGCGCTGGCCCATTCACCAGCACTGGCGAAAAAGGTGACCACTTGGTGTTGCTGGCGGAAGTCACCAACGCCGCCGCTGGTGGCCTCACGCCATCAGAAACCATCACACTTGCTTGGGATGAAATTTGAGCACTCAGCCAGTCCCGTTTGTCATCAAGCAATTTGAAGGTGGTGCAAGCGCTGCCAGTAACGGCAGCACACAAGTCATGGCGCCAGACGCTGGTAGCCGCATGTTTTTGCGGCGTGGCATTCGTGGCCTGCAAACTGGTTGCGTGGCTGACAAAGTTCTGCCGCAACTTAATCAGTTGGCCGGCGACTTACTTGCCCAACAAAACATGCCTGCTGCCGAGCTTCGCGCACGTTTGCACATCTTGATGGCCGCGTGCGAAACGCCACAGCCGCAAAACGTTGAAATTTGCGTGGTTGAGTTGGACGGCGTGCGCGCCTATGTGCAAGAAGACCGCGTGATCGTCACGCGGCAGGACATCACGGTTTGAAGCATGGCCATTACCTCAGAAGCCCTCTTGATCGAAGCGCGTGCCGGTGCCCGCGCAGCGCCGTACCGCAAAGATTCGGTTGGCAACACTGCTGCAGGCCAAATTTTTGATTTGTGGAGGGCCACAGGCATACCAACCCAGCCAGCGATACCTGCAGCCGCAGCCGTTTGCGATGCAACGACAGTGGGAGCAATCTCGCTGCCTTTCGTGATTGCGGGTGGAAAGAACTTGTTTATTGATGCGATTCTTGCTCAGTTTGCAATTGCTGGGCAAATGCAATTTGTTGATCGACTGATCCATTCGGGCGGTCTGAATGCAACGCTGACAACAGCGCAAGCTGTGAACACGCCAGCGCTTCCGGCCCGCGCAACGCCCGCGCGTTGCAGGTGGTACATCGTGGCCCATGCCGATCTGGGCGGCACCGGCGTGAATGCAACAGTCGCAGTTACCTACACCGACTCTACAACTGCAAATTTGGTTGTCGCCATCCCACCAACCCAGCGCGCCAACCGAAAAATCGAGATCATTGCAGGAGCAGGAAAGGTCATTGCCAGCGTTCAAACAGTCACGCAATCCGCCACAACCGGCGCTGCCGGCAATTACGGCATCGTCTGCGAAATGCCCACAGGCGTGCGCGCTGGTGTGCTTGCCGCTGGTGGGTCGATTGAGTACGAATCATTGATGCGAGACATGCAGTCTGCATCCCCCTGTTTGAGCGCCAATGTTTTGTGCACCACCACAGCCACAGGCGTGATCGACGCAGAGCTGCTGTTCATGCAGGGCTGAGTCTCCTCGCCAATCGATCAACGTAGAGCACTTCTCATGGCAATCACGTCCGAAGCACAGCTCATTGCGGCCCGCGCCGCTGCGAAAAACGTGGTTTTTCGCAAAAATTCAGTCATCAACGCAACTGTAGGACTACCTACAGACCTGTATCGCGCCGTTGGTTTTCCTGCACAGCCGCCAATACCTGCAGCCGCTGTGGTGTGTGATGCAAGCACACCCGGTGCTTTGCCTTTGCCTTTTTCCGTAGTCTCTGGGAATCAGGTGTTTTTAGACGCAGTGCATGCTCATCTTGGTGCGCCTGGCCAATTGTGTTTTGTAGACCGCGTCATTCATTCGGGTGGGATAAACACACTGATCACAACGACCCAGGCCATCAACACGCCGCCGTTACCTGCTCGTGCACCAGCCGTTTTGTGTCGTTGGTATCTTGTGTGCTGGGTAGATGTTCAAGCCGTAGCAACCAGCGCAACAGTAACCGGAACCTACACAGACAGCACACTTGCCACCTTTGTAATTCCAATTCCTGGATCTGTGTGGCGTGTTGCCAGAAAGCTTGAATTGCTGCCCGCCGCGGGAAAATTTTTAGCCAGTGTTCAAACAGTGACCCTTAGCGCTTCATCGTCTCCAACGCCGGGTGATTTTGGGGTTGTTTGCGAAAAATCAATCGGGATCAGGGGTGGCACTTTTTCAGCGAACACGCTGTTTGGGTACGAGTCCTTGGTTAGAAACACACACTCTGACACCCCTTGCATCACAGCCAACTTCATCAGCACCTCAACAAATACCGGCGCAATCAACGCTGATTTGGTGTTGATGCAAGGCTAGAAAGCTTTTCATGAGCAAGAGCTTTTTGCTGAAAAGCGCAGGCCGTGGTGGCCGTGGTGGCCGTGGTGGCCGTGGTGGCCGCGGGAGCTTGATCGCGCCAAACTGGTCGCTGCCAGACGGAAACGATGCGCGCGGCCAGACATTCATAGACTTGTACTTTGCAAGCCCTGCGATTCCAGGGAATGCAGCCAGCGCTAACATCAACCTGTTGATTCAGGCCACCAACCAGTGGTCGGCCTCTGTTTCGTGGGGGGTTTCCGCACCTGCCCAAGCAAATTCAGTCGTGCAAACCGCAGTGCAAGCACAGCAGACTGCGCTTGCATCTGTAGACATTGCCGCGCAGCAAGCCCTGTCTGCAGCCAGCACACTTAACGCATCAGTTCAGCAGCAAATCAGCAATTTTGCAACTTTAAATTTTCAAGTACAGGCGAGCAACCAGGTAGCCACATCGGCCAACGCAGCAATCGCCGCACCCGCACAAGCCGCCTCCGCCACGCAAACGGCTGTGCAAGCCTCGCAAACCACAGGCAGCGCCGTTGATCTGCAGGTACAAGCGAGCAACCAGGTAGCCACATCAGCCAACGCAGCAATCGCCGCACCCGCACAAGCCGCCTCCGCCGCGCAAACGGCAATACAAGCCTCGCAAACCACCGGCAGCGCCCTTGGTCTGCAAGTGCAAGCAAGCAATCAAGCAGCCACTTCGGTCAACGCAGCAATCGCAGCACCAGCCCAGACTGCAGCCGCCGCGCAAACGGCAATACAAGCCTCGCAAACCACCGGCAGCGCCCTTGGTCTGCAAGTGCAAGCTGGCAGTGCTGCAGTGGCTGTTTTGCAGGCAGCAGTGCAGCGATCTGAACAACTGCAAATCGCGCTGATCGGCGCAGTGCAAACCGCACAAAACGCAAGCTTCGGCTTGGGCTTGGCCGCAGTGGCCACGCAGTCGCGCACCGCAAACTTGGCTGCCGCGATTTCTCAGGCATCAAGCCTGAGTGCGGCTCTGCAAGCCGCCATCGCGCAAATCCAGCAAGCCAGCGCCGGTTTGAGTTTGGTGGCGCGCACAAGCAGCCACAGCGTGGTTGCGATTGATTTTGCAGCCCAAGCAGCCCAAAGCGCAGCCGCTCAGCTCGTGGCTGTCGTGTCGCAAGCCCGGCAGGCCACAGCCAGCCTGGGCGCTGCGGTGGCTGTGCAGGGCGTGTTGAACAGCAGCATTCAAGCGGTTGTCAGCGCAGCGCTCATGCAGGAACTGGGCTTTAGCCTGTTTGTGTTGGACCCTAACGCATCCAGCTACACGGCCAATGGGCCAGCGCGCATTGGCGCGGGTGTGCAGCGCGATGTGCATGAACGGATTGGCTGCGGCACGCAAAGCGCAAGCACAAGCACGCAAGGCATAGGCCCGCGCACACAACGTCGCGGGGGCAGCCGCATCGGATAGACAAGGTTTCGGTATGCAAAACAAGCTGGTCGCAGGCGACACACTCAACTTCTTGACCTGCACCCCAGGCTACAGCGCGGCTGATGGCTGGCAACTGCAGTTTCGTTTGGTGCCGCACGGCAGCTCAGGCGCAGCGATCACTGTGGGTTCGATCGCAGAAGGCGAAAGTCACCGCACCCAGGTGCCACCCATAACCACCGCAGCGTGGGTGGCTGGTCTCTACAGCTGGTCGAGTTGGGTGGAGCGCAGTGGCGAAACCTACACAGTCAACAGCGGCACCATCAGCATTGCTCCAAATCCGCGCACGGTCCCAGCTGGGTATGATGGGCGAAGCCAGTTGCGCAAAGCGCTGGACGACGCGAAAGCTGCGTTGGCGAACTACAACCCCACACAGCGCAGTTACAAGATCGCAGACCGCGAAAAAGTGTTCAACACCGCAGCTGAAATCATCAAGTACATCACGTACTTGGAGCAGCAAGTGGCAGCCGAAGAGGCCGCAAAAAATGGTGGTAGCGGCCCAGCCGTTACGCGCCGAATTCTGACCAGGCTTTGAAGCGCATGATTGAAAAAAAGCCTGCTACCGTTCATTCGGGAAGCGTTTTACTGAATGATTTCCGAGCGGCCATGGAATGGCAGCGTGCGAATCGTCCAGTCATGCCAGAACGTAGCCGCGTCACGCGCATGGTTCATGGACGTGGCTTCAACGCTGCCACAGTGGACAACCTGACCAGTAGCTTTACTGCAGAGCATTCAAGCCTGAACGAAGATCTGGAACGCAGCCTGCGTGTGATCCGTGGTCGAAGCCGCTACCTGGCTAAAAACAACGACTACGTAAAACGGTTTTTAAACATGGTGCAAAACCATGTTGTTGGGCCTGAGGGCTTTAAGCTGGCCGTTAACTGTTTGCGACTTGATGGCACCATCGACGAAGCCGACAAACTGGTGTGCGAAAAGTTCTTCAAAGAGTGGTCAAAGCGCGGTGTGTGCGATGTAACTGGCCGATTGAGTTTCACGGCGCTGTGCCGACTGTGCATGCTGATGGTCGCGCGTGATGGTGAGGCCATTGTCCGCAGGGTCAAACGCAAGGACGTCAACAAGTTTGGCTACGCGCTACAGGTGATTGATCCAGTGCTGTTGGATGACACTTTCAGAACGGATTACGCGGACGGCAGGCGCATCCGCATGGGGGTGGAAACCAACGCGGAAGGCCGCGTTCTGGCGTATCACTTCCTGAGTGATGTGGAGTCGCCATTCGGCAGTAAGCGTGTTCGCGTTGATGCCTCTGAAATTTGGCACTTGTTCATCCAAGAAGAACCTAGCCAAGTGCGCGGTGTGCCATGGCTGCACACCAGCATGCGCCGCTTGAACAACACCGGCGAGTACGAAGAAGCCGCAGTGATCGCAGCACGCGTTGGCGCAAGCCAAATGGGGTTTTACGTACCGCCGGCGGACAGTGGTGGTGGCGCTGCTCTGGCCAACGATGTCATCTATGGCAAGGACGCCAACGGTAACGACGTGCACCAGCTTGTGAAGGACGCGACGCCGGGCACGTTCGAAGAACTGCCGCCTGGCTACGACTTCAAAAGTTTCGATCCAGACTATCCGCACCAGAATTTCGACCCTTTTCTGAAAGCCATGCTGCGCGGCATCAGCAGCGGCATGAATGTGGATTACGGTACCTTGTCGAACGATTTGGTGGGGGCCACGTACAGCTCTATTCGCACAGGTAAGTTGGAATCCAACGATTCTTGGTTGTGTCTGCAGGCTTGGTTCAAAGAATGTGCGTTAGAGCCGTTGTGGCCCGAACTGTTGGACATGGGCTTCGTCAGCGGTTCGTTGGCGAGCTTGCCCATCAGCAAGTACGACAAATACAACGCCGCGTTGTGGCAGGGCCGCCGATGGACGTGGGTAGATCCAGAAAACGACATGAAGGCCACAGAGCTGGAGTTGAAGAATTGCTTGACCAGTTACAGCGCTGTGATGCGCGGTCTGGGACGCGATCCTGAAGCTGTTTGGCGCGAACTTGAGCGCGATAAAGCCCGCATCAAAGACTTGATGCCAACTCCAGAACCACTGACACAGCCTGTGGTGGCAGCAGCGCCACCCAAGAAAGAATGACATGGCTAAAGAAATTCAAGCCTCAAACGATGGTTTTCGCGTTCACGAAGGGCAGCTTATTTTCGAGCGGAGCATCAGTGTAGAGCGATCGGCGATTGATGTTGAGGCACGAACTGTAGAGCTTGATTTCAGCTCTGAAGAACCCTACCAGCGGTGGTGGGGTACGGAAATTCTGTCGCACGATCAGTCGGCAGTTCGCCTTGGCAGGCTGGCTGGTGGCAAGCATCCGTTGTTGGTGGAACATGACCGCACCGATCAAGTTGGTGTTGTCTCGCAAGCGTGGCTTGCACCTGCGCGTCGCGGTAAATCGATCGTGCGCTTTGGCAAAAGCGCACGATCTGAAGAAATCTTTCAAGACGTGCAAGACGAAATCCGCAGCTTGGTGTCCGTGGGGTACCGCATTCATGACATGGTGCTTTTCAAGCAGTCCGATGAAGGCGACACCTACTTGGTCACTGATTGGGAACCGTACGAGGTTTCCATTGTTGCAATCCCCGCAGATCCCACTGTTGGCATCGGTCGAAGCGCAGAGGAAGAAGCGCATGTGCGCAGCTTCATCGCCAAATTTGCCGACACAAAAAAAACACCCCAAACATCTGAAAAACCTGTTGTCCACACCAAAGGAACAAGTATGACCACCGATATCAAAGACCCAGCAGACCACCAAGAAACCAATTCTGCCGCGGTGAAGCAAGCCAGCGCAACCGCCACGACACAAGAGCGTCAGCGCGTTCGTGAAATCAGCGCCCTGGGCGAAAAATTTGGCAAGCGCGCAGAAGCCAATGCCGCTGTTGAAAGTGGCGAAGCTTATGAAGCATTCCGCGAGAAAATTTTTGACGGTTTGGAAAAGTCTGGCGCCCTCAAGCTCGCTGAACCTTCTGAGATTGGCTTGTCGAAAAAAGAAGTGCAGCAATTCCGTTTCACCAACCTGATTTTGGCTGCCTTGTACCCAGACGATTCAACGGTTCGCAAGGTCGCGGCTTTCGAGGTGGAATGCGCCCGTGCCGCCGCTGACAAACGCGAAGACGCCAAAGCCGATCGTGCTGGCGCGTTCACCATCCCGGTGGATGTGTTGTCCAGCGCTTTGGACGTTCGCACTACTGAGGCTGCTCAGGCGACGCAAATGCTCATGCAGCGCATGCGTATGGGTGGAGCGCTGGGTCAGCAGCGTGACTTGTTGGTGGGGACACCAACGGCGGGTGGCAATTTGGTGGCTACCGAATTGCTAGCCAGCAGCTTCATCGACATCTTGGTCAACCAAATGAAGGTCATGAGCATGGGCACCACCATGCTCACCGGGTTGAGTGGCAACATCGCCATCCCGCGTGCAACGGCTGGGTCAACCGGTTACTGGGTGGCGGAAAACACGGGCAGTACAGAAAGCCAGCAATCGTTCGATCAAATTGGACTCACCCCAAAGACGGCGGGCGCGTTTGTGGATTACAGCCGCCGTTTGTTGTTGCAAAGCTCGATCGCTGTCGAGGCGTTTGTTCGGATGGATATTGCGCGCACCATCGCGCTCATGATCGATCTGGCGGCCATTGCTGGCACCGGGGCAAGCAACCAGCCGCGCGGAATTTTGAACACCGCTGGGATCGGCTCCGTTGCTGGCGGCGCGAACGGTGCTGCGCCAACCTGGGATCACATCGTGGCGCTGGAAAGCGCTTTGGCCAACAGCAATGCGCCGGCGTCCAATTTGGGCTATCTGACCAACAGTCGCGTGCGTGGCAAGCTTAAAACCACACAGAAATTCACGGGTACCAATGGTCAAGAAATCTGGCAGGGCGGCGAACTCAACGGTGCTCGCGCAGAAGTCAGCAACCAAGTGCCCAGCAACTTGACCAAGGGTACCAGCAGCGGTGTGTGCAGCGCGATCATCTACGGCAACTGGGCTGATTTGATCGTCGGCATGTGGGGCGGCTTGGACATCATGCTTGATCCGTACACAGGCGGCACCGCGGGCACCAAGCGCGTTATCGCGCTGCAAGACGTGGACGTGAATGTGCGCTATCCAGTGTCTTTTGCCACCATGACTGACGCTCTCACGGTCTAAACACCGATCGTTGATTTTGTAGCAAATGGCCGCCGGTGGGTGGCCATTTTTATTAAAGGATTGAAAATGGAAATCGTTATCAAAGAAGCCTGCACAGTCACTGGTGAAGCGATCGCGGAGCACGTTGCGGTGGGCCAAACTGTCGAAGTCTCAAAAGACGAAGCGACAACGCTCACGCGCATGGGGCGTGCCCTGTACTTGAATAAGGCGGACGACCCCAGCAAGGGTGCATTCACGGCTTCGAAAGAAGATGTGACGGCATTGACCAAACAGGGCAAAGCAATTTTGGCAGCGGAAGCAACGCGTGCAAGCCCGCCCGATTCTCAGGCCAGTATCATTGCTGCTGCGGTCACGGCGGCACTCGCTGCAGCAGGTCTGAAGCCCGCAATCGCAGTGCCAGCACCCGCCGCTTAAACCCAAGCCATGCAAGAAGACCTAGACAGCTTCGTGCAAGATTTTGGTGTTCCTTGCGTGTTTGGCGCTCAGCAGTTCATCGGCGTGTACGACGCGCCGGGTGAGCTGGATGATTTTGGCGAACGTCGCGTGCACAGCGTGCAGCACCAGTTGCGCTACATCAGCGCTCAAGCCACGCTTGCGCGAGGGATCAGTGGCACGGTTGGCGGCCAAGCCTTCACGGTTCGGGAAGCAGCGCTGCCTGTTGGCGACGGCAAATTTTCCACCGTATTGCTCACAAAAACATAGCGTGGTGAAGCATGCCCAGCAAAGCAGAGCAAGTCTGCGGCCTGATCGCGTCCGTGTTGAGCGCCAATGCGCCCAGCTTGGGCGTGCAAGCCGTTTACCGCGACCGTGACGACGCCCTTACCCGCGAAGAAACGCCAGTCATCCTTGTGGAGCTCCTGGACGAAGACTCACGCCGACTGGGCAGCGACGGTGGCCAGCAGGACTTGGATGAAGACCTGTTGCGGCTGCAAGTGTGCGTTTGTGTGCGCGGCGCAAACTGGCAAACCGTAGCCGATGACGTGCGCGTCAACGCCCACACCCTGCTTGTGGCCGATCCGGCCATTCGCGCATTGTTGTCCAGCAGTCTGCGTCGAGACACCGCGCAATGGAACAGCCGCAGCACAGATGTGCCGTTTGGCTTTTGCAACCAAATTTACCAAGCCAAGTACATCACCAACAACACAGGAATTGACCAATGAAAACCTACATCGTCAAACCAGGCCACTGCCTGGTCAACAACAAGGGTGAGCGCTGCATGGGCGGCGACAGCATTGAGCTGACCGACGCCGATGCTGAGAATTTTGAAAACCTTGTTGACCTGAAACCAGAAAACGAAGCGGGCGCATCCACTGCAACGCCCGAAGACGGCAACACCTAAGCCGCCCAGGCTCATTGCGGGTGGCAACAAGCCACCCACCCCTCAACCAACCCCAAACGCCTCATGCAGGCAGCCCAGTGCTGCCCGCAGGGGCATTGCTGCGCCGGTTGATTCCAAATTTTTGACAAGGAACTAAAAATGATCGTTTTTGGAAACGGCGCTGCCTGGGGCACCGCCAAAACAGACATCAATGGCAATGCACTTGCCACCCCAACGCCAGTCCGCTTCGCGGTCATTCAGGAATTGGGTGTTGACATCAGTCGCGAAATGAAAGTGCTCCATGGCGAGCGTTCGTTCCCCGTTGCTGTGGGCGTGGGCAAAGGCAAAATCAGCATGAAGGGCAAGTTTGGCAACTTCAGCGCGGCCATGTTCGGCCAGTTGTATGCCGGCCGCGCGGCGGCTACAGCAGCCACACTGATTCAATCTGACGACGCCTTCGTCGCTGCCGCATCCGTTACCGTGACGCCACCTTCAAGCGGCACGTTCGTCAGCGACTTTGGCATTGCCGACGTGGCCACCGGCAACCCCTTCGTGCGCGTGGCCAGCGCACCAGCTGTTGGGCAGTACAGCGTCACAGCGGGTGGCGTGTACACCTTCAACGCAACCGACGCAGGCAAGGCATTGCTTCGCAATTACAGCTACACCATTGCCGCTGCAGCTGGCCGCAGCACCTACAGCCTGAGCAACGATGTGATGGGCCTTGCGCCCACGTTCAGCTACAGCGGTCAAACCACATTCCAAGGCAAACGCTTGGTTCTCACGCTGAACAACTGCATCAGCAGCAAGTTCAATTTGCCGCAAAAGAACGACGATTTCGCAACGCCAGACTTTGAGTTTGAAGCGTTTGACAACGGCACCGGCACGCTGGGCACGTTGATGATTGAGGAGCCTAGCTGATCATGACCGACGTGGTTTCTGAAGATCTGATCGAGGGCGTGCAAGTCCGCTTGGGTAAGGTGACGTACACCATGCCCCCTTGCGGGTTTGACACCCTCGAAAAACATGCAAAAGGTATCGAAAAGCACTTTGGCGGAACGGCACAAAGCGCAAGTTTTGATGCTGAAAAAATTGCGCTTGTCATTGATTTTGCGCATGGCGCGTTGCGTTTGAATTACCCTCAAATCACGCGTGAAACGGTCGCGCAAGGCATTAATCTGCAAAACGTGCAGGTGCTCATTCGTGCCGCCCTAAGCCAAAGCTTGCCCCCAACGCCCGCCGGCTTGGTGCCAGAACCCCAAGAGCATGGCGAGGCGACCCCGCTGGGGGAGTCAACTGGGGGCAATTCAGGGCAGCCTTGATGACGTATTGCAAGTGGACGCGCGCTCAAGCTGGGCGCTGTTCGCTGGCAACGTATTACGAGCTCTCCTTGTTTTGGCGCAGCACGCCCCCGGCTGAAATCCAGCTGCAGCAAATCGCCAGTGCACTGGGCATCAAGCCCGCTGAAACGCACCCAGTTTCTCATTCAGATCGCCCATCGACAACTGATGGTCGTGCTGCGCAAACAGAAATGACCGAACAAGGCCTGCAAGACCTGTCGGCTGCAGGTATCCCAGTTTTCCGCGGGCCATTGCCCGCTGATGTGAATTTCGTGCTGGAGGGCCTTCCCCTCAGTTGAGGTGTGTCATGGCTGTTGATCGTTCTGATGTCAATTTTTCCGTCGGCGCAGACAACGGCAAGTTCATCGCGGCTTTCGATGGCATCAAAGCCAAGGTGTCAGAAAGCATGAGCGGCGTGCAAGCCTCGTTTGCCAACTTGCTTGGGCCCGCCGGCGCGTTGAAAACTGCGCTGGCTGCATTGGCGGCTGTAGGCGGCGCTGCGTTCATGAAAGACGCGATCGACGCCACCGCAAAAATGACCGAACAGGCCATGGATTTGGGCCGCGCCCTGGGTGTGAGCACCAATGAGGCGCGAGCCATCCAAATGTCGATGGAGGACTTGGGCGCAAGTACGGGTGAGTACGAAGGTGCTGCCAAAGGCATGATCAAGCGCTTGGCGGAAAACGAAGAAGAAATGCAAGCCATGGGCTTGGCCACCCGCGATGCGGCTGGCAATTTGCGGCCATTGAACGATCTGGTGGTTGACGGCATTGCGGTTTTGGGTCAATACAAAGAGGGTACAGACCGCGCCATTGCGTCCAAGGCTCTGTTTGGCAAGGGCATTGATGCCAGCAGCAAGCTCATGCTCTATAACACCCAGGTGTTGCAAGAGTCGCAAGCTGCAATGCAAGACTTGGGACTTGAAGTTGGCGAAAACTCCGTGGCCGCGTGGAAGGCGTTTGATGCGGAAATGGACCGCGCTAAGTTTGGCGTGGACGGCATCAAGAAAGCCATCGGTGACGCGCTGATGCCGGTGGTAACCACCTTAGTGGAGGTTTTCAACGGCATCATGCCCAAGGCTATTGTCGTTGTGCGTGGTGCGCTGGGCGGCTTGGCTGCGGCATTTTTGTTTGTGCGAACTGGCGTGGTGGTGCTTTGGGAAACCATAAACGCCATGGTGGTCACGGTCGCAGAGCCCATTCGTGCGCTCGTAGAAGCCCTGTACAAAGCCGTCACGGGTGATTTCAGTGGGGCGGTAACGGCTATCAAATCCATCGGCACCAACATCGCAAGTGCCTGGGGTGGTGCCATGGACAGCATGGTGGCTTCCAGCCAAAAAACGCGCGATCAGATCGCCGCAATTTTTGGACAAGATACCGCGGCAGGTTCTGGTGGTGGCATGGGGCCAGGCAGCAAAAATGCAGCCACAAAAACCCAGAAAGACAAAAAAGAGAAGTCAGCCAAAGCGGAAAAAGAGCCTGTTGAACAAAGCCGCATGAACGAATACCAAACCGCGCTGGAACAGCGGAAATTGGTGTTTGAGCGCGAAAACCAAATGCGCGAATTCAGCAAAGCGCAAGAACTGGCCTATTGGCAAGAGGTGCTTGCTGCGGCCAATTTAGGCGAAAAAGACCGCGCCCAAATTGTCTTGAAAGCTGCGAAGCTGGAAGTGGAGATCGCCCGCAGCACTGCCAAGCAGCTCAGTGAGGTGCAGCAACTGCGCCAAGAAGATCGCAGCAAGGCAGAGCTGGATCGCATCACGGAGTTGGAAAACATCGCCCGGCAAGAGCTTGATCTGGGCTTAATCAACCAGAAAGACTTGCTGGCTCAGCAGCGCGATTTCAATGCGCAACGCATGGCGGTGGAGTTGGACTTGTTGGGCAAAAAGCTGGAGCTGGCCAAGCTGGATCCGGACAAGAACTTGGTGCTGATTGAGCAGCTTGAAATCCAGAAGCTGGAGATCATGCGCAAGTACGCCGCAGCGAACCAGCAGGTGGCGCGAGAAATGCAGGCTGAAGCTGTCGGCCCGATCAAAAACATCATTGACACCATGAGCAATTCGATCAGCCGCTTGGGTAAAACCTTGTTGACTGATTGGAAAAACATCGGTAGCGCACTGAAGAAGACGTTTTCTGAAATCGGCTTTTCGATCATCGAAGAAACGATCACCAAGCCGTTGAAGGCCAAGATCGCGGCTTGGTTGTCGGAGAAAATTTTCGGCAAAGCCAAGACCTTGGGGCGCATGGGTGAGCTGGCTGCAGAGGCTGGCGCGGGTGGTGTGGCCTCTATGGCCGCAGCGCCCTTCCCCTTAAACCTGAGCGCCCTGGGCTTCGGAGCCGCCATGAGCGCGGCTGCATTGGCATTTGCGCCCATGGCCAGCGCGGCAGGTGGTTTTGACATTCCGGCTGGAATTAACCCGATCGTCCAGACCCATGCGCGCGAAATGATTCTGCCAACTGAACAAGCCGATGTCATTCGTGACATGGCCGATGGTGGTGGCGGCGCTGGTGGTGCCATGCATGTGACCATTCATGCGGTGGACGCTCAGAGCATTGAACGCCTGTTCCGCGACAACCCGCAAGCCTTCGCAGCGGGCATGAAGCAGGCCGCACGGCGCGGCTTCAACTGATTTGCAAACATGACCAACGCTGTTTTCCCATCGCTGCCCGGCCAATCCTGGCCGCGCGGCAAAACCCCGCGCTTCAAGACCGACACGGTCATGAGCGACAGCGGCAGGCAATGGTCCGTTTCGCGCATGCTGTACCCAATTTATAAGTTCAGCATCAAGTACGACTGGCTCAGTCAAGCGCACATGAATCAGTTGACCGCGTTCTTCAAGCAGCACCGTGGGCGCGGTCTGCCGTTCCTATTTGAAGACCGCGACGATCTTCAGCAGAACGACACATTCACGCCGCAGGTGTTTGGCACTGGCGATGCCACGCGCCGAACGTGGCAGCTGGTGCGCGCTGAGGATGGCATTGTTGAGCCCATTGGCCGCCACAACATCATCAACAGCGTGAGCATCAATGGCGTGGCCACCACGGCCTACACGCTGGACGATTACGGAGCCATCACCTTCACCACTGCGCCTGCAAACGGTGCGGTGTTGAGGTGGGAGGGTACGTTTTTCTGGCGCTGTGTTTTTGCCAACGACAGTTTGAGTTTTGAAGAATTTCTGCGCCAGTTTTGGACCGCAAAAACTGTTGAATTCGAGACCTGGAAGCCATGATCCCCACCAACCCACCCAGCCTGGCCGCTTGGCTTTTGTCGGCGCGCATGGCCGGCATGTTTGACGCGATCACCATCACCAGCGTGACGGGTGTGACGGCGCGATACACCGACGCGGATGATGACTTGCAGTTGCCCGCGCCAGACAGCCGCCTGTTCGTGCGCGGCCCCATCATCACCCGCGGTGATGTGCGGCAGACCGTGGGCTTAAGTGTGGACAACTTGTCCATCAGCCTGCGCCCGGTGTTCAAAGAGCAGCCCGTGATGTTTGGTGCCCGCCCACTGTTGGGCGCTGCCCAAGACGGCACTTTGCGAGGGGCAGCACTGCAAATTGAGCGGCTGGTGTTTGATGAAGATGGTGTGTACAAGGGTTGCTGGACAGAATTCGCAGGCACGCTGGCCGTCAAATCAACCCAGGGCGGCGAGATCAAAGCTGAAGTGCTCAGCGAGCTGAACTTGCTGAACAAACCCATGCCCAGCGATGTTTACCAAAGCCAGTGCGCGAACACCGTGTTTGATGCCAAGTGCAGGCTGGATCGCAGCGCGTGGACTGTGGCTGCCAGTGTGGCCAGCGTGCCCGGTGGCGGCACACCAAAAACCAGTTTTGCATTCACCAATGCGCAGGCTGCGGGCTATTTTGAGCAGGGTGTGGTCACATTCACCAGCGGCCCAAACGCGGGCACAAAGCGCACCGTGCGTTCGCACACGGTGAGCGCGGGCGTTGCCACACTCACGTTTGCTTTGCCTTGGGCCGCACCGCTGAGTGTGGCTGATGCGTTTGAGGTGCTGCCGGGTTGTTCCCGCACGCTGCAAGCTTGCAGCAACAAGTTCAACAACCGCGTTCACTTTCGCGGCCAGCCCTTTATTCCACAGCCAGAAACAGTCAACTAAAAACGGGTGGCGCATGGGCGTTTGCACACAAACAGCGCTGCGCCAAACGGTGCGCGCAGAGGCGCTGCGCTGGCTGGACACACCCTACCACCACTGCGGGGATGTTTTGGGCGCTGGCGTTGATTGCGCCATGTTGCTGGTCAAAGTGTTTGGCGCGGTGGGCCTGGCCGACAAGGCGCTTGACCCCCGGCCCTACGCGCCGCAGTGGCACTTGCATCGCAATGCTGAGCTGTACATCAATTGGTTGACCAAGGCCGGGGCGCGCGAGCTGCCGCCGCATGAGCTGCCGCGTGTGGGTGATGTGAGTGTTTGGCGTTTTGGCCGCACGTACAGCCACGGCGGCATCCACGTGGGCGACAGCACCGTGGTGCACGCGCTGCAAGACTGCGGGCGCGTCACGCAGCACAGCATTCACGAGCAGCCTTTGGGTGGGCGGGCATGCAGGCACTTCAGTTTGTGGGCTGAAGGCTTTTAAGAATTTGAAAGTTGGGTAGGCATGGCGGGCAAAAAATCAACCATCGCCACTGAAGAACCCCGTCTGGGCAATTTGCGCGTGCAAACCAGCATGCAGGGCTTGGCCATCCCCATGGTGTGGGGGCAGACGCGCGTGGTGGGTAACTTGGTGTGGTTTGGGGATTTTCAAAGCATCCCCGTAACCACCACCACCCGCCAGGGCGGCAAAGGCGGTGGCGGTGTAACCCAGGTGGACACCAAGTACGAATACCGTGCCGGTGCCATCATGGCGCTTTGCAGCGGCCCTGTGGCAGGCATTGCAAGCGCTTGGAAGGGTAAGCGCCAGTACGCAGGTCAATCAGTTGGTACGCAGCTGCAAAACCGCACGCACCGCTTCACGGTGCCTGGTGGTTTGACCATCAGCGTGCCGGTGGCTGGTGCCACATTTGTGGCGCACGTGAGTCTGGTCGAAAACCTTGCTCGTGCCTACGACGGCGAAGGCAGCTACACCGGCAGGCCCCTGAGCTTGGGCAGTGAGTACACCGTAAGCGTTGCTGGCGTCTACACCTTTGACGCGGCTTTTGCCGGTGCCGATGTGACGGTTCGATACACCGTGCAAGTGGCAGCCAGCAGCACCAGTGCGCTGGGTGAGTTGGGTTTAAGCCTCAAACGCGGCGAAGTGGGCCAAAGCATTTGGACTTGGCTGCAAACCAACCAGGCTGCACAAGCGCTGGCCTACAGCGGCATTGCGTATGTTTACGCGCAAGACTACACCCTCACGAACCAGGCCGAAATCGAAAACCACAGTTTTGAATTGGTGAGCGGCCACGCCGTGGGCGGCAGCATTTTGGATGCATGGCCCGATGTAATCTTGCAAGATTTTCTCACGCTGCACCCCAGTGCCGTGGGCTGGCGCGCATCGCGCCTGAGCGACATGACGGCGCTCAAAAACTACGTTCGCGCCAATCAAATCTACATCAGCGTGGCCATGGCGGAACAGCGCCCAGCCCGCGACTGGTTGCAAGGCCTGGCCGAAATTTGCAACGCACAATGGGTGTGGCAGGGCGGTCAGCTGGACTGTGTGCCCATGCAAGATGTGGGCATCACCAGCAGTTGGGGCACCTACTTGCCCAACACCACGCCCGTGCTGGATTTGGTGTTTGGCGAAGGTGGGCAAATCTTAAGGCCGGTGGAGGTGATGCCCACGGTCAATGAAGACCGCAGCAACGTCGTCAAGATCGAATGGACGAACAGGTACAACCAGTACGCCATTGAAGTCATGAGCGCCAGCGATGCTGCGCACATAGAGTTGTTTGGCGAACGCCCGGCCGATGTTGTGCAAATGCACGCCATCCATTTGCCCGATGTTGCGCAGCGCGTTGCGCAACAATTGCTGCAGCGGCAAATGACGGTGCTCAACACCTACCGAATTGAGCTGCCAGCCATGTTTGGCTTGTTGGGTTTGATGGATTTGGTGACGCTGACCGATGACTCCAGCGGCCTGGATCGCGTGCCAGTGCGCATCACGGCGCGGCAAGAATCAAGCGGTGCCTACACCTACGAGGCCGAGGACGCGCCCATTGGCTCGGCCAGTGCGCCTCAATACGGCGCGCAAGCAGGCGCTGGTTTTGGCCACAACTACAACGACAGCCCTGGCAACGTGGCCGCGCCTGTGTTTTTTGAAGCAGCCGCCGAAATGGTGCCCGCCACGGGCTTGGAAGTGTTGGCCGCTGTGCGTGGCCAACAAGCCAACTGGGGCGGCTGCCGTGTGTGGGTCAGTTTGGATGGCGTGAACTACCGTGAAGAAGGCCGTTTGTACGGCCCCGCGCGTTTTGGCGCGCTGACTGCGGCCATGGCCAGCACAGGCGATGCGCAGGTGCAATTGGCCAGCGGCGACATGCAGCTTTTGAGCGGCAGCGCCCAAGATGCGGCAGCGTTCAGCACCCTGTGCTGGGTCGCTGGCGCTGCGGGCGGTGAGTACTTCGCCTACCAAACCGCAAATTTGTTGGGCGCGGGTAGCTACAGCTTGCAGGGCTTGGTGCGTGGCGCTTACCAAACGACATCGGCCGCGCACAGCAACGGCGCAGCCTTTGTCCGTGTGGATTCCGCCTTGGCCCGCAGCGGCGCTTTGGACGCAGCGCTGGTCGGACGGTTTGTGAACTTCAAATTCACCAGCTTCAACGTGTTTGGCGGTGGCGAACAAGCGCTCGCTGATGTGGGCGCGTACTCGTACCAGATCACCGGTTCCCAGCTCGCCCTGCCACCGCCAAACGTCGCTGGCCTGCAATTGAGCGTCAGCACAGAAGGCATTCGCGCCAATTGGCAGCCAGCCAACGTGGCTGACTACGCACACACCTGGTTGCGCAGCGGCACGGCCTGGGCGACTGGGGCAGAGCTTGGGCCGGGCGCATCACCTTTGCAGCGCAACGCCACGAGTTGGTTGTGGGGTTGGTTGCCTGCGGGCACGCAAACCCTGCAAGCCAGGCATGTTGATCGCTACGGCAATTTGAGCGCGACTGAGGCCACTGCGCAAATTGTGGTTGCTGCGCCAGCCCAGGTGGCCATCACCAAAGGTGAGGTAGTAGACAACAACATTTTGCTGTGGTGGGCGGACGCCAAAACGACCCAGCCGATTGCGAAGTACATCGTCAGAATCGGCACCACCGCGCAAACATTTGCGCAAGCCTTGCAGGTTGGCACAGCGGGTGGCGACACCCGTTTCGAGACCTACCTGCAGCGCACAAGTGGTTTGTATCGAGTGTGGCTTCAGGCGCAGGACATGGCGGGCAATTTGGGATTGCCAGGCTTTGTTGATTTGCAAGTCAACCAGCCCAGAGATTTTGAACTGCAAGCCAGCTATGCCGGCACGTTTTTGGGCACGGGAACGAACTTCGCGGCCACTGGTTCTGGCTTGTTTTTGCTGGTCAACAACGAAACTTGGCAAACGCATTTCCAAAGCCGATCTTGGGCGCATGCACAAGACCAAGTCAACGCTGGCAGCCCGATCTATTTTCAGCCCGGCGCAACCACAGCCAGCTACGAAGAAGTCTGGGACATTGGCGCGGTGCTTTCGCAAACCGTCATCAGTGCCCAAGTGCTGCGCACCTGGGTGCAGGGCACGGGCACGGTCACCGTCACCATCAGCACCAAGGTCAACATTGGCGATGTGTGGACAGACTACGTCGGCGTGAGCAATGTGAGTGTTTCCAGCGTGCGTTATGTGCGCATCAAGATCGATGTGATTGCTTCTGGCGCGGACGATTTGCTGCGCATTGATGGCGTCAGTGCAGAGGCTTCGGTGCGCTTGGTCAACGAGGACGCTGTGGTCACCTGCGTTGCTGGCGACGCAGGCGGCACGCTGTACACGTTTACCAAGCCTTGGCTGGACATTCGCAGCATCACAGCCACAGCCTACGGCACAACGCACGCGGTAGCAATTGTGAATTTTGTAGATGTGCCCAACCCCACCAGCTGCCGCGTGTTGTTGTTCAACACGGCAGGCGCACGCATTGCTGGTCAGGCTGCCTTGCATGTCGAGGGCGTTTTGCCGGGCGCGTAAACCAGGTAAAAACAAGAAAGGTTTCTATGGCGGCAAGAAAAGATTTCGTCTTGGGCAGTTATTCGGGTGGCCTCACCCTTGTCTACAACTCAGACGTTTGGGACACGTTGCGCGAGTTTTGGAAAGACTTGGCCATTGGCGACCCCAGCGCGTATGCCAACATCCCGTTGGGCGCAAAGCGCTGGGTAGTGGCCAGCGGCAGTGCTGCATTGGAGCAATGGAATGGATCGGCCTGGGTGGCGCTTGGGTTGGGTGGTGGCGGCGTGAGTTTGACGCTCTCGAGCTTGCAGACCATGGTCGGTGAGTTGGGCAGCAACGCAGGATTTCGGATCAGCTCTTCTGGCGCTGGATTGGCACAGTACCAGTTCAACTACAACTCTGTTTTGCGATTCCGGCTCACGTACAACGATTCGCTGTTCAATGGCTTCGCCATGCAGCGTTTTGACACTGGCGGCAATTCTGCCGGCACGCCGCTCAAGGTCAGTGGATCGACGGGTGAGGTGACCATTGGCGAGAGCAACACCACCCAGCTGATCGGCGGCGGCGTCTGTATCTCGCGCGGGAACACGGGCAATTTCGCCACATCTGGTGGCCCGGCAGATGCAGCAGTAACGGCGCGAATCTTGAGCGGCACCAACGCCGCGTTGGACGTTGGTGCGCGTGCAGACAGCAGCATGCAAATTCAGGCCCGCAACGCCTCTAGTTTTGCGACCAACAATTTGCTTCGTTTGCAGCCCAATGGCGGGCGTGTTTTGGTCGGCGGTGCAACAGACAGCGGTGCGGAGCTGGTCACGACCAGTTTTAGCGCGCTGAACCAACCCGGCGCGCAATGCACAGTGAGCGCTCAGCGCACCACGTCCGGCGTTTTTGGTTCGTATTTCAGTTTTTTGCCGGGCAACGGCATGACCGGCAACAACGCAGCCGGCACAGTGACAGTGCAGCGCGAGGGGTTCTATTCAGTGAACGCGCGGTATTGGGCTCAATCGGGCACTGGCGGGGCAAGTCTTGTAGATTGTTTTGAAGCGATCACTTTGAATGGGTCGATCATTGCCAGTACCCGATTCCAAAAATTTCAAACGAACACCGCATTTGCAGAGCAAGGCGGGTTGAGCTTCCAGGTTTATTGCAGTGTAGGCGATGTTATCAGCTTGTTCCACCAAGCAAACACCACGGACCCTGTTTACGTTTTCAGATTCGACGTTCGCCAAATCAACTGATTAGTATGCAAATCATCATCAACATCACCGATGCCCAGCATCATGCCCTGGCCTGCCAACTGCCAAACGTGCAGGCCTTCTTCGATAACTTTGTCCAAAGCCGTGTTGCTTTGGCCTGCCAAGAATTGGGCGTTGGCGTGGGGCCAAATGGCGACCCCACGGACGCGCAGCTTGAAGCCATGCAGAGCAAGCCTACAGCAGCGCAGCGCATCGCAGATCAAGCCCGCGAAGACGCAGCGCGCCTGGAGCGTGAGCGCTTGGCAGCGGACGAAGCTGAGCAGCAAGCCCGCGTGCAGCGCGAAGAGCAAGCAGCACAAAACGCACTGAAATACAAAGACGACGTGCGCAAGGGCGTTTTGGAGTTTGCGCAAACGCCTGAGTTTGAAGCGCTGCTTGCCGAAATTTCGGCAAAGAAAACCGCAAAGCCAGAGGCTTGAGTTGCCTAGCGCAACAGATCTGCAGGCCACGTTTGTGGCCGCGCGTGCTCGCGGTCAGATATTTGCTGAAGTGCTGGCCCAAGCCAATGCGGTGCGCGAGCGTAGTGAGTTAAAGGCGCAAGCCATCGATCAGGCGCGAGACGCTCACCAGTTGCACATCCGGCAAGCCGTGAAGGCCATCTACCCCGCAGAAATGCGACGCAACAGACCGGGGCAAGAGGCCGTTTTGTTGCGTGAGTTGACTGCTGCGGACTCAGAGTTGCAAAAAGAAATTCGACATCTAAAAAAGAATTGGACAAAACATGAGTGAAACAGCCGCAGCCGTCACTTTGACCCAAAAAATTGGGCTCACCACATTTGGTGGCGGCATGACCATCAGCGTGGCTGCGGTGACCAGTTGGGTGCAGCTTGGCGGTGCAATTGTTGGTTTAATCGCTGGCGTTTGGACTGTTTGGAATTTGTGGGACGACCGCAAAAAGCGCAGAACTCGGCGCGAAGCGCAGGATTCCGTGATGCCGGATCAAGGGGTTTGAAATGCTTGCAATTTTGAGTGCATTGCTGGGCTTCGCTGGCCCTTTCGTGCCTGAATTCATCAAGCTTTTCCGCCAAAAAAACGACAACGCGCACGAACTGAAAGTGTTGGAATTGCAGTTGCAGGCGGCGGCCCAACAACACATGTGGCGCATGGAAGAAATCAGCTCACAAGCGGACATTGCAGAGATGCAAACCCTTCGCGAACCGCAGCACAGTTTCGGTGTTCAGCTGCTGGACGCGGCAGCACATTGGCCCAAGCTGTGGATCATCCCAGTGTTTTATTTCTTTGCATTGTTGGATTGGATCAACGGCATCGTCCGCCCTGGTGTAACTGTGTGCATGGTGGGCTTTTACTTGTGGTTCAAAGCCGCGCAGTTTGAGCTGGCCAAAATCCGCATGGGTGACTACGCACAAGCGGTGGTTAGCATTTGGACTGATAACGACTTTGCTGTGCTCATGCTGTGTTTGGGTTACTACTTTGGCCACCGCACCATGAAAGCCGTTTTTGGTGGCAGCGCCAACACCAGCAAACCAGGTCACTGACATGAGTTGGATGTCGCAGCCCCTTGTGTTGCGCCTAACGCGCAGCCTGGGTGGCTTTATCAAGCCACTTCCTGTCGCGGCCAAGCGCCCAGCACCCGATCGCGTTGCGACTGGTGCGCGCCGAATCAGTGACGCGGGTACGCGCCTGATAGAGCGATTTGAAGGCAAACACCGCGTTGGTGGCGATGGTCTGATCTACCCTTACTACGACCACGTGGGCTTCCCCACTCAGGGCATAGGTCGTTTGCTGGCGCGTGAAAAGTGGGCCGATCTCGCACATTGGCCTGCGATCGACGAAGCCACTTGCCACGCCTGGCACTTGGAAGACCTGGATCGCTTCGCCAACGGCGTTGAGCGGCTTTTGCCTGGAGTGAGCCTGTCAGACAACGAGTTCGCGGCGCTCGTATCTCTGGCCTTCAACATTGGCCTGGGCAATTTTGGCGCGAGCACTTTGGTGCGAATGCTGCGGCGTGGCGACTCTCGCATAGATTGCGCCGATCAGTTCCTTCGTTGGGACAAGGCGGGCGGCAAAAAAAGCCGAGGCCTTGCCCGCAGGCGAGAGGCTGAACGATTGCTGTTTTTGTCCTAAGTCTTCGCTGTCTTCAAACCCCCGCACCCATCGTGGTGCGGGGGTTTTTTGCGTTTGTCGTTCCCCACTTTCCTTGATGTCTTGATTTCACGCCGGGTAAGATTGAAAAAGAGCGTGGTGCTTTCTCTCTTTGCAATTCGCAAATTCGCCGAATTCCGAGGGAAAAATGCAAGACATCCAACACGCCGCCGCACTCAATCGCGGCCAGCTCAAACGCCTTCTGACGATCACCCGCGCCACGTCGCGCTACTGGCAGCGCGATGTGCTCGTGCTCTTGCTTGGGCACGACGCGGGCATGCGCATCACTGAGATCAGTCGCATCACCGTAGCAGACATCATGCGCAGAGACGGCGCGCTGCGCGTGGAGGTGAGCTTGCGCGAAGCGGTCACCAAAGGCTGCAAGCAGCGCTGTGCGTACTTGGCCAGCAAGCGGTTGATCGCGGCCGTCGAAACTTACCTGGCTTGGCGTCTTGCCCAAGGCATTGGCACAGAGCTGACGGCAGCCGGTGGCTACCGTGGGCTCATTGGCGGCCTACCACTGATCTGGAGCAGTCGCGGGCGCGGCATGAGCCAAAACACCAAGCGCAGGACGCTGCAGACTGGCGAGCTGCGCGAGTACAAAGCCTGTGACAGCCTCCAGGTGCATGTGACCAAGCTCTACGCAGCGGCGGGCATCGCTCGTGGCTCCAGCCACAGCGGACGGCGCTCATTCGCAGCCAAGGTGCTGGCTACCACCGGCAGCATGGAGGCCGTGGCCCAGCTCTTAGGTCACGAAGACGGCGATTGGGATGTGACGGCGCGGTACATCGACCAAGACCCCGGCATTCAGCGCTCAATTTTTGCAAATGCGGTATGATTTCCCGATGCAAAAAAACAAACAGCAGAAGGGTGGTGCTAGGCAAGGCGCAGGAAGGCCGATTGTCGCGTTACCTACCAAGCCGCGCACCATTCATCTCCACGACCCACAATGGAAAGCGCTTCAGTCTGTCGGTGGGAGCAAGTACATTCGAGCCATCTTGGACGCACTGGTACAAACACCTACAAAAACATTTGACAATTGATTAAACGATGCTATTATTCATCCATCGAATCAACAACCGCATTCGATCCGACGCCAAGCGGCACTTGGCACTCTGAGGAGTTTGAAATGACCGATACCAACATCATCATCGTTGAAACAAAGAACGGAAGTGCATCGCCGCGCAGCGTCTGGGACGCAAGCAGCGAGCAAGACTACATCAACCGCGTAAACGCCGCCAATCCACGCAGCGACTCTGTTTACGAGGATTTCTCACGCGCAGTCGAGGGTGAGTGCGAGCGCTTCGCAATTCGCATCGATGTGTACGACCTTGCTCGTTTTAACGAGCAAGACCCCGCAGATCTTGATCAACGCATCCTGGATCGCGCAGAGCGCCTGGGCTGGTACGAGCCCGAAGGCGATGACGAGTAAAAACTACAACTGGCACAAGGCGTGGGAGCGCCTGCCTTCGGGCAGGCTGCGCCACGTCAGCGGCCTTGAATTTGAGTTCAGCGACGAACTTGGCTGGAGCACGTGCGACGACACGCTTGTCGAATTCCAGGCGTTTGAACAAGCCCGAGGCGTGCCGATGCATGATCTACTTGAGCGCGGCCTGCGCCTCGCCCGCGAAGCCCACGATTGGGCTGCGCGAAACCCCGAAAACTGAAGGAAAACGCAATGCGAAAACTCGCTGAAGAAATAGCTGCTGTGGCTGGGTCGAACAAAGACGCAGATGTTTCTGCGATCGAAACGTGGCTGCTAGACGGCAACGACGACGGCTCTGACGTGGCCGAACTGTGGCATGCATTTGACGCTGAAGTCGGGCTTCCGTCGCGTCAAGAAAACTAAAGGGAAAACAAATCATGAGCGCATGTGGAATTGAAAGAAATGCAGACGGGTCTTGGACTGCCTGGATTTTCAGCCAGCGATACCACGGCACTGAAGAACAGTGCCGTGTCTGGCTTCGCACCAACAACGAAATTGCTTGAGAGGAAAGCCGCGAAATGACTGATGTTGCGTCAATAAAGCTTTGTCACACGCCTGGGCCATGGTTTCACAAGCCGTTCGGCCCAAGAAGTGCAGCGCAGATAGTGACCTGCTCGCTCGGCGATGCGCGAGGCGACATTGCGAACGTACTTTGCTCTCTTGGTGCAAAAACGGAACAACAAGCCATTGGAAACGCTCGTTTGATCGCCGCTGCGCCCGATCTTTTAAAAGCCTGCGTCCTGGTTGAGGAGCTATCGAAGAATTTCGACGCCAGAACCATCTTGGACGACGAAGGCAAAGTTCGTGCGGTCTTGCGCGCAGCGATCGCTAAAGCCACCGGCAAAACTTACTGAGCGAGGAAAACAGGAGTTGCTAAATCTTGGAACGCTGTTTTTCGCTACAGTCAAAAAGTCGGCCTCCAATCGCCTAAAAATTCCAATTTAAATCTGCAAGCCGTTGATTTTTATAGATTTTGTTTTAAGATTGTGATTCTGGTCGTCGTGGGTTCGAGTCCCATCAGCCACCCCAATTTTTATATAGGTTTGTAGCTATTATTTGTGTAGCTGAAAACCCCGGGAATTCCAAACTTTGGAATTTCGCCCGTTATTTGGCGGGGGTTGATGACCTTGTTCGGCGGCGATCGTAGGCTTGGTCGATCATTTTTCGGGTGGTGTGGCCCGAGCCGTCGTACACATCGTCTTCGCCGTTTTGGCGTTTTTCTGACACGCCGCCTGGGCGGCAGTGGCGAAGGGTAAAGCGCTCAAACGCCACGCCTTCTTTGGCTGCTTGGGCTTCGCACGCGTCCATCAGTTTTTTCCATTGTGTGCCCCAGCCGGACTTGGTGTACGGGTGCCCGGCCATGTTGCCGAACACTGCGCGGCTGCCGCCGAACTCTGCCCACCTGCGCAGGCTCAGGGCTTCGTCGATGGTGGCGCGGAGGGTTCGGCTCCATTCGATGGTGATGGTAAGCGCGCCTTGCGTTTTGCGGCGTTTGATGGCGTGAAATTCAATGCCCGCATCGGTGATCTGGTTGCGGCTGAGTTTCAGCACTTCACCAGGGCGCTTGAAGGCCAGCCATGCGGCGCGTGCCGCAAGGGCTTGGATGTGCGATGTGCCGCCTCTGGCACGGCCTACTTTGGTCAAAAATTCAATTTCCGGCCAGATAACGCGGCGGGTTTCTGGGCTGGTTTTTTCCAGCCGCAGACCTTGAAATGGGTTGTTGCCCACGCGGTCGCGGCGTTGGCCGAAGCTGAACACGGCGCTGGCCAGCGCGATTTCTTTGACGACGCCAGCAGGTGCGCCTTGTTCGGCCCGAATGTCTGAGTACTGGTACACCATTGCTCGGGTGATGGCGCTGGGCAGCATGTGGCCGAAATAAGCCAGCAGCGGTTTTTGCTCGCGTGCGTTGGTGGCCAGTGTGGTTTTTGCTTTTTTGAGGGTGCTTGTGTCTGGCAGGGCGGCTTGCCAGGCGAAGTAGTCCTCAAACAGGCCGCAGGTGTTGTTCGCGTTTGGTTGGCCGTCTTCCAGGCCGCGCATTTTTGCCCACTGCTGCAGGGCTTGGGCCTTGGCCTGGGCTACGCGTTCGGGTAGGCGCGTGGGGGCGCTGGCCAGTTGTTCGCTGCGGCCATCAGCATGTTTGTACGTGATCGCGGTGGTGCGCACGCCCGCCCGCACGTACAGTCTGTCGGCCAGAATCGTTGACTGTTTTGCTTTTGGTGGTTTTTCGGCGGGCATGTAGCGTCTCCAGTGCTGCGCGATTAGGGGCTTGTGCCTGGGCTTGCGCAGGCCCGGCCGTGCTGCTCAGTCTGGCGTCATGGTACGCTTTTAAAACCACCGGCATCCCGGCGCTCGATGTCTCAAACGGCCAGCCGCGCTGCGTCAACCAGTTTCGCATGTGCGCGAATTGGTTGGCTTTGTAGCCTGTGAGGGCTGCAAGCTGGTCGGCAAGCAGGTACATCAGCACTCGATCAATGTTCCGCCCGTTTTGCGAGCGGCGGCGATGTGCCGGGTGGTGGCCAGCAACGCGGCGTGAATGTCGCGCTCGGAGAGTTGGTGAAGGGCTTGGTCGTAGCCGTCCAGGATGACGCGCAAAGCGCCGATGCCAGGGCCTGCCAGGCGCAGCGGGGCCGTGGTGGGGTTGGCTTTGTGGCGGCGTACTGCGTTGGCCAAGGTGGCTTGGGCCAGCGCGTTCAGGTCTGTGTCGCCTTCCAAGTGGCCAAGCCGCGCCAGCATTTCCATGACGTTGCACATGTCGGCCAGCACGCGCCAGTGCCAGGGCTGGGGCTGCACGTCGCGCTGTAGTGCGTCCAGGGCGCTATGGGCATGCAACAGTAGGTCGCGTGCGTTTTTTTCGCTCAAGGGGCGATCTGGCCGCGCCATGAGGGTGTCCAGCAGCGGACTAGGCTGTGCTCGGGGTTCGTGCAAGGGCTTGTAGCCGTTGCGGCGATGAAGTCGGCGGGCTTGGCGGTTCATGCGAGCTCAAGTGTTTGTTGTGGATTTCGCGCTGGCCGTACATGTCGCAGATCAGCATTTGGGCCGCAGGGGCTGCCCAGTTCGCGGGCTTGGCTGCACAGCGTGTCCGTGCCGGTGACGGCACAAAGCCAGTCACCGTCGAAATTGGTGGCACGATGCGCGCAGGCTTTGCAGGCCCACGGTGTTTGCGGGCTGTGGCCCACGGCCTTGATGCTGAGTGCGGTGCTGTGTGCTGTTTTTGGATCGGCCGTCATGTCAGTGTGGGCTCATTTGTTTTGCGTTTGTTGCTTTGCTGAGCAAGTAAGTCGCAAGCCAGTGAATGGCCGCTGCAGTTCCCCACGGGTAGGGCATGGCCTGGGTTGGTGTTTGTCCATTCGCTGCGGCTTGTTGAGCGCTGGCTTCGATCGCGCTGGCCTGCGCGGGTGCGAAGGGGGCTCCTTGGTCGTGCAGCTGGTTTGTCACGGCAGCTCAAACTCCACGCTCAAATGCGCCGCATGGCTGCTGTGTTTGTTGGCCTTGGGGAGTAGGCTGATGCGGGTTGCCCAGGCTGTTCCAAAGGGGTGGAGGGCTTGGGGTGCGTGCCAAGCCAGGCTGGGCACAAGCAAGGGTTGCAGGCGGGGTTGCACCACATATAAGGTGCAGCCCGCTTGCCCGCAGCGCTGGGTGATGCGCTGGCCAGGTTGCAGTGCCGGTGGGATGGCTACCTTGGTGGTGTAGCTGAGCTGCGGTAATGTGATGCCTGCGGGCAGCGGGGGTGTGGGCAGCGGGATGGTGATGCTGCTGGTGGGCACGGCCTGGATGAATTTGTCGTAGCCGGTGATTGCGCCAGCTGTGATCCCCAGGCTGATGCCGCCTGCGGGCGTGGCCCATGGTTTGGTTTGGGCGGTGTAGCCCAGGTAGGCGATGGGTTCGCTGTTGCTGTTTTTGCCGATGTAGCCAGCGGTGAGTCCGTTGGCCCAGCGCAGGTACAGGCCACGATTCAATTCGTTCCAGTCGCCGGCGTAGCGTGGCTGGAAGTGCTTGGTGGTGGCGTGCAAGCCGATGGTTTGCGGCAGCAGACCGGTTTGCTGGGCTTGGGCTGGTGAGGTGCTGCATGCCGCGACGATCAGGATCGCCAGGGCTGCGTTTGTGATGTTTGATTTCATGTGCATTTTCGATTTGCGGAGTTACACCAGCGCGGGTTGGTGCTGGTGGGTTTGCGTTTGGGCTTTGACTACCGGTGCTGCGGCTAAGGGGGTTGGGTTTTCTTGCCAGTACGCCAGGGCACCTTCCAGAATCAAACTGGTTTTGCGCAGCGGGGCGCATGCACGGATGCCGCGCAAGGTGCCGTTTTTGAGCAGTTTGTTGGTTTTGTCGCACCAAACTTGGGCGTCTTGTTCGGCTTGAGCGCCTGGAGCGACTGGGATGTGGGCTGTGGCCAGGCCAAATTCCTCACAGCATGGCGCGCTGTGCGCGCCTGAGGTTTGGCCCTGCACGACGATCACGTGCTTGATGCCTGCTGGTGTGCTGATGCCTGCGACATGCACTGGCATGCTAGGGATGATCAGCAAGGTGATCTCGTGGTGGCTCATTTGTCGCTCCACCAAATGATGATTGGCCCCCACAAAGCCATGAGGCCGATCAGCAGCAAGACGGACGCCACGAAGCACTTGGTGAGCCAATGCTTGGCCCAGGTGCGCGGCTGCGCTTGTGGCATGTCTGGCCACACGGTGATGGGCGCGGCGTCTAGCTTGGCCAAATCGGTGGGGGCGGGCATGCGCTGGCGTGGGGTGGTTCTTTCGGCGTGGTAGCCGATCGAGATGTGTGTCAGCAAGCCCTTCGGAATGTTTTGAGGTGCGCCTTGCCCTGTGATCAGTTGCGTTAATTTCAGAGGACGTGCAGGCGTTGGCTCTATTGCTTCAATGAATGCACATGTTTGTGGCGTCGGGCAGCGCAAGCGGCCTTGCTTGCAGGCATTAGTGATGCAGGTCATGTGGCGGCTCCAGGCTTCGCGGGCCGCACGCTGATGCGCTGCGGGTCAAAGATGCGCACGCTGATGCGTGCGGTGGCACCAAACAGGTCCATTGCGACGATCAAGGCGTCCACGGCGTGGGCTGCAATCACTGTTTGGCGGGCATTCCCGCTGCGAATGGTGTAGGCGTACATGCGTTCTCCGTTTCGATTCATCAAACCAGCTCAGGTGAGGGGCTGCGCAAAGCGGCGGGGACATTGGCCGCATGAAGTTCGGCCTTTGACTCACGCTGTCGCCCGCATCGGTGCGGTAAGGGCTGCCGCACCTTGGTTTGGCGCAGCCCCTCGCCTGAGCTGGTTCAAATTTCATAGCAACAAACCCAATGGATGGGCTGGGCATGTGCTGGTTTTGCTTAAGTGCTTTGGGCGACCGGCTGCGGTAGGCCGACTGGTTAGGCCGTTCGCTACGCAGCGGTCTAGGGGCTTTCTCGCTTGCCGGGCCTGCTTCATCGGCCACCCCTGTGGGCACTGCGCATCGCCGCTTGGTCACCACAACCGCGCACGTCAGCCGCCCAAAGCACTCAAACTTCATCGCACCCGCCTTGCTGCGGCCAACATGGCCTAGAAGTCCGCTTCACCTGGGTTGCGGTTGCTGGCCATGCCCGTCGTTCTTGGCCACTTCGTTTCGCTGTTTGGGTGCGATGGGTGGATTGAACACTAAAAATGGTTTTATGTCAACAGAAAAAGTGTCATAAACGTGCAACGATTTTTTACCGCAAAATCTTTTGACTTAACGGAGGCTTCATGCAGCAAGAAATGCAAACAAAACACTGCGTAGAGTGCGGTGCAGTGATCAATCGGAAGGCGGAAATTTGTCCTAAGTGCGGGGTTAGACAGCCGGCGCTACAGGGGGTGGCCTCTGGCATACCCAATCACCGCAGGTGCTTGTCGTGCGGGCACACTGGCGTGATGAAGACTTGGATGGGTAATCACTTCATGCCTCAGTTGATCGCGATGGTTGGCTTGATCGCGTGGGTGCTGCCTGGGCTTGCGTTCATTGCATGGGCTTGGGGCAAGTACAGATGTCCCAACTGCGGAAAAGTGGGCGAAAACGCGCCGCACTGAGGCTGTCTCGGCAGTCCTGTTTTTGTAGCAGTTAAGCGCCTATTTATGATGGGCGAGCCCTAAATGCTATGATTTTTTTGGATCTGCAATCGCGCTGATCAGTCGCAAGGTGAGACTGAGTTGCGGCGTACTCAATGAGTTGAGTAGTTGATTTGCTTGCCCCAGCAGCCTGAAACGATCGTTGTTGTTCGGTGTGTCTTCGTGGGCTAGCCAATGAGTCGCTACTTGATGTGATTCAAGATTCGCAACTTCTGGACGAATGATATTGCGAATGTCTTCGATGTCTGGGCCGTTTTGGATCCAGTCCAGCGGCACGCCCAGAAACTTGGCGATGGCTGGCCCGTGCGGACCGCCTGTCGTTGTGTCGCCGTTTTCCAGATTCCCGACGCTGCTGGCGTGCGCAAATCCTACTGCGTGCGCCACTTCTTTTTGGCCTATGCCGCGCTGCTCTCGGGCCTGTTTCATGCGTTGACCTGCGGTTTTCATGACAAAACCTTAAACGACGCGCTTGCGTTTGTGACAGTTTTAATGTTATGCTGCATGCATGGACATAAAAAATGTTGAACATCCAGTTGACGCGGCCGCCCGAGTGTTGGGCGGTAGATCTGCTCTGGCCGAGAAATTGGATTTGGGCGTTTCGGCAATCGGAAACTGGAAGCGCATCGGTGTTCCGCCTGAGCGTGCGATCCAAATTGAGCGCCTGACGCTGGGCCAAGTGACGTGCGAGCGGCTGTGCCCTGGCGTGGATTGGGCTGTGTTGCGCGGTACCGCCGCACCCGTGCATGCCGCCCAGCCCGCCGCCCCGCCCTGAACTCCCCAAGGCCGTGGAATGTGAAAGTTTCCCGCGGCCTTTTTGCGCTCTTGGGCCTCCTTGTGATGTACCCAAGAGCGTTTTTTGAAGGCCTCAGTGCCGCGCCGGGATTTCCCAGCGGCCACCCCGCAGATGGTTTAAGTGCTGGGGCTTTCAAAAAACGAAAGCAACAACAAAAACCGGACATGCCCAGCATGTTGATTGGGTTTGTTGCTATGAATTTCGATAGCACTTGGTGATTGAGGTTTGCTGCTGACATGGCAGCAAGTCTCATTTTTTTGGGCAGAAAAAGCACCCCTAAGCCCCCCTAATTTTTAGGGGCCTTGGGAAATTCTGGGGAAACCGCAATGACGACGCAGGCGAAGCTGTTCTTTGACGACGAATTTGAGGCGCTGAACCTGATGGTTAGCCATGGCGGCAAGACGTTCAAAGAGTTGGCGGCGTTTTTGTTCCCGCACATGAAGCCAGATTCGGCCTATGCGCGCCTGAAGGCGTGCCTGAGGGAGGACGGCGATCAGCGCTTGAGTTTTGGCCAGATCATCGCGGCAATGAACTTCTGCGGCAGCTACGAGCCGCTGCTGCACGCCTGCGATGAAACCCAGCACGCCCGCCCGGCGCGGGTGGCTGCCAAGGATCAGGAGGCGCGGCTGGTGGAGGTGATTGACGGCGCGGCGCAAGAGTTGCGCAAGGCCACCGCGATGCTTGAGCGTGTGCGGGGTGGCAAATGAGTGCAACCGCAGGCCGGGTGCACACGGTGATTGTGGGCGCGCACAGCGTGGCTGAGGTGGCGGCTGGTTTGGAGATGGGTGCTGTGTACCGCGCGCCCACTCTGCCTGCGCCTGGGCGCTGCGCGGGGGTGATCATCAAAGGTGAGTACGAATTGGCTCTGTGGCAGTACATGGGCATTGATATCAGTGGTGCCCGTGGTGTTTTGTTGTTTCAGCAGATTTGCCCGAGGTCTTTGCAGCCGGTGCCCAAGTCTGAGATGCCGCGCACGGCTTCTTGGGGGGCCGCGCTTTTGCCGGTGTGGTCATTCACTAGTTATGTGGCACGCTGCCGAGAGCGCGGCCTAAGTTACTGCGAAGCGCAAAGCATCACGGGCTTGACGCAGGAGGTGCGCGCCCTTTGGGCGGCGCATGACGCTGCTGTGCGTGAGCAGCAGGGCAAGCCCGCGGCGCAGCACAGGCGGGTGTTGACGGTGGCGAAATCGGTGAATAAGGCCGCGAAGGTTGTGGTCGCATGAGCGATCGCGCAGCAGGATCGCCCGCGCAACCCGTCTGGCCACCTGTAGACATCGACGCGCTGAACGACGCGCTGGCCGGCAATGCAGAGCATTTGCTAGGCTTGTGGGTGGGTCAGCGTGTGGGTGGTGGTGCGGAATTTAAAGCGCTGAGCCCGTTTCGCAGCGAGAAAACACCTTCGTTTTCTTACAACTTAAAAAACGGGTTTTGGGGCGACTTTGGCGGCGATGCCAAAGGCAAAGGCTTGGTGGGTTTGTATGCCGCGCTGCACAACCTGAGCCATACGCGGGCTGCGGTGGAACTGGCCCATGCGCACAATTTGTGCGATGTGGCCAAGGTGCTAAGCCCCCGCGCTGGGGATGCACCACCGCCCAGACCCCTGCCCCCGGCTGCGCCGCCCGTGGTTGCGAAGGAAGAAAAATGGGTGGTCGTGCAGCCTGTGCCTGTGGGTGCGCCTGCGTTTGTGTTCCGGCACGGCCACTACACGGCTGCCCAGGTGGATCACACGGCTGAGTACCGGCGCGGCGCGGATTTGTATGGCTACATTTGCCGCGTGAAAAAAAGCGACGGAGCCAAGGAGCCGCTGCCGTTCACGTGGTGCCGCGCATCGGCCGGCAACACGTTTGGCTGGATCAGCAAGACGTTTGCTGATCCGCGCCCTTTGTACTTGCCCAGCGGCGATTTGCCCGCTGACACCACTGTGGTGGTGGTGGAGGGCGAGAAAAAGGCCGATCGGCTGCAAACGCTGCTGGCCGATGCTGGGCACACGGCCTACACAGTGGTGGGCTGGCCCGGTGGTGCCAAGGTGTGGGCCAAAGCGGATTGGGCTTGGCTGAAAACAGACGTACCGGATGCTGGCCGCACGGTGCTGTTGTGGCCAGATGCGGACTGCCAGCGGGTGCTGGTGCCCAAGGCGCAATTGGAGGGCTTGGATGATGCCGCCAAGGCTGCCATGCAAGCCGCGCAGCCCTATGTGGCCTGGCACAAAC
Source organism: Burkholderiaceae bacterium (assembly GCA_051649325.1). Classification (GTDB taxonomy): domain Bacteria; phylum Pseudomonadota; class Gammaproteobacteria; order Burkholderiales; family Burkholderiaceae_C; genus JBJOQV01. The sequence goes on along the minus strand of JBOFGW010000419.1, from coordinate 3,945 downwards.
AGCCGGGCGCAAAAGCGATGCTGGGCATTGCTGGTGTGTTGGCCAACGAGCACGGCTGCCTGGTGCAGTGGCTGCCGCTGCCTGAACTGGGCAGCAAGCCCAGCGGCTGGGACTGCGGCGACATGATGGACGAAGGTGCTGACGCGGCTGCTGTGCTCGCCTACTTTGCCACTGCCCAGGCTGTGCCTGTGGTGGCGGATGGCAGCACGGATGCGGCGGCTGTGGATGGTGGTGATCGTGCCCGTGATGTGCGCAGCACAATTGGTGCGCGATCAGCTGGCGCGGGGGGTGGAAATGGTTCTGGTGGCGCGGGCGGCGATGGCCCCGCTGACGCGCCGATGGATGATGATGCGTTTGAGGACTATTTGCGCGGCGTGCAAAAGCTGATGGAGCTGCAGCGCCACGAACTGGGTGTGAACCGCGCCATGGTGGACAAGGCGCTGAACACAGCGCCTGCGCTGGTGGGCTGCCTGGGCTACAACGAATTGACCAGTGGGCCGCACACGCGCACGGCGTGGCCGTGGTCTGCCAAAACAGGTCCACTGACTGAGGCGTGTGATTTGCAGCTGGGCAAGTGGCTAACGGCCACCTACCGCCTTAAAACAGCCAGCCGACAAGCGATCAATGAAGGCCTGGAGCTGCACGCGGCGGAGCACAAATTTCACCCGATCCGTGACTGGCTGAACGGCTTGCAGTGGGACGGAAAAAGCCGCATTGATTCTTGGCTGCTGCACGTGCTGGGCTATGAGCTTGGCGCAACGGGTTTGGCCCCTGAGCTTGAGCACTACATCCGCCGTGTTGGGCGATACACGTTGCTGGCGCTTTGTGCGCGGGTGATGAACCCTGGCTGCAAATTTGACTACACGCCAGTGCTGGAATCCAGTGTGCAGGGTGTGGGCAAAAGCACATTGATCAAGACGCTGGTGGGTGCTGAGTACTTCAGCGACACGGTGTTTGACATTGGCACGGGCAAAGACCAATACGAGCAGCTTCAAGGCCTGTGGGGTTATGAGCTGGCAGAGCTGAGCGCGATGCGCAAGGCCGATCCTGATTCGATCAAGAGCTTTTTGAGCAGCCAGAAAGACCGATTTCGTGGCGCATACGGCAAGTACGTGCAGGAGCATTTGCGCCAACTGGTGATTTTTGCATCAACCAACCGCAGGCAGTATGTGGCGGACATGTCGGGTGCTCGCAGGCTGTGGCCTGTGTACTGCCCGAACCGCATCAACAACGGCTGGTTGGCTGAGCGGCGTGAACAGCTGTTTGCGGAGGCGCTGCAGCTGTATTTGCAGGGTGAGCGGTATCACCCTGAGCCTGCTGAAGAGCTGCGGTATTTTTGGCCGGAGCAGGACAAGCGGCTGATTGAAAGCGCGGTTCATGGCCGGTTGTATGAGCTGCTGACGCGTGATGGCGCACCATCGGCTGAGCGTGACACGACTGGTCGATATCACTGCATGACGCAGTTTGTGACCATCGCGGGCTTGGTGCAGGCCCTGGGTGCCGATGTGGCCAAAAGCAGTTCGCTTTTGGAGAATCAAATTCGCGGCTGGTTGGAGCACCACGGCTGGGAGCCGGGCCGCGAAACCAAGGGTGAGCGCAGGCGAGGCTACAAAGCGCCTGAGCAATGGCCGCCCAAGTTTGAAGACGATGACGCCACCCAGCCCGCGCAGGGTTATGGTGGTGATGGAGGTGGCGACGATGTGCCGTTTTAGAGCGCGATGGGTGTGCTGCGTTGCACCCGAAAAGCTCACGGCACCCGATACGCGCCGTGTTGTTGACCCTGCGGGAGGCGAGATTCGCGGCATGGTCAAGGGCACGTGCGTGGGTAGGTCGCTGCATGGACCCATGACGTAGGTCAATCCGTCCACGCGTCCACCGTTTTGGTGGACTTGCTGTGCCGCTTGCTGTTGCCCAAACAAGCGGTTGAAGCTGCTGCATGGACTGCCCAGCAACACCAATGCATGACATGACACACACCCGTGCGGTCGCGGGCGCGGGAACACATGTTTTATTTATTTATGAACTCAATAAAAGGTGGACGACGTGGACGGACAAGCAAAAACAAAACCCAGTTTGCGGGACAGCATGCCCAAGGTTGCTGAGTTGATCGACGAACGCCGTGTTGAGTGTGGCAAGGCCTGGGTAGACGCCTGCATTGCAGACGGCATGAAGGGCCTGCCTGACCGCTTCTTTGCGCTGGAGCGGGTGGATGCGAACACGATCAAGGCGGTGGGCGCACCGATGCCGATGTGGGTGAGCGATGTGGGCTTGGCCCGGCAGCTTGGCGAGCTGCTGCTGGGCGGCTTCGGGCCGCAAGCGGTGGCGCTGTTTCCGGCTAAGCCAGGGGTGGCTGTATGAGCGAAAAACCAGACTTGAAAGAGCGCATTGCGTTGGCAAATTCCAGTGATCTGGCCATCAGTGCGTTTGCTGTGCAAAGCCGCCTGGGTTATGCGTTGTGGGGGGCCAAATACCGCCATGACCGCGCCGCGCTGAAGTTGGCGCAAGTGCTGGTGTGCAGCGAGCTTGCGAGTGATGTTGGTGCGTTCGCGGCGATCAACAAACGCGCTATGCGCACAGGCCGAAAGCAAGCGCCTCAAGCCATGAGTGAATCTTTCGCTGGCAGGCTTGTGGCACAGGCGCTGGCCGAGTGGGTGATTGACAAGTGCACACAGTGCCACGGTCGTGGCACTGTGGGTGAGCGTGCTGCATTGCGGCCTTGTCCCAAATGCAAGGGCAGTGGGCGGGCAAAACACACCCAGCAAATGCGAAGCGCTGCCTTGGGTGTAAGTGCTGAAGTGTTTGACCGCCAGTGGAAGAACGTGCTGGATCAGCTTGTGACGCAGTTCTACACGATTGACGCGGCCGTGGAGCGCGGCGTGAAGTTCCAAATGAGCCCTGGGCGAACTCGCACCGAAATGCTGGATTCGTATGGGCACGTCAAGGCAGGGAAAGCACTTATGTCCGCAGCATCGGTAAATGCTGCTACACTTGCGCTCAACGTCGCATTTGGCCATCAGGCCATCGCGATCTGACCGGGGTTAAGCGGCCATGTGTCCACCCCAGCCTTCAGGGCACGATCAAAGCAAAAATCGCTGCGTTCCACAGGAACCAGCGGCCCTGAAGATGATCTGCGTGGATAAGCACGCCTGTACTTATGCTGTTTGCAAGCACTGATATTTCAGGCCTTGAAGCCAAGGCGGGGGCGATTGTTCGCGCCCTGCCCTCGGTGACTGCAAAAGCGTTGAATTGGACGATTTTTAACGTGCGAGATGCGCACAGGTCAGGCATGGCCAGCGCGTTTGACCGGCCGACCCCTTTCACAATCAATCGTTCCATTGGTGTGAAGCTTGCGAATGCAAGCAAGCTGTTTGCGAAAACAGAGATTCGCAGTGATCAAAGCGGCGGCATCGCCCCTATCAACTACCTTGCACCAGGGGTGCGTGGTGGTGAACGCGGGCAAAAGCGCATGGAACGCGCACTGCAAGCCAGGGGACTGATGCCGCAAGGCTGGCGCGCGATACCAGGCAGTGGTGCCAGGTTGGACGCCTACGGCAACATGAGTCGTGGGCAGATCATGCAGATGTTGTCAGTTCTGCAGGCTGCAGAGCAAACATCAGGCTATTCGGCTAACCAAACGTTTAAAAGCAAACAGCGAAACAAGAAGCCTGGCGACTACTTCGCCAGCACACCCACATCCACAGGCAAGACAGCCAACGGTGGCCGCTTGCCGTATGGCATCTATGAGCGAAAAAGCAAGGGCAAGATCAAAGTGATCCTGCGCTTCAGGCCCACAGTTCGCTACAGAGTGCGCTTTGACTATTGGGGCATTGCTCAACGCAAAGCAAATGAAGACTTCCCGCGCCTCATGCGCAAGGCCGCTCTGGCGGCATTCCCCAAGTAGTTTGGGTCCTTCCCCCACCTTGCCGCCAAGCGGGTAATTCGTGC
>JBOFGW010000418.1:0-3840 GCA_051649325.1 Burkholderiaceae bacterium | reverse complement strand
GCTTGGCTTGATCGGTGATCTTCAGGTCTTTGCCAATCGTAAAGGTTTCACCCTGCACAGATTTCACCGGCTGATCAAACGGAATTTGCGTTGAGAGCACCTGCGCGGGCACCACGTGGTAGGTCAGCACTTTGGTGAGCAGCGCTTTGTTGGCCAGCAACTGCTCTTTGGTGACGTGCAGCTCGTGCAGCAACGCGGCAAAGGCATCATTAGTTGGCGCGAACACGGTGAACGGCCCTTTGCCAGAGAGCGTATCAGCCAAGCCGGCAGCCACCACAGCCTCTACCAGAATTGAAAAGCTTGGGTTGCCTTTAGCGACATCCACAATGGTTTTGCTGGTGGGCAGAATGACTTTGTCGATCACGTGAATCACGCCGTTGCTGGCCTGCACATCAGTGGCCACGATGTTGGACTTGCGGCCCGATGCATCGGTAATGCTGGCTTTGCTACCCATGATGCCGAACTTGATCGGCTGGCCCTGCACAGTGCCCGCAATCAAACCGTCTTTCAGGTCCGCAGCCAGTACCTTGCCTGCTAGCACGTGATAGGTCAGCACGGATGTCAGCAGCGGCTTATTGGCCAGCAGCGCATCTTTGGTGACTTTCAGCTCTTCCAGCAGCGCGGCAAATGCAGCGTTGTTCGGCGCGAACACGGTAAACGGCCCGGCGCCTTTGAGCGTATCCACAAGGCCCGCGGCAACGACCGCTTCTACCAAGATGGAGAAGTCTGGATTGCCTTGCGCAATCGCTACGATGTCGCTTGGCGGGGGCGGTGGCGGCGCGTCAGACTTGGGCAAAATCACCTTGTCGATCACATGCACCACGCCGTTGGTCGCTTGCACGTTGGTGGCCACGATATTCGAGCTGCGGCCATTCGCATCGGTAATGCTGGCCTTGCCGTCTTTGAGGGCGAAGGCGATTTCTTGGCCTTGTACCGTCTTGGCTTTCAACCCATCGCTGAGCTGGTCGGCAAACACCGCGCTCGGCAGCACGTGGTAAGTCAGTACCGAGGTCAGCAAGGGCTTGTTGGCGAGCAACGCTTCTTTGGTGACTTTCAGTTCGTCCAGCAGCGCAGCAAACGCGGCGTTGGTTGGCGCAAACACCGTGAACGGGCCTTTGCCTTTGAGTGTGTCCACAAGGCCAGCGGCGGTGACGGCTTCCACCAGAATCGAGAAATCTGGGTTACCGGCAGCTACCGCCACAATGTCTTTGCTGGTGGGCAGCAGCACACGGTCGATCAGGTGCACCACGCCCTTGCCGCCGCGCAGGTTGGCCTGAGTGACTTTGCTCACGCCGCCGCTGGCATCGGTAATTTCAATCGCAGGCGCTTTGCCCGGCGTTTTGATCGATTTGACGATCACGCGCTGGCCGTTCAAGGTTTCAATCGATTCGCCATCTTTGAATTGCCGCGCCAAGATACGCTCGGGAATGACGTGATAGGTCAGCACTTGCGTGAGCAAGTCTTTGTTCGCAAGCAATTCCTCGGCCGTGACATTGAGGTCTTTCAGCAGCTGCGCAAACGCCGTATCAGTAGGTGCTAGCACGGTGAGCTTGGCATTGCGGTCACGCAGCGCGCCTTCCAGTCCGGCGGCTTTGACTGCCGCTTCGAGCGTAGAAGTCGTGTCATTGCGCTTGATCACCGAAAACGTGCTTGGCCTGAAGATCGGCCCGCGCAGAATGTGCAGCACGCCGTTGCTGGCGGTGATGTTGGCCGTACCAATCACTACGCCGTTGATGGTGAGCACGCCGTTGTCGAGCACAATTTCCAGCTCATCGCCCAGCAAATTGGTGATGACGATAGTGGTCTTGGCGTTGCCCTGCGTTTTTCCAGAGACGGGCGCATCCGGCGCGTTGGCAGCGGCCAAAAGCTGCTCTTGCAGCAGCTTGCCATCCACCATGTGCGCTTTGACATACTCGGTCAGCGCGTCACGATTCTCGGTCTTGACAAGTTCGGCCAAGTCTTCAGCATATGGACTCATCGCAGCGTCGTCCGGCATCAGCAGCGTGTAGTTCTGCGTGCCAGCGAGAACGCTGCTGAGCCCCGCCGTATTGGCCGCGCCGGCCATGGTGTTGGTGTTGCCCGATTTGCTGAGCGCATCGGCCAGCGTGGTTGAGGTTGGTGCGGGAGGAGTAACAGCAGCAGGTTCGCTGCCACCACCGCCGCCGCCGCAGGCTGTGAGTAGCGCCGTGGCGGATACCGCCGCCAGAAGTTGCAGAAGTCGTTTCATGTTGTGCTCCATGAAAGCCGGGTGTTCCCGGGTCTAGTGATTGAAAGAGGAAGAAATGGCAGCTCACATGCAACCAAGATTGCGCGAAAAACTACTTGCCGGTTGTCTTGTGAACGATTTAGTTTATACCGATGAGTGTTACAAACATACTATTCAGTAACAAATAGTATCTATTGGTAGTACGTAGAAAACTAAGCACGCGGAGGCGGGGACAGGCGTTGAATAGCCTGTTTGAGGGACAGAGAAACAGCACGTGCGCAGATCTTCAGGCGCTTTTGCCCCACAACCTGCGCAGAAATGTCGAATTACTGCATGGCTTTTGCCAGCAGCAAGAGTCCTTGCGTTATTACTTTTTCTTGTTCAGCGGCGCCAGACCCTTGCAATCAGTGCCCAGCCATTTGCCCTCGCCGCTCATTTTCATAGCCCACGGTTTGCCAGCGTTGTCTTGCGAGGTCACGTCCATCTTCATGGTGTAGCGCTCCGCGCTCACCAGTGTCCACTCGCCAGTGCCGCTAGAAACGGGGTCGGCGCAAGTAAACGTGCTTTTGATCGTGCTGCCGCTTCTCTTCCAGTCGTATTTACATTTGCCTTGCACGTCAGAGGGCATCATGTCGCGCTCGACGTCTTCTTCAGTCAGGCAGACTTGGGCCGCCATACCCGAACTGCTGGCGCCCAAATCCATCTTGACGCCGTGCTTGGCCATCATTTCTTCCATCTGTTTGCGCTGCGCCGGTGGCATAGCGGCCATTTGCTTGCGCGCCTGCTCCATCTGCGCGTTCATTTCAGCATCGCCTTGTATGCGCTGCTGCATCTCCCACAAACCAGGCTTGAGTTGCTGCGCAAAAGCGCTTGCGGAGAACAGCAGCAATCCGGCTGCGGCTACGGTACTGATCTTTTTCATGTTTGGCTCCTCCCAGGCGTATGCACTGAATGTATCTCCACACGCAGCCTCGCGAAAGCTGCGCGGCCTCACGCGTTTGTGTGAGGGGCAAAGCTTCCCGCTTGAGCAAGCGGCCAGTACAGCTTAAACACGTTATGCACAGTGCTTACGCCATCCAGCAAATCACCGGGTTTGATATAGGGAAACAGGTTCGAAAATAGGCGAATTTCGCTCTCCGAGATACGCCGCACAATGTGATGTGGCCGCAGCATGCTCGTGTGCGTTAACCCCGCCGCGGCGACCAGCTCGGCCAGCGCTTTGAGCGTATTGTCGTGAAAGTGATGCACGCGCTCGCTTTTGTCCGGTACCACCAGCGCCTGCTGACGCAGCGGGTCTTGCGTGGTCACACCGGTGGGACATTTGCCGGTGTGACAGGCCTGCGCTTGAATGCAGCCCAGCGCAAACATAAAGCCGCGCGCGCTGTTGCACCAGTCCGCGCCAATGGCCAGCGTGCGCGCTACATCAAACGCGGTGACAATCTTGCCTGCCGCGCCGATTTTGATGCGCTCACGCAGGTTCACGCCCACCAGCGTGTTGTGCACGAGCAGCAGCGCCTCTTGCAGCGGCACGCCCACATGGTCGGTGAACTCCACTGGCGCGGCACCAGTGCCACCTTCACTGCCATCCACCACGATGAAGTCTGGCGTGATATCTGTCGTCTGCATCGCTTTGA
>JBOFGW010000417.1:0-2555 GCA_051649325.1 Burkholderiaceae bacterium | reverse complement strand
ATGCTTATTGGGAAAACAGTCCTGCTTCAATCCCTTTTTGGTATTTAACTGGTATTATCTATTCACTTATTGTCCGAAGGCTCGCAGTACACGTGAAAGCAATGCCGCAAACAACTCGTTTAAATCATGCGATACAAATGCATAACGCAGTATCCATGCACTTTTTCAGCCAAAATAGTCTGAAAAAGCGCGTGGATATTGCGTAGAGCTGTCTGCATGCAACCTGTTTTCTATCGATGAGTCCCTCCTCCGTTATCACCGGCGCAATTTTGACGCCTACCGGCTTTGTGATCGGCACACTTGAAGTCGAGCAAGCGCATATCGCGCGGGTTTACGGCAATCCGATCGCAGCCGATGAGGTTTTGCGTTCTGATCAGCCGATCGTGCTGCCGGGGTTCATTGATTTGCATGTGCACGGCGGCGGCGGATTTGATGTGATGCAGGCGAAAGACGCGGTCGCGCAGGTTGCCCGCGCACATGTGCGCTATGGAACCACTGCCCTATTGGCCACTACGATGACCGCGCCACTGCAGGAAATCGAGCAGGCATTGGATGCAGCGAGCACCGTGATCGCTCAGCGCAGCCAAGACCAGGCACGCGTGCTGGGCATTCACCTTGAGGGGCCGTACATCAGTCCCAACAAGCTGGGCGCTCAACCCGCGTTTGCCCGCGCGCATTCGCTTGCGGAGATCCAGCAGCTCAACACGCGCGCACCCATCCGCCTAGTCACCGTAGCGCCCGAGCTGCCCGGCGGGATTGAACTCATCGTGGCATTGCGCGCGGCCGGCTTTGTGGTGCAGATTGGCCACACACAAGGCCGCTACGAAGATGGCGTGGCCGCGTTGAATGCGGGCGCTGCCGGATTCACGCATCTGTTCAATGCTATGAGCGGCCTGCACCATCGCGCGCCCGGCATGGTTGGCGCTGCGCTTGCGCACGCGCAGTATGCAGAAATGATTGTCGATCTACTGCACGTCCACCCCGGTGCAATACAGTCTGCCTTGCGCGCGATCCCGCATTTGTATTGCGTTACCGACTCCACCGCAGCGACCGGCATGGCCGATGGCGAGTATTCGCTGGGGCGGCACGCCGTACACAAGTGCGGCAACGGCGTGCGACTGCCCGACGGGACGCTGGCCGGCAGCACCCTGACCATGGATCAAGCGCTGCGCAACCTGGTCAGCATCGGTCTGCCGCTCGACGATGCAGCGCGACGCGTATCCACCTTTGCGGCGGATTTTCTGAACATGCAAGACCGTGGCCGACTGCGTCAGAACGCATTTGCCGATTTAGTCGTGCTTGACACGGACTTGCATGTTAAGCGGGTGATGGTGGAAGGTCAGTGGATAGGCTGATCACGTCATCCTCGGATCGAGCTTGATCTTGCTGCGGCGGTAGTTGACATCGAGGCTTAAATATTTTTCGTATATGCGAAGCTAATAGTTTCCCTTCCGCATCTATGCGCTTTTTCAGCCATTTTTGCTTGAAAAAGTTCATGGATACTGCGTAGTCAACTTAGCGAAAGCATTTAAAGAGCTGCTACTTGGACTTGAAGTGGCCGCGCTTTTCCATCATTTCGCACGGGTCCATGTTGGGCATGTTCATCTTGCCGCCGCGGCTTTGCATGCGCGACTGCATTTCTTTCATGTGCTGGTCGTGATAGGCCTTGCACTCATCCTTGCTTTTCATGCCGTGCATTTTCTTGTGATGCGCGGCGCGTTCTTCACGGCTCATCATGCCCCAACCGGGCGTGTTGTCTGCCCCAAACGGACGGTAGGTTTTGCTGTCTGCGTCGTCGGCAAATGCAGGCGCCAGTATGGCCAGGGCAACCAAGCTGCCCACTAAAACGCTTTTCATGCGAGTCTCCTTGAATGGATGAAGTGCGCTTCATCTTAGGCAGATCATTTAGACGGCCATTTGATCTTGCGCAAAGCGCATGTGCGCGGCTTTGCCATACTGAAAGAATTCATGGCTGCGCCATGCTCACCTATAGCAGCAAGGAATTTTCATGTACACAAAAATGCTGATCCCCACCGATGGTTCGCCGCTTGCGGTTGCAGCGGCGCTCAAAGCAATCGGCCTTGCAAAGCGTTTGAACATTCCGGTGGTGGCGTTTTACGCGGCGGAGAATTATCAGTACCCGATCTATGAAGGCTCAATTGCCGCGTATTACCTAACACCTTCTGACTACAAAGCCATCACCAAAAAATCTGCTGTCGAATTTCTGGGCGCGATTGAAAAAGCGGCCAGCGCTGCCGGCGTGGCTTGTGAGACGAGCTGGGCTACCACCGCCACCACCGCCGCGGCCATTGCCAAAGCAGCCAAAACCAAAGACTGCGATGTGATCTTTATCGGCTCGCACGGTCGCCGCGGCTTGAGCAAACTGTTTTTGGGCAGCGTGACTTCTGAATTGCTTGCAGTCAGCACTGTTGATGTGATCGTTCATCGCGCGGGCAAAGCAGAATTGAAAAAAGCGCAGCAGTGGGTTAACACTATCACCAAACCTACGAAAGCAGTGAAGGCCGCTTGATGCAACCACAGGAGCTGGACTATGT
>JBOFGW010000416.1:0-22540 GCA_051649325.1 Burkholderiaceae bacterium | reverse complement strand
AGTTGGTCGCTGGGTTGGTAGGGCTCAGCCATCGCCGCCTTGCTTGCCGCGCTTGACCGGCTTGGTGTTCTTTACCGCTTTTTCCGCCGCTGCGCCACGCAGCCGCGCTTCCACCGAAGCCGGCGAACGCACCGCGCGGCGCTTCATCACGGCGCGCAGTTCGCCTTCAAGCGCGCCCGCATCGTTCTGCGGCGCGGCCAGGTCAGGCAGCGCCTGCGCGCGGCCGATCATCCACAGCGCGGTCGCATACACACCCATGGCCACGCGCGGATCGCCGCTTTCCATGCGGATGAGCGTGGGCACCGAAACCCCCAGCCGCTTGGCCCACGCGCGCTGCGGCTCCTTGCGCCGCGCGCGCGCGATGGCGAGGTGTTCGCCCAACCGCGTGAGGGCTTCCGTAGCGGCAGGTGGCAGGGCATCCAGGGCAGAAGAAACTCTTGGCATATCTTATTATTGTCAATAATCTATAAAAATGCAAATAATAAGATACTTAAAATGTGCTGTAAGAGCACAAAAGATCAAAAAAGAAGGTGTTTTAACGCCTCTACGCAATATCCATGCGCTTTTTGAGCCATTTTTGCCTCAAAACGCGCATGGATATTGCGTAAAGCACTTTAAATGCCTGCTGGAATGGGTGGAACTATGCACAATGAATGCCCTCGGCGTGCGCAACGCACGATACCGGCGTGGCTGCATTCAAAGTGTTTCAACCTGTGTTTGGCCCTATCGCGCGCAGGCTACAACTGGTGAAAATACATAGACTTGCTTTTCAGTGCGTAGACGCAGTGAAAGTAACGAGCCACGCCGGCATAACGCACAGCTTTCATTCTGCGCGTAACAGCAAGCACCGATTCACTACTCTCGCGACCACTCTTTATTGCGTAAACCTAGAGGTAACCGATGAAACTCTTTAGATCACTCGCTTTTCTCTCACTGGCGCTGACAGTAGGTTCCGCACTCGCGGTCGATGCGCGAGACCGCAGCTTCATCCGCAAGGGTATGGGTGAGGGCGAAGTGGTGTTCAAAATCGGCAAGCCAGACCATGAAGCATTCGGCAATATCGTCAAAGGTAAGCCTGAAGAGAAGACATGGACATACTTCCCCCACGAGCGCGATCCGCAAGCGATGACCATCATCACATTCAAAGGCGGTGTGGTGGTGGAGATTGAGCGAAAGGTTGCTCGGTAGGCGATTGCCGTAGCGGGTTAGTCAGAGTGAACGTGTGCGACCAAAACCATTGGCGCGATCTGTCATGCAGAATGACGCGCAATATCCATGCTCCCTCTCAGGGAAATGTGAAACCCCCCCAGAACTACCCGCATGTCTACCAGCATCAGCCGGGAATAAAATTTTGGGCTAGCTTTTCAAAAGCGGTGGGCTGCGCCATCAGCAGTGATGCCTAACCCATTCATGCGTGAGGAGGTCGAAATGACGGATCAGGCAGACAAGCTACGCAAGTGGGAGCAGCTGCGCAGCAAGGGCGCGGCGCGCTACATACTGGTCTACGGTGTGCTCTTTTGGGGGCTGGGCACCGCAGTGCTGTTCAGCGCGCTGATGGTCGCCTTGGGCACGCCCGCAAAAATCATCCCTATTGCGCTGGTGACCTTTCCGGTATTCGGCGTGGTGTGGGGCGCAGCCATGTGGAAGTTCAGCGAGGCGGCCTACGCCAAGGCCAAGGCCGGCTCTGCGCCGTAACAAGCCTGGCTTCACGGGTTTAGTTCTTCGGCAACTTGAGGGTACCGGCTGTTAGTTGTCAGCCGGTATTTGCCTTAATCGCGCTCAAAAACTGCTTCTACGCAATATCCATGGGCTTTTTCAGCCATTTTTGCTCTAAATCCCCTATGAATACTGCGTAGAGCATATTTAGAACCTATCTCAAGTTTGGCAGGAGCCTCGAATGAATGCTGTCATCCCGGCGCAGGCCGGGATCCAGGAGGTATCGCACATTCTGGAAGTACTACCTGGATTCCGGCTTTCGCCGGAATGATGGCTTCAATTTCCGAACCGCTTCAAATATGAGATAGGTTCTAGTTTTTAGTGTGAGCATCTGCTCTTGGCTCAGCGCAAACGTGAGGCCACGCGGTACTAAACTCGCTTCCACCATTCTTGGAAGGTACCTATGAGCACCGTACGCGCAGGCAACCAATCTTCTCTTGTTGTGGTCGATGTTCAGGTCAGTGTGATGGCATCGGCCTGGGATGCGGCGCGCGTCATTCAGAACGTTGCCCGGGCCGTGGAGCGCGCCAGACAAAGCGGCGTGCCGGTTATCTGGGTTCAGCACGAAAGTGACGAACTGCCGCGCGACTCTGCGCCGTGGCAACTGGTGCCGCAGCTTGTGCCGGCGCCGGGCGAGAAAAGGGTCTACAAGCGTTTTCCTTCATCGTTTGAGGAAACAGAGCTGGAGGAGAATCTTCGCAGCCAAGGCGCGGCCCACATCGTTCTTGCCGGGGCGCAAACCAACTGGTGTATTCGCGCAACCGCGTATGCGGCGCTGGATAAAGGCTACGACCTCACGCTCTTGAAAGATGCGCACACCACGGAGAGTATTGATCTGGGCGATGGGTCGCAGATTGATGCATCGAATATTGTGACTGATCTCAACATCACCATGAAGTGGTTGAGCTACCCAGGCCGCAAGAATGCAACCGCAACAGTCGAGGACGTGAGCTTTGCGCGTTCTGGTAGCGCGGCATGACTACCCGCGTGCGCGCTCGCAGAGGCGCAATCCTTCGTTAGGCCTGAAAACGCTCTGACCCCGCATGCCCTTCAGCGTCAAACCACTGGCCACCGATACTTGGCCCGCATTTGCGGAACTTGTTGAACGGCATGGCGGCGTGTGGGGCGGATGCTGGTGTATGGAGTTCCATCCAGACGGCAAGCTGCGAGACGCGCATCGACGCGAAAGGAAAGAGTGCCGGGTTCGCGATGGAACAACCCACGCCGCATTGGTCTTTGACGGGCCGCGCTGCATTGGGTGGTGCCAGTTCGGATCGCCAGAGGAGCTTCCCCGTATCAAACACAAACGCGCTTACGAACTCATCCCTGTGGGCCGTCCCGATTGGCGCATCACCTGCTTTTTTGTCGATAAAGAGTACCGCGGCAAAGGCGTCTCTTCCACTGCCCTGGCCGGCGCTTTGAAACTGATCGCGCAGCTTGGCGGCGGCACCGTGGAAAGCTACCCCGAGAACGTAGAGGGCAGAAAGGTATCGGAGGCGTTTCTCTACAACAGCCGCCTGGCGATGTTCGAGCAGCAAGGCTTTAAGCGTGTCGCGCCGCTGGGCAAGAACCATTGGGTGGTCTCGCGTGTGGTGCCTGCCAAGAGGTGAGGCCTGCCGCTGGTTAGCTTTGTGTTAGCTGCCAAATTCCTAGTATTGTTTGCCAAACAAGCTTCTACGCAATATCCATAGGCCTTTTGAGCCATTTTCGCCTCAAAACCCTTATGGATATTGCGTAGAGCACATTCAGATATAGAGCGAAAGCATTCGCGCTCAGCGCAGCTCGAATGTTATGCCCCACAGCACCGGCGTCTGCGTGGCAGCAGATGCCTAGCAGTAGAATAATGGTCGGGCTGTCAGGACGCCCTCCTCGCGAAAGCGCAAGCACCCTTCAATCGCAAGCCCTGCTTGCATACCCTCCGTGGCCTACGGCGAGATTGGCCACACGAAATCGGAGTCGGTATGCCTACAAGTTCTTCGCGCCAACTGCGCGGCCCTGAAATTACCTCCACGCAGGTGGTGCTGCGAGAAGCAAAGCGCCTGCATCGTGCTGCAACATCGGACTCGCTGTCATCGGCGCTGCCGGTGCTCAGGCGGCTGCTCAACGCCGCTGCAGTGCCAACGCAAACGTTGCCGAGCCTCTATCGGCTTCGCAGCACCGTTCAGCGCAAGCATGTGCTGCGCACCCTTGCATTCGAGGCGGGCCATGCAAGCTGGGAAGAATACAGCCGGGTGCTGCCACTCTTGGATGCGCAGCAACTTCAGCAATCTTTCCTCTCAGAGCGCGGCGTCGCGAGCCTGAAGCTATGGTTTCCAAACGAGGCGGGTGCGGAGCACTTTGCCGCACAAAACGGCGGCCAGGCTGTGCGCGTCAGAAGCCAGGCAGTCGTGTTGCCGGTGGCCCAATTGGCCGGTGCCAAGGGGAGCAACTGACATGAACGAAACCATCTTCTCTGCCGCAAGCCTTGCTGCTGCCGCTGGCTGGGTTGGACTGGGTCTGGCGGTGCTTGCTCCGCCCGGCGGGCCGCGAACGACCCTGCTGGCCATCGGCGGGCGCTTCGTTCCGGTATGTCTTTGCGTGCTGTACGTCTATCTTCTCGTCACCCATTGGGGTTGGGCCAAGGGCGCGGGCTTCTCCAGCCTGGCAGAGGTTCTTACGCTGTTCTCGGTACCGGGCAAGATGCTTGGTGGCTGGGTGCATTTCCTCGTGTTCGACTTGCTCGTCGGGCGATGGGTTGTTGACGACGTGCTGTCCAGCAGTCGGCCCCGGCTGTTGTTGTTAGTTGCCCTGCCGACGATCTTTATGTACGGGCCGCTCGGGTTGCTGCTGTATTTGCTCGCGCGCTCCGTTTATTTGGCCTCGGCTCCGCGCACGGCGCGGTAAGGCCCAAGCGTTCGCTCGAACCCGCCCGCTACGGTGCCTGCCGTAGCGGGTGGTTTACCTCGAACGTGGTCTTTCAAATGTTGATACGGGCTAAAAATAGGTTTCTACGCAATATCCATGCGATTTTCCAAGCAAAAATGGCTCAAAAGGCGATAGACATTGCGTAGAGCATGCAGAGACCTACAACGACAGCATCCGCTCCCGCTCTGCCGGCGTCAGGCCAAAGCCGCGGTTTTCATAGAACGCGAAGATCGCGTCGACCACTTGCTGCGGTTCATCGACGATTTGAATCAAGTCCAGGTCTTTGGGCGAGATCATGCCTTCAGTCAGCAATGTGCCTTTGATCCACTGCATCAGCCCTTGCCAAAACGCGCTGCCCACCAGGATCACGGGCATGCTGCGGCTCTTGTTGGTCTGGATCAGGGTGAGCACTTCGGTAAATTCGTCCAGCGTGCCAAAGCCGCCGGGCATCATCACAAACGCGTTGGCGTATTTGACAAACGCCACCTTGCGCGCAAAAAAGTGGCGAAAGCGCAGGCTGATGTCTTGGTACGGGTTGCCGTGCTGCTCGTGCGGCAGCTCAATGTTCAGCCCCACCGCGGGGGATGCGCCGGCATGCGCGCCGATGTTGGCGGCTTCCATAATGCCGGGGCCGCCGCCGCTGATCACGGCAAAGCCGGCGTCTGACAGCAAGCGCGCGGTATCCACCGTGAGTTTGTAATACGGATGGTCTGGCTTGGTGCGCGCGGAGCCAAAGATAGACACCGCCGGCCGCACTTCAGCCAGCGCTTCAGCGCTTTCGACAAATTCGGCCAGAATGCCAAACAGATGCCAGCTCTCGCGCGCCTTGCGCATGGTGGCGCGCTCGGCATCGTCAATCGCCCGCATCTTGGGCGGCAAATCTTTCAGGGGTTTGGTATCCATGCTGTGCAGCCGGTGATCATCCAAGTGGGCTGCACAGTGTAGCGATGAAATCGCGGGTGAGATATCGTGGTTTGGGGCGGGCTAGCTCTTGGCCGGCGCGGTGCGAAATTGTGAGACCACCAGCAGCCCGGCTTCTCGGGGCGATGCCTTGATCAGGCCCATCGTCAAATCGTCCACATTGGCTGCAATTGCCAGGCCGTCTTTCTGCCGCTCAAGCTCTGCGCTGATGGAGTCGCGGATCTTGGTGATTTGCTTGGTCACATCAAAGGTGAGCTTTTTCTCGATGCGTTTTTTGACTGAGCGTGACAGTCCAAGGTCCAAGCTGCTGTAGAGGTCTTTACTCAGCGAGGTGATCGTGCGCACGTTTTCAAGCCGCATCACTTTGCCATCGGCAGACAGCTTGGGCGTGGTGGAGATATACAGGCTGCCATTGGTATTGGGCAGCGCGCCGGGCATGTTGGCGTGGAACTTCACTTCAATCACCACATCGTCAAAAGACGGGTAGCTGTAGATTTCTTTCAGCTCAATGTCTGCAGTGCCGATCTCAATATCCACGCTGACTTTACGCTTATCTTTGAGCTCGGCAGACACGGCCTCGCTGATGGTGGCATAGTCAATCAGTACCGGCAGCTTTACCGCCAGCAGGTCGGGGCTGGCAGCGGCCGCTTGGCGTTCAAGCGCCGGCAGCGCGCGGGTTTCTTTAGGCTGGGCGGTCTTGGTTAAATCCAGCTTGCCGCGCATGGAGAATGAAAAGTCCAGCGCTTGGTCATCAACAATAAATTCGCTCAGCGTCATGGTTTCAGGCGCCACACGCAGGTGCATCGCGCCCAATTCGGGTAGCTGCACCGCAACGCTGCGCTTGGCCCAAATGTTCTGTGCATTGGCGCGGATCTGATCGCAGTTGATTTTTTCTTGGAGCGCACTGGTGATCAGAGCCGTGACTTCTTGAAACACCGCGAACTGCCCAGGCGAAAGCACCAGATTCAAGTCCGGCTGCACCGCCACCCGCGGATCTTGCTGCCATGAGACGGTGCTGTTCATGCCCAGCACCGGGCACCAGTCGGCCGTGATATTGGCCGCCACGGTCAGTTTGATTGCGGCGCCAAAATCAAAATTTGCGGGTGCGGCGGAACTGCTGGTGCTCAGATCGCCCTTCACTTGTACAGGCACGGTGACGTTGAAGCTGTCTTTCTCCGCGCCCTTGGCAATCGTAATGTCTTGCGTGCGCTGCAGGTTGATGTTGCCGCTGACAGTAGCGCAGCGTGTGGCCTGCACCGCGTCACAGCCGGTAAAGCTGGCGCTGCGGGCGGTATTTTTTGCGAGCTTGGTGTCAATGGCGCTTGCCATGTCTGCATACGGAAAGCGGATGTTGGCCATCACACTACTGACATACGCTTCATCAGCCATGGGGTTCACGCCGCGCACAGGCGCATCCGGGCCGGAGCTACAGGCGCCAAGTACGCCACACAAGAGTAATGCAGCGCTGCGGAGCAGGGGCGAGCGCAGAGAGCTGCAATTCGCGAGCGATGTATTCAATGCTCGTCTCCTTGTAGTAACGCATAGAAGGGATGTGCTGTTGAGCAGGGGTCTCAACGAGCTACGGCTTTGAGGGGGAGTCACACATAAAGTTCGGCACGCTCACTCATATGCAGGACGTTGCCGGTTGCATGCAATCAAACCTGTGCTGCTATACCTGCACACATGTGGCAAAAGAACTGGTGTGGCGAGCCGTTCTAATATCTATGCCATGGACAAAACTCTCTTGCTGGTTGACGGCTCAAGCTACCTGTACCGGGCCTTTCACGCGCTGCCGGATTTACGCAACAAAGCCGGCGAGCCCACAGGCGCGCTGTACGGCATGATCAATATGATGAAAAAGCTGCGGCAAGACTACAACGCCAGCCATCTGGCCTGTGTGTTTGACGCCAAAGGCAAGACTTTCCGCGACGATATTTACCCGGCGTACAAAGAGCAGCGCGCGCCAATGCCCGAAGACCTGGTGCGCCAGATCGAGCCGATTCACCAGGCTGTCAAAGCGCTGGGCTGGCCGGTGATCATGATCGATGGTGTGGAGGCTGACGATGTGATTGCCACGCTGTGCAAGCAGGCAGAAAAGCATCACATGAATGCGGTGGTGTCTACCGGCGACAAAGACCTGGCGCAGCTGGTGAATGATCACGTCAAGCTGGTCAACACCATGACGAGCGAGGTACTGGACCCACCCGGCGTCGTGAACAAGTTTGGTGTGCCGCCCGAGCGCATCGTCGATTATCTGGCACTGATTGGCGACAGCGTGGATAACGTGCCCGGCGTGGAAAAGTGCGGGCCCAAAACCGCGGTGAAGTGGCTGACTGAGTACGGCACGCTGGACAACATCATCGCCAATGCAGACAAGATCAAAGGCGTGGTGGGTGAAAACCTGAAAAAAGCGATTCCGTTTTTTGAAACTTCGCTCAAACTGCTGCGCGTGAAGTACGACGTGGATCTGGCCAAACACCACACCGCCCTTGATGAACTCAAAGCGCAGCCGGATGACGCCACCCTGCTACACAACCTGTACGAACACTACGGCTTTCGCACCTGGCTGCGCGAGCTGACGGGTGATGAAAGCGCGATTCCCGCCGGCGATTCGCGCGTTAAAACTGAAGCGCTTGAGAAGCCTGTACGCAATATCCATGCGGATTACCAGAGCATTTTGACCTGGGAGGCGCTTGAACATTGGGCCAAGCAAATTGAATCCGCAGCATTGGTGAGCTTTGATACCGAGACCACCAGCATTGACGAGATGAAAGCGCGCCTCGTGGGCATGAGTTTTTGCGTGGAGCCGGGCAAGGCCTGTTACATCCCACTCGCGCATCGCGGCCCGGATGCGACGGAGCAACTGCCGTTTGACGATGTTCTTAATCGCTTCAAGCCTTGGCTGGAACGCGCCAAACACCACAAGCTTTTGCAGCACGCCAAATATGACATGCATGTGCTCGCCAACCACGGCATCACCATGCGCGGCGTGGTGCATGACACGCTGCTCGCGGCCTACGTGCTGGAGAGCCACAAGAGCAATAACTTGGATGCGCTGTCCGAGCGCTGGCTGGGCCACAAAGGGCTTACCTATGAAGAGGTGTGCGGCAAGGGCGCGAACCAGATCGGCTTTGATGAAGTCAGCGTAGAACTCGCCACCAAGTACAGCGCAGAAGATGCAGACCTCACGCTGCAAGTACACCAGCAATTGCAGCCGCGGATTAAAGAAGATGAAAAGCTCAAACGCATCTACGAGCTGGAGATTGCCACGCAGCCCGTGTTGTTTGAAATCGAGCGCACTGGTGTCTTGATTGATGGAGAGCTGCTCGGCAAACAAAGCCACGCCATGGGCACGCAGATGATGGCGCTTGAAAAACAGGCGCATGAACTGGCCGGCCAGCCGTTTAACCTCGGCTCGCCCAAGCAACTGGGCGAGCTGCTGTTCGACAAAATGAAAATGCCGGTGGTGAAGAAAACCGCCTCCGGCGCGCCGAGCACGGACGAAGAAGTGCTCAGCAAACTGGCGGAAGACTATCCGCTGCCCAAAGTGATTCTGGAGCATCGCGGCCTGTCAAAACTCAAAAGCACCTATGCCGACAAGCTGCCGCTGCTGGTGGACGCGAAAAGCCGCGTGCACACGCATTACGCACAGGCGGCTGTGGTCACGGGGCGGCTGGCTTCGAGCGATCCGAACTTGCAAAACATTCCCGTGCGTACCGAGCAAGGCCGCAAGATTCGTGAAGCGTTCATCGCCGCGCCGGGCAACCGCATCATCAGCGCGGACTATTCGCAGATTGAACTGCGCATCATGGCGCACATCAGCGGTGACGCTGGCCTGAAAAAAGCGTTTGCGGAGGGGTTGGATGTACACCGCGCCACTGCGGCAGAAGTCTTTGGCGGCACGCCGGAAACAGTGACGAGTGAGCAGCGCCGCTATGCCAAGGTGATCAACTTCGGGTTGATCTACGGCATGAGCGCGTTTGGCCTGGCTGCGAATCTGGGTATTGAGCGTGACGCAGCCAAACTGTATATCGACACCTACTTTGCCCGCTATCCCGGCGTGGCCGAGTACATGAACCGCACCCGCGCCGAGGCCAAACAGCGCGGCTATGTGGAAACCGTATTCGGTCGCCGCCTGTGGCTGCCCGAGATCAATAGCCCCAACGGCCCGCGCCGCCAAGGTGCCGAGCGCGCAGCGATTAATGCGCCGATGCAAGGCACCGCCGCCGATTTGATCAAGATGGCGATGGTCAATATCAACGCTTGGCTGCACCACGACAAGCTCGGCGCGCGCATGATTATGCAGGTGCATGATGAGTTGGTGCTTGAGGTGCCGGAAGCTGAAATTGAGCTGATGAAAGAACAAGTGCCCAAACGCATGGCCGGCGTGGCTAAGCTGGATGTGCCGCTGCTGGCGGAGGTTGGCGTGGGCAATAACTGGGAAGAGGCGCACTAATGCTGCCTGGTCAGTCCGAGCGCAGCGAGGAATCTCCTTGTAGCCACATTGAGATTCCTCGCTGCGCTCGGAATGACCGTATCTGAATGCAAGCGGTGAATATCTTATGAATCAACCTACCACAGAAACCTCCCTCTGGCGTGGCACCCCCTCGCAGTGGACCAACTTCTGGTACTTCTTCCTCGGCATTCTGCTGTGCTGGCTGATCATTCCACTCGGCCTCTTGATCTACAAATGGCTGCAGACCAAAACCACGGTATATGAAGTGACCAGTCAGCGCATCAAATTCGAGTCCGGCATCCTGAGCAAGACGGTGGAAGAAATTGAGCTGTACCGCGTCAAAGACACCAGCCTTGAGCAGCCGTTTTTGCTGCGCCTGGTGGGCCTGGGCAACATTCTGATCCGCACCATGGACGAATCCACGCCCGATGTGGTGCTGCGCGCCGTGCCGAGTGCCAGCGCGCTGCGCGAAAACATGCGCGTAGCGATTGAGGCCGTGCGCGAGCGCAAGAGTGTGCGGACGTTTGAGACTTTGTAGTTATCTTGCGATGCCTTTATATGGCATCGAAAAATACCGAAGAATGAGGGGAGCTCAGTGTCAACGCCCTTGCCTGCGCCTATGAAAACTCAGTTTGTAGTTCGTCCTCTTGATCGCGAGGACTACCCACATTGGCGGCCGTTATGGGACGGCTACAACGCGTTCTATGGACGATCTGATGAAACGGCGTTACCTGAAAGCATCACCGAAGCGACGTGGGAGCGCTTCTTTAACCCAGATGAACCGGTTCACGCAGTTGTGGCTGAAGAAGCCGGCCGTGTAGTTGGATTTGCGCATTATCTGTATCACCGCAGCACCACACGCCTACATGATGTGTGCTATTTGCAAGACCTTTTCACAATGCAGTCTTTGCGCGGCAAAGGAATTGGAAGGCTTCTGATTCAAGCCGTGTACGAAGCAGCACGATCGGCAGGAAGTAGCCGCGTGTATTGGACAACACAAACCACCAATCAACCGGGGCGGCTTCTTTACGACAAGGTGGCCAAGCACTTGGGTTTCATCGTGTATTCGCAAGAGCTCTGAAGTCGCTGCTCTGCTGGAAACTCAATAGCGCCTTGAAACCCACCTAAACACTACGTAGTGACATTTAAAGCCGCCGGAAATCCACCCATGTCATAATCGCGGGAAATTATCCCAACCTCGGGTTCTTTCCAGGGAGACAGCATGGCGAGCAAGAAAATCACGGTAGACGATCTGTGGAAAATTGAGCGCATCGGGGCGCTGTCGCTCTCGCCCGACGGCGCGCAGGCGGTGGGGTCGATCAGCCGCTATGACATGGAGAAGAACAAGGCCACGTCGTCGCTGGTGCTGTTTTCTACTTTTGGCGGTGAGCCGCGGCATCTCACGAATTGCGGTGAAAAAGACGGTGAGGCGCGCTTTTCTCCCACTGGTGATTTGATTGCGTTTGTCGCCAAGCGCGAGCAAGAAGGCAAAAAGGATGATGCGCCGCAACTCTATGTGATCGCGCCAGACGGCGGCGAGGCGCGGCGTGTGACGGATGTGGCCACGGGTGTGTCCGGCATCAGGTGGTTCCCGGACGGCAAGCGCGTGGCGTTTATCTCCTGGGTGTGGCCGCAGCTCAAAGGCGTAAAAGCGCAGGCCAAGGCGCACAAGGAATTCAAAGATCGCAAAGAAAGCGCCTATGTCACCAGCGAGGTGATGTACCGCTACTGGGATTCGAATTTGCCGATGGGCCGCGCTGCGCATCTGCACGTGGTGGATATTGCCAGCGGCCGCGTGACGGATTTGTTTGAAGGCACCGCGCTGGAGCTGGGCCGCGCCGACCCCAATGCATCTGCCTACGACATCAGCCCGGACGGCAAGACAATAGTGTTTTCGTACGATCCTGCGCCGGTCAAGCGCGTCAACAATCGATTCGCGCTGGGTGAAATCACGGTGCGCACGCGCAAACACCGCATGCTGGCACAGTCAAAAGAATGGGACTTGAGCCTGCCGCGCTACAGCCACAGCAGCGAAAAAATTGCCTTGGTGGTTGCGCACACGGCCAAGCGCCACACCGCGCCCGCGCAGCTGGCCGTTGCAGATGCACGCAGCGGTAAGTGGCAAGTGCATGGCGCTACATGGGATAGAGAAGTGGGTAGCAGCCTGGCGTGGTCGGCAGACGATGCAAGCGTGTACTTCACCGCAGAAGACCATGCGCAGTGCCATCTGTGGCGGCACGATCTCAAAGCCAAAACGCTGCACGTGGTGGCGCGCGGTGGCTGGGTGCAGAGTTTTGATGTGGCGGGCAGCACCATTGTCTACACCGCAGATAGCATGGTGCACCCCGCGCGTGCCTACACACTGCACAATGAAGTGCCGCAGCGGATGGAAAAATTCAACGATGCGCTGCTGTCCAAGTTCAAGTTCGGCCCGTATGAAAGCGTGACCTACAAGGGCGCAAACGGTGACGCGACGCAGATGTGGGTGGTGTATCCGCCTAACTTCGATCCCAAGAAAAAATACCCGCTGCTGCACAGCATTCACGGTGGGCCGCACACCGCGGCGGGCGATACGTTTCACTACCGCTGGAACAACCAGGTGTTTGCCAGCGGCAACGGCACGCAGGATTTTGTAGTGGTGGGCATCAACTACCACGGCTCCACCAGTTTTGGCTTTAAGTTCAAAGACAGCATTACGAATCAATGGGGCAAGCTGGAGTTGCAAGACGCAGAAGCCGCCACCGATGTGATGCTCAAGAAGCCCTTCATCGACAGAAACCGCGTGTTTGCCACCGGCGGCAGCTACGGCGGCTTTATGGTCGCGTGGATGAACGGCCATGCCAAGCCGGGCCGCTACAAAGCGTATGTGTGCCACGCCGGCTGCTTTGATTGGGTGAGCATGTTTGCCAGCGACGGCGCAGAGTGGTTCAAAGAAGAGCTAGGCGCCTGGTATTGGGACGATATGAAAAAGGTGCACGCGCAAAGCCCACACGCGTTTGCGGCCAAGAACTCATCGCCCACACTCGTGATCCACGGCCAGCTTGATTACCGCGTGCCAGACGCGCAGGGCCTGGCGTACTACAACACGCTCAAGGCGCAAAACGTCGACGCGCGCCTGGTGTGGTTCCCGGATGAAAACCACTGGATTCTCAAGCCGCGCAATTCCAAACTTTGGTATCAGGAGTTTTTTGGCTGGCTGGCCAAGCACGATCCCGCCAAGACAAAAAGAGCAGTAAAGAGAAAATAGAATACGCAAGTTTCATGCGGGTTTTGGGGCAAAAATGCTTCAAAACCCTGATGGATATTGCGTAGAGCGCTGCCGGCGACACTGCATCAAGGTTTGATTTGCGTCATGGCGCGCTGCGCTTGGCGTGCCAACATGCCATGCGACATGAATTGGCAGCAGCGTTTCAAATGGATCGGCCTCTGCGCAGTGGCGGAGTGCTTCGGGATTGGCTTAGCAGCGCTTTGGTACGGCGGAGTGATGCTGGTGCTGGGAGAACCGCAGCCCATCGGCGCGCGCACTGGCGTGTGGCTGCTCGCGACGTTGGCTGCGGTGCCGGAAGGTTTTGTACTGGGCGGCCTGCAGGCGCTGGGCTTGCGCAGTTTTCTACCGGACATCTCTGCGCGTCGCTTTGTCACCGCCACAATTGTGGTGGGGCTGATCGGCTGGGGCATTGGATCGTTTATTCCGCTGTTCGTATTTTTTGATGCAGCGCAGGCCGGCGCGCAGCAGGCCGCGTTTGATCCCACGCTGGCGCAGACCGCGCTGTTCTCAGCGGCTTTTGGCGCGATCACCGGCACACTGTTTGGCGAGGTGCAGGCGTGCGCGCTACCGCATTCGGTCGCGCGGCGCTGGCCCTGGGTGGTGGCCAACGCGGCCGGCTGGGCCGTGGCGCTACCGCTGATTTATGTCACTGCGCAGTGGGGCGCCGATATGCAGGCTAGTTTGCCGGTGCGGCTGTTGATCTGGGCGTTTGGCGGGCTGCTGGCCGGCGCGTGCGTTGGCGCGGCCACGTCGTGGGCGATTGTGCGGCTGCGCGCGTGATCGCGTTCACTGAAATCCAACAACGCAAATCGACTACGCAATATCCATGCGGGTTTTGGAGCAAAAATGCCTCAAAACCCTTATGGATATTGCGTAGTTAAATCTAAAACCACCGCGTTTTGCATCCACTTCAACGTCTGAGCTTGTGCAATGTCAACACACGCGCAGCGAAGGCCTGCGATGCTGCGCAGGTTTGAAACTTACGTGAATGCAAGGCGGCCATGCACATTGGTGTTCTCACGGGCGGCGGTGACGCGCCGGGTCTCAACGCGGTCATCCGCGCGGTCACAAAATCGCTGATTCGCCAATGCGGCGCGCAAGTGCTGGGCGTGCAGGACGGCTATCTGGGGCTGATCGAGCGCCGCGCGCAGCCGCTGGGGTGGGACGCGGTGTGCGGCATCACCGCGCTCGGCGGCACGCTGCTGGGCACTACCAACCGCGTCAGCCCAATGGCTTATCAAGGCCGCGACTGGCGTGATGAGATTGTGGCGTACGCCCGCGAGCTTAAGCTCACCGGCCTGGTAGCCATTGGCGGCGACGGCACGATGGCGATTGCCGATGCGCTGAACCGCCACGGCCTGCCCACCGTGGGCGTACCCAAAACGATTGACAACGATATCGCGCACGTGGAGCGCAGCCTCGGGTTTGATACTGCGGTGGCCACGGTGACGCACGCACTGGATCGCGTGCAGACCACCGGGCAGAGCCACGGCCGCGTCATGCTGGTGGAGACCATGGGCCGCAACGCCGGCTGGCTGGCGCTGGAAGCGGGGCTGGCAGCGTCTGCAGACATCATTTTGCTGCCGGAAATTGATTACGACCTGCAGGCGATTGCCGACGTGTGCAAAGCGCGTGAAGCGCGCCAGCGTGCAACGCTGATCTGCGTGGCCGAAGGCGCCAAGCCGCGCGGCGGGCAGGTGACGGTGCAGTCGTATGTGGCGGGCGATCCACATCCGCAGCGCCTGGGCGGCGTGGCTATGGTGCTTGAGGCGCAGCTTGCGCCGCTGATTCGCAGCGAAGTGCGCGCCACCGTGCTGGGCCACGTGCAGCGCGGCGGCGCGCCCACGCCGGGCGACCGTGTGCTGGGCACGTTGATCGGCAACGCGGCCGCCGATCTTGTGCGCGCGGGCAAATGGGGCCGCATGGTCAGCGTAGAGCAAGGCCGCATCGGTGACGTAGCGCTGGCAGATGTGGCCGGCCGCATGCGCAGCGTGCCGGAGGATCATGCGCTGCTGCAATGCGCGCGGCGCATTGGTGTTTCGTTGGGGCAGGGCTGAATGCGCCGTGTCGCAAAATTTGCGCAGCATCAAATGCTTGGCGCGGCAGCGCAGTAGTCTGCCTGGGCAAGTGCGTGCCGCAGGCGGTTGAAAAGCGGCTGAGCCGCGCAGCACGAGAGGAGGAGCAGCCATGAACGATCAGCCAATCTCCACGTTGATGCAGCCGCGCAGCTTGACGGTGTCAGTGGACGACAGCATGCGCAAGGTCGAGGCATTTCTCGCCGTCAACCGCCTTTCATGGACGCCGGTGGTGGCCGATCACGGCGTGCCGGTGGGTGTGATCAGTGCATCGGACTTGGTCAAATTCCACGCCATCAATGGCGACCCCGACACCGCTGCGTGGCGGCTATGCACCTACAAACCGCTGAGCGTTGCGCCCGATGTGAGCATCAGCAACGTGGCGCAGCTGATGGTGCAGAACAATATTCATCACGTGGTGGTGCTGGAAGGCGGCAGCTTGCGCGGCGTAGTGTCTGCACTGGATTTGGTGCGTACGCTGACTTGAGCGCGTAGCGCAGCCGTTGGACTGCAATTAAAAGTGGATCACGCAATATCCATGAGACTTTCCAGGCAAAAATGCCTCAAAACCCTCATGGATATTGCGTAGAAGCGAAATTATCTGCGCACGGATGGAATTTTCACGCGCGACCTTTGGTATGAGTGGTGAGGCCCGCAACAACACGCGGGGTTCTCCGGGGCCAATCCCTCGCTCCACTACCCAAAGGAATCGACATGAACTCCTCCAGAACCATTCTTTCGCTGCTCGTACTCGCATCACTCTGCGCAACTGCCCCCGCTTATGCCGAGAAATCGCGTGAGCAGGTCAAGGCTGAACTCGCTGAAGCGGTCCGTACCGGTGACATGCTCGCACCCGGCGACAGCGGGTTAAAGCTCAATGAAGTCAATCCGCGCGCATATCCCGCCAAACCCGCTGTGGCCGGCAAAACCCGCGCGCAGGTTGGCGCGGAATTGACCCAGGCGGTCCGCGCTGGCGACATGATCGTGGGCGAGTCTGGCTTGCAGCAAAACCAACTCAATCCCGGCGCCTATCCAGCCAAGCCCGCGCTCGCCGGCAAGACGCGCGAGCAAGTCAAAGCCGACCTTGCGGAAGCGATTCGTACCGGCGATGTGCTCGGGCACGGTGAGAGCAGCTTAACGCTGGCCGAGCAGTTTCCCGGCCGTTATGAAGCTGCGCGCGCTATCGCGGGCCGCAAGGACGCCATTCAGTCGGCAGCAAC
This sequence comes from Burkholderiaceae bacterium, assembly GCA_051649325.1. Lineage (GTDB taxonomy): Bacteria > Pseudomonadota > Gammaproteobacteria > Burkholderiales > Burkholderiaceae_C > JBJOQV01. The sequence goes on along the minus strand of JBOFGW010000416.1, from coordinate 5,980 downwards.
CCCCGCGCCCCACATGATGCAGTAGCCGCACCACAGAAAAAATTCCCGCAATCACGCGGGAATTTTTTCAAAGCGGAGCAGGTAATGCATTGAACAGCCGGGCATAACGCGCAGCGTGCAATGCCCGGCGCGTCTCACCTCTTCCACCGTTTGAACCGAAAGAAGGCCTCATGCACTCCTTGCGCCCGACGCTTAAGCCGCTCACTTTCCTGTTCGCCACGACTTTAAGCGCTTTGGCGAACCCGGCACATGCTGACACTCTGCAGGAGGTGCAAGCGCAGGTTGAGGCGCTGTTAAAAAAAACGGCTGAACTGGAGCAAAAGCAGAAGCCCGCAGCCAACGCAGTGACGGCAGGATCAAGCAAAGGCTCATTCAAACTGCCAGGCTCAAATACGTCCGTAACGTTGGGCGGTTACGTCAAGCTCGATGCAATATATAGCGACAAAAGCGCCGGCGTGGCGAGCACTGCAGATCAACAATATGAAGCGGGCGCCGTACCTGTGGGTTCTGCTGCCGGGTTCAATGAGCGCGGGCAGCTCAAGCTTCACGCGCGGCAGTCCCGCGTGTTTGCCAAAACCAGTAAGCCCAGTGATTGGGGTGATCTGACGTCCTATGTTGAATTTGACTTGTTCGGTGCTTCAGGCAATGAAAGCGTGAGCAATTCCCACGGGCTGCGCATGCGGCATGCGTATGGCACCTTGGGCGGTTTTCTCGCGGGGCAGACATGGACGACGTTTGCAGACGTTGCGGCCTATCCGGAAACCGTGGATTTTGGTGGCCCTGCCGGGCAAATCTTCGCGCGGCAAGCACAGGTTCGCTGGACGCAGCAATTTGGCCCCGGCCAGTGGTCGATCGCGCTGGAGAATCCTGAAACCGTTGCCACGTTGCCCAGCGGCGCCACGTTTCGTGCCGACGATGACCGCTTCCCGGACATTGCGGCCAACATTAAATTCGACACGATGTGGGGCAAGTACTCGTTTGCCGCGCTCGCGCGCCAGCTGCGCATGGATTCCGCGACCGACCCGTCCAGCCGGGACCAGAAATGGGGCGGCGGCGTGGGCGTGAACGCGGTGATTCCAACCTTTGGGCGGGACGATGCGCGGGTTTCGATCTACTACGGCAACGCGCTGGGCCGCTATACGGCGGGATTCTTCACCGACGCGCTGATCGACAGCAATGCACGCTTGGTACTGCCTAACGAATGGGTTTTCGCGGCGGCATATCGGCACTACTGGAGCGAGAGCCTGCGCTCTACGCTGGCCCTGTCTGGTCTGCGTTCTAGCAATCCCTCGGGCGTGGCGGGTAGTGCAAACAAGAGCGCGGATTCGGCACATTTGAACCTGATCTGGAGTCCGCTTGTGCAAACCAATTTTGGGCTCGAATACATCTATGCCAAGCGCGTGATCGAAAACGGTCAAAGCGGCAAACTCAATCGCCTGCAAGCCGCGGCGCAATACATCTTTTGATCTTGTGAGCTTTCTCATGAAACCCCGACTGATTTTTTTCGCCGTATGTGTGGCACTGAGCTACCGCGCGCACGCTGCTGGCGATTCTGTGAACGGCAAGGCGCTGTACCAGGCGCGCTGCGCGGCCTGCCATTCGGTGGACTTGAATGGCGCCGGGCCGGCGCATCGCGGTGTGTTTGGGCGTTTGGCGGGCAAAGCAACCGGCTTTGCCTATTCACCGGGCCTCAAGGCGTCTGGCCTGGTGTGGAGTGAATCGGCCCTTGATCGCTGGCTTGCCGATCCAGAAAAACTCGTACCCGGTCAACGCATGGGCGTGAGCGTGCTCGACGCGCAAGAACGCGCCGATTTGATCGCGTATATGAAATTGCTCGCTGCGAAGGAATAAATCGCGCGCAGGGTAGGTATTGCAAGAGTCCACCCATTTTTCGAAGGAGTGACTCTCATGGAACGCCGCGATTTTCTTGGTCTTGCCGCCGCAGGAGGCGGAGCTGTATTTCTCTCCGGTCTAACAGGTTGCGCTGCCGCAATGGGCGGAACAGCAACGCCTGAGAAAGATTTTTACTTTGTGCAGCTCTCCGATACGCATTGGGGCTATCAAGGCCCGGCCAACCCGGATGCCGCGCTGACGCTGCGCAAAGCGGTGGCCGCGGTCAACGCACTACCTTCCGCGCCGGATTTCATTGTTTTCACGGGCGATCTCACGCACACGACGGATGATCCCGCCGAGCGCCGCCGCCGGCTGGCGGAGTTCAAATCGATTGTGTCTGAATTGAAGGTCAAGAACGTGCGCTTCATGCCTGGCGAACACGATGCATCGCTGGACCGCGGTGCGGCGTACACTGAATTTTTTGGTGAAACGCACTATGTGTTCGATCACCGCGGCGTGCATTTCATCGCGCTGGACAACGTGTCCGATCCCGGTGCAAAGATTGGCGATGCGCAGCTTGAATGGCTCAAAGCCGATCTGGCCAAGCAAGACAAAAATGCGCCGATCATTGTGCTGACGCACCGGCCGCTGTTCGATCTGGCGCCCAAATGGGACTGGGCCACGCGCGACGGCGCGCAGGCCGTCAATTTGTTGATGCCGTTCAAGAATGTGACGGTGTTCTATGGCCACATTCACCAGGAGCATCACCAAATGACCGGCCATATCGCCCACCATTCTGCAAAGTCGCTGATCTTTCCCTTGCCGGTGGTGGGCTCGCAGGAAAAACGCGGCCCATTGCCGTGGGATCCAGCACTGCCCTACAAGGGATTGGGTTGGCGAGAAATCGAAGCCGGCGGTACCGCGTTGAAAGTGACTGAGTATCCGGTGGTGCGCGCGTGAAGTCGCCGGCCCGCCGGCGTGCGCTGCAGTATGGATTGACCGCCGGCGGCGCGGCCTTGGCGAGCGCGCTCGCGTCCCGCGTCATTGCACAAGCGCCGCGTGAGATCGAAATGACTGCGCGCCGGTTCAGCTATGTACCCAACGAGATCGCGCTGAAGGTCAACGAAAAGGTTGTTCTTTTGATCCGCTCCATCGACTTTGTGCACGGCTTCAATGTGCCCGACCTTGCGCTGCGCGTCGATCTTGTGCCGGGCAAGATCACGCGCGTTGAACTGCAGCCGCGCCAGGCGGGCGTGCTGGATTTTGTGTGCGACAACTTCTGCGGTGCCGAGCATGAAGAAATGCACGGCCGGTTTGTGGTGAGTGCCTGAACTGCAATGACCGATATGCGCAATTTTGAAGCGGCGATACTGCCTTGGCTTGACGCAGGCTACAACCTTGCGCGCTGGTTGCTGCACGATGAGTCCGCGGCTGACGATGTGCTGCAAGAGGCATCGATGCGGGCGTTTCGCTACTTTGCTTCATTGCGCGGCAACGAGGCAAAGCCATGGTTTCTGGGCATTGTCCGCAATGCCTGCTTTACGCACTTGCAATCGCGCAGCAGCCGGCCGGAGCAGTCCGGCTTTGAAGACGATGCGCTTGAAGATTTTCAATACGCCGCCGGGCTGACCGCACCCGATCCTGGCGATGCAATTGATCGTGGCCGCGAGCATGCTCGCGTCAACGCGGCGATCCGCGCGCTATCACCGCCGCTGCGCGAAGTGATTGTGCTGCGCGAACTGGAGAGCATGGAATATGCAGAGATTGCGCAGGTAGCGTCGATTCCCATTGGTACGGTGATGTCGCGCCTGTCGCGCGCACGTGAAAAATTGAAAATGGCTTTGTCACAGACCGGTGTAGGCGAGTGAGGTGGATATGAACGACGATGATCTCAGTCTTTTGATTCGCAACCACGCCACGCGGCATGCGGCCAGTGAGCGGCTGCTTGCCAGCGTGAAAACGCAGATTGCGCTGCAAGTGGCGCGCGCCGAACATGATGCGGGCGCGAAGACGTCTGCTAAGGTGGCAGCCCGGCCGCGCTGGAACGGTTTTGGCTGGCGCGCGATGTTTGGCGGGTTTGCCAGCGGTGTCGCGCTGACCTTGATGCTCGGCCTTGTGGTGCCGCGGCTGCTGCACAACAACGCATTGCCTGCAGAGCTGATCGCAAGCCATGTGCGCGCGCTCAAGGCCGGCCCGCTGATTGAGGTGGCCTCCAGCGACCGGCACACGGTCAAACCCTGGTTCCAAGGCAAGCTGGATTATGCGCCGCCGGTCATTGATCTTGAGGCGGATGGCTTTCCCTTGCTGGGTGGCCGCGTGGAAAACGTACGCGGCAAACCTACCGCAGCGCTGGCCTACGCGGCGCGCAAGCACATCATGAATGTGTTCATCCTGCCATCGAGCGGGCAAAGCGCGCCGCAAGTCACGCAGCAAGACGGTTTTCAGGTGCTGCACTGGAACGACGGCGCGATGCAGGTTTGGGTGGTGGCCGATATTGAAGCCAGCGAGCTGCAGCGCTTTGGCCAGGCATGGCGCGCGAAGGCGGCCGCCCGGTGAGTGATCAAGACCCAGTCTCACGGCCTCGTCCTTCAACGCACGCGCAGTCACAACTGTCTGCGGCCCACGATAGCGGCAAAAGCCGGCTGCTCCGCTATGAATTCGAAGCAGGTATCGCCACCATCACGATGGATGACGGCAAAGCCAATGTCATGGGTTTGCCGATGCTGCAAGCGCTGAACGCAGCGCTGGACCGCGCGCAAGCAGACCGTGCAGTGGTCGTGCTGACGGGCCGGCCCGGCATGTTCTGCGCAGGTTTTGATCTTGCGGTGTTCAAGCATGGCGATCCGCAAGATCAGCTGCACATGCTGGAAGCTGGGGCGCGCTTGACGCAAAGGCTGCTGGCGTTTCCCTATCCTGTGATTGCTCTATGCACTGGGCATGCGATTGCGATGGGTGCTTTCATCCTGCTTTGCGTAGACTTGCGCATTGGCGTAAGCGGTACGTCCATCATTCAGGTCAATGAAGTGGAAATTGGCTTGACGTTGCCCAGATTTGCGGTGGAGGTTTGCCGCCAGCGCTTATCGCCCGCGCACCTGGTGCTGGCTGCGGGAACCGCGCATCGCTACAGCGCGGCACAGGCGCTGGCAGCCGGGTTTCTCGATGAACTTGCCGCATCCGAGCTACTGAGCAGAGCCGTGCGCGCGAATGCGGAAAGCTTGCAAGGGCTGTATGCGGAATCATTCATGCACGCCAAGCAGCGGCTGCATGGCGTGACGCTCAACACGCTAAACGCTGCCATTGACGCAGATGTAGCAGAGTGGGCGCAGCGCATCGTTCAGTAGTGACATCAGACGCACACGGGGAAGTGAAGCACGAACTATTCATCCGCTACGAGCAGGTTACGCAATATTCATGCGCCTTTCCAGGCAAAAATGCCTGGAAACCCGCGTCAATATTGCGTAGAGTGCTTTTTAAGAGCTGTTTTCAGCCTGCGCAGCCTTTTGTGCATCCATCAGCGCGCGCGCAACTTGTACGGCCTGTGACGCGTCCGGCGCGGTGCCGTCTGCGCCCACCTCGCCCACAATCTCAGGATTCGCAACGACGACCGGGCCGCCGACCAGAACGCGAATGTTGGGGTTGATGGACTGTTTGCGGATGTCTTTGATGGTCGCGGTGAGCAGATCAAAATGCGTCTCGCTACCGACGGAAAATCCGGCTATGTCGAAGTACTGCGTTTTCACGGCCTTGAGCAGATCCGGCACGGTGGCCGCGGGGTCGCCCCACACGTCCCAGCCGGCGCGGCGGAAAAACTCGGCCACCATCAGCAGGCCCAGCGTGTGCTGCGAGCCGGGCACGGGCACGAGCATGGTGCGCAGCACGTGTACGCCGTGCGCGGCATCGTCCTGAAACGCGGGGCTCAGTTCATACATGAGCTGCTGCAAGCGCCACAGGCCGATAGTCACTGCGGTGAAGTCGCACAGGTCTTCTTCCCACAGCTTGCCCAGATGGCGCGCGGCAGGCTGCATCACATCCAGATAAATTGCCTCCAGGCTCATGCCTTCGCCGCGCAACTGCTCGATATATTCGCCGGCCACGCCGGCGTGATTTTCAAGAATCAGTTGCGACAGTTTGGTGACGGCCACAGTGG
>JBOFGW010000415.1:0-4279 GCA_051649325.1 Burkholderiaceae bacterium | reverse complement strand
TGAAGCCGATCTGGAAGGCCTGCGTCAGTTCGCTGAGGGTAAAGCTGGGGAGCAGGATCATGAGGTCGTCCGGCGATGCGGTTTGGGCCTGCGGTTTGGGCCAAAGGTCAGCCGCCGCCTTCATGAACAGGCGTTTTTCTCGCTCGCGGGTGTTGGCTTTTAAGAACTGCCGGAACGGGTCACTCGCGGTTTGGACGGTCTGAACAAGGTCTTCGAAGCGTTGACCGAACTTCTGCGGCTTAGGCTCTTTAACCAGCGCCTCGTAGGATTGCGCACCCACTGGCGCCATGATGAAGACCGTCAGGACGATCGCAACCGCGTTGAGCACCATATTGGGCGGGGTCTGCTGGATACCGAGCGCCAGACGAAGCAATCCGAGCACAATGACAATCTTGGTGTAGCTGGTCGCGAGCACCACAAAAAAAGGCAACAGACCGAGTAGTACGAGTGTGCCGACGATCAGCCCTGGATCGGGCAGGTTCGTCATGACGAAGGCTCTGCGAAGTCGGGTGCGGCCATCTCCGTGATTTCGAACCCCAACTGTTGGTCGAGTGCAACGAGTCGCCCGCGCGCCACGAGTTGACCGTGAACCCGCAGCTCAACCTGCTCGGAATGGACGGAATGGGTGAGTTGTACGACCTTGCCCGGCGACCAACCGACCAAGTCGGCAATGGATGCATTCGCGATGGGCAGCGCGACATACGCGTGCAGGGGTAGCGCGGCAATCGGATCGCCCAGTTGGCTGCGGGCCGGAGCGGATTCATTCATCACTTCCTCCATGTTCTTGCTGATCAGGCCTTGCAGGGTCAATTGTTGATCGCTGATCAGCGCCTGGCCGATGCTCCGACCATTGAGTGCCACAAAGCTACTGAGTATCGCGGAGCGTGCCTTGCCAGGTGCAGACACCAGCAGCAGGGTGTCGCCACACCGCAGGGATCGCAGCGTTTTTGCAGAAAGCGGGACCCACGCCGGCACCGCGGCCAGCGGTAGGGGCAAGCGTCGCAACCACGCCGGGATGCCGCGACTTTCTGGTCGATGGCGATCAAGCTGGTGAACCGTCCATGCCGCGGCCCCCTCGTCACCGAGGCTGAGCCAGGCGTGCCATTCGGCTGCAGAGTTCACGGACCGATACCGCAGCGCCAGCACTATCTGGTCGGCGTCTTTGCAGTCGGCCGGTTCCGGCCGGACACTCTCGATTTTTAACTGGACATCCAGCAATTCCTGCAGCACCGCCACGACAGAACGGGTTTGCATCGAGGCGATGGCAATCTGGAGTGCTTCAGGCAGTGCCCCAAAGGTGATCGAGGCGAGTTCATTCCATCGCTCATCGATCGGTAGTGTCAGTCCCAGTCGATGGGCACCAGCACATACCGAGAGATGGATGGGCTGGGCACGGCTTAGCGCCATTATGGTGATCGCGGCGTGTAGTGCCCCGTCTTTCAGTTGCAACGTGCGCCCATCGGCTTCATCGTGCTTGCACGAGAACATTGCGCGCAGATGCGACATGTGCAGATTGCGGTCTGTAAAGCGTGGTGCTGCATAAGGCCGAACTTGATCGATTGCAACGGCTACCAAAATCACCTCGAAGAGCGTATGAAACGTTTGCCCGGCGCTCCGGATCACGTCGGATGATTTTTAACCTGGATCGTGCCGCCGGATAGCAGCAACCCTCTAAGGGAACAGGATTCTTTAGTTTTTGAGCAGACCCCGAGAGCTCAGCGTACGACCGGTACTTCATCTGCTCCGGCGCAGGTTGGGCTTGCGCGTGTGCGAATCCCACGTGTGAGCGACGCACGCGCAAGAAGCGGCGTATTGCGCATACTTTGTAAGCCCGGTGTTGCAGTTGCGTGATCAGTTTGGGTCTGCCTTGCCACACAAAAGGACGAAACGCCTCGATAGGCGCAATCGAACTACCGCCCACGCGCGACGCGGTAGGTCACAGCGGACAAAACACCTGCTGGCGCGAGATCCCCGCTGACGCATTGCACAGGTGCCGCGCCTGCGGCAAGGGTTTAGTGCCTTAGATGGGCACGGCAGGTTCTTCGTGAGATCGCTCGGCACACGCTGGATGACGATGCATTCCGATGGCGGGTGTTTTTCTGCGTGCAGCAGGCGGTTTCCTTGCGCCAACACGGCAAAATTATTCAAGCTGTTTGTGAATTAAGCATTTAACCTACTTCTTTATCGATAGCAAATCACGCATGGAGCGGTATGACACTCTGCAAACTTCCCCATCTCGCTTTTGCGAGTCTGTTGGGGTTATGGCAACCTTTGGTGTTTGGACAATCGAGTGCCGTGAGCGACAAGCAGGTGGTTATTCACCATATCGGCCCCCTCACAGGGGTCCTTGCCACCAACAATAAAGAATCCCTGGATGGCGCCAAGCTGTTTTTCGACGCATTGAATGAACGTGGCGGCGTAGCAGGGCGCCGCGTGACCATCGAATCGCTCGACGACAAGCAGGATCCTGCTGAAGCGGTGCGCCTGCTGACCGGGTTGGTCGGGCAACGCGGCATCCTGACCTTGTTCATGCCGCGTACCACACCCTCGATCGAAGCGACCCTCCCAATCGCGCACGCGAACGCAGTACCGATGTTTGCGCCCCAAGTAGGCCCGTCCTCGATCACAACACCCTTAAAGAAGTATGCGTTTGCGATCCGCGCGACTTATCAAGCGGAAGTGGAGCGCGCGATCGAGTTGCAATTCTCGATCGGAATGCGTCGTTTCGCCTACCTTGCGGCCAGCGATGCATTCGGGCGCGATGCGATGGTTGGTGCTGAGCGCGCAATGGCAAAACTCGGCATCAAGGCCGTTGCCGTCGAGCAGGTCGACAATCGCAGCCCCGATGTGCGGAAAGCGGTTGAGAAGATTCTGCCATTCCGACCGGATGTCGTCGTCATGGTTGCGAATTCGAAGGCTTCAGCCGATTTTGTTAAAGGGTATAAGAAAGAGGGCGGGTTTGCACAGTTTGTCTCGCTTTCCAATACATCTAATACCGATTACGTTAAAGGTTTGGGTGAGCATGCTCGTGGGGTGGTGGTTATGCAGGTTCTGCCGTCCCCGTTCAATCCGACCACCCGTGTTGCACGGGAATTCCGAGAGGCTGCAGCACGCAAAGAGGCGGTCGTGAGCTACGGCGCCTTGCACGGTTTCATTTCCGCCAAGATATTGGCCGAAGCGCTTCGCAGAGCCGGTAGAAGTTTGAATCCTGAATCGTTGACGCGGGCGCTCGACAGTTTGAACGAATACGATGTCGGCGATTATGTGGTGGAGTTCAACCCGAATACGCGGCTAGGATCCAAATTTGTCGACGCCACCATCATTGCGGCCAACGGTCGCTTCATGCGCTAGATATTCCTTCGGCTACGCACCGGAAGGTCTGCGGAGAATTCACTGAGATTCGCTTTCGCAAACGCAGCGCGTGACGGCGCGTTGTGCGTGAACGCATCATGAAGTTGAAACGCGTTTGCAAAGCGAAAGTCTGCGTCCGACAGCTAGATAGCGTTAATGGCTCTTGTCCATCTCGAGAACGCCAACGCTTCATTTGAGTGCGGTTGGCAAAGGGTCGCATCGAACCAGGCAACTGCGGTGGCGCTCATCCAAGTGCTGCGGCCATGCGTTTTTTTGCGCCCAACAAGGCGTGAGATTCTGGGGAACCCCCCCATCGTTCCGCAAAATGCCTGGTGCTGCCGCAGCGCACTGCGCTTCGCTGCCGCAGCACCATGGGTAGCGCTGATACGGTTTACATTGCTATTGAAGGTGAATTTGCGGATCGGTAAATAACTTGTGGTGTCGCAAGACTGTATTCCCTGACGACTTGTCATCTCACACCGTTCCAAGCAGTCGTTCGTCCAAGACAGCTTAATCGCGCGATTTACGCAGCATCGTTGAATTGGCTAGCCGAATCATAGAGTTCCCTTGTGTGCCATCGCTTGCGCTTTTACGCGATGCTGCGAACTCGCCCTTCCAGATTCTGCTCGTATGTAAAAGCGTCTTTTCTGATCTTGTGCATCTGAACCGCACCACCGGAGACGCCTTTAATCTTCGATGGATGGAACTATCTTCGGGGTTGAAGGTCGGCGCCGCGCTATTCGTGCGATCGGCGTTTTGTATACCTAATCGATGTGACGTATCACCTAAGCGCGCTATAGCAACGCGTAGTGCATGCAAATTTATTCAAGCAGGCCTCTATCAGAGCGCTGAGAATGCCATGGTTGATTTCATGCAGGACGCCGCAATGCCCGCACCTCAAGTCTTTGTCATTCCGCTATTTGTGATC
>JBOFGW010000414.1:0-3227 GCA_051649325.1 Burkholderiaceae bacterium | reverse complement strand
AGCGGGTAGTCATGAAAGTTGCTCTGCTGCACCCGGCCTTTCTCCACTGTGACAGCACCTTTGAGCGCTGCGGTCAGGCCAAAGACCACGTTGCCTTCCACCTGCGCGCGCACAAGCTGCGGATTAATGACTACGCCGCAGTCCACCGCGGTCGTTACCTGTTGCACTTTGACCGTGTTGCCCGCTACCGCCACCTCTACGACCATGGCCACATGCGTGTCGGTCACTGTGGAGGCAATGCCGCGACCTGTTCCGCTTGGCAACGGCGTGCCCCAGCCAGCCGCTTCTGCGGCGGCGCGCAGCACGCGCGCCAAGCGCGCGGTGTCAATCTGTTCCTGTTCCTGCTTCATGAGGTATTCAATCTTCTGGTTCTGCGGTAGCAAGCGCAGGCGATATTCCAGCGGGTCTACACCGGCGGCATGCGCACATTCGTCCAGCAGGCATTCATTGGCAAAGGTGTGATTGGGCGTGTAGCCGCGCCGCCACCAATACACACGGATCGGCCGCTCCACTAGCCGATGGCGCACGGCAAAATTGGCGGTTGTGTAGGGAAACTTGATTGCGTCAATCGCTGCGGAAAAATCTACGCCACTGGCCTCCAGCATATGCGGCTCTTGCTGCTGCCACACCGAAACAGTGGCAAACGCATGATCCACCGCGAGCAAACCGCCGCGCGCGTCCAGCGCGGCGCGCATCCGGTGCTTGCTTGGCGGGCCAAACAGGCCGTGGTGCATGTCATCCTCACGCGTCCACAGCACTTGCACCGGCTTGCCGCCAATTTCGCGCGAGAGCATCACCGCTTCAATGGCGTAGTCCACATCCAGCCGGCGGCCAAAGCTGCCGCCAAGCATGGTGGTGTGAATGACTATCTTGTCCACCGGCAGCCCTGTCAACTCGCGCAGCGCGTTCATCAACCGCGCCTGAAAGTGGCACGGCACCCAGACCTCGCAGCGCGCATCGGTCCACAACGCGGTGGCGTTCATCGGCTCCATCGGAGCGTGTGACTGCAGCGGCACTTCGTAGGTGAGATCCAGCGTTTTTGCGGCGTCTTTGAACGCTGCCGTCATGCCGTCGGCGCTGCCTTTGCGCACGGCAACCGCTTCTGCGCGAATATCTCTTGCTGCCGCGGCAGCCGGATCGGCAAGCAGTTTGTCAAAGACCGCTGTCAACTCACTGCTCGACGCAAGCAGGCCGTTTTGGCCGCGCGCATCAGTCCATGCTTCGTGCCAATTCACCTGCAACTTGCGGCGCGCGGCCAGCGCGGCCCAGGTGGAATTAGCCACCACCGCAACCCCATCCCGGATGTAGTTGTAGGTGGGAAAAGTATTGCCGCGCAGCCGCACAACATGACTCACACCCGCGTGCGCCAGCGCTGCCCGGCTGTCTACCCGCGCGATGCGGCCATTGATGACCGGACAGCGTTCAATGGCGGCGTAAAGCATGCCGGGTACTTTCACATCCGTGCCGTACACCCCCGTGGCGCTGAGAATGGACTGCAAATTCTTTGCTGCCAGCGGCTGGCCAACAATCTTGTACGTATTCGGGTCTTTCAGTTGCGGTTTGTCGGGCAGCTTTAACGCCGCCGCGCGGCCAACCAGTTCGCGGTAGTCGATTTGCCGGCCGCTGGCGGTGTGAATCACGGTGTGGTTGCGGGTCACGCATGCGCCAACATCTACGCCCAGTGCCATAGCGCCCGCTGCATGCAGCATTTCACGCGCCGCCGCCGCGGCCGGGCGGCCTGCGCGCCATGCGCCGGCAATGCTGAACGAGGCACCGGTAATCATGAACCGTTTACCGTCGGGCTGAATTGTTCTGACACCCACGCGCGACCAATCAGCGTCCAGCTCGTCCGCCAAAATCATTGCCATGCCGGTCGCGGTGCCCTGCCCCATCTCGGTTTTAGAGATGAGTATTTCCACCGCACCCGTGGTGTCAATGCTGATCCACGCATTGGGTTTAAACCCGCTTGCACGTGCGGGCGCTGCGGCCGTCTGGCTGCGCGCGGCCTGCGGCAAGTAAAAGCCAAGCACCAGCGCTGAAGCGGCCGACGTTTTGATGAAACCTCGCCGGTTGATTGCTGTGCCATCACTCATGCCTTTTCTCCCGCGTTCAACCGTGCGGCGCGGTGCACCGCCTTGCGCACGCGGTCGTACGTGCCGCAGCGGCATAAACAGCCTTTCATTGCTGCATTGATCTGCGCGTCGTCGGGCTTGGGCACGGCGGCCAGCAGCGCAGCAGGGCTCATCATTTGCCCCGCCTGGCAATAGCCGCATTGCGGCACGTTCTCCTGCTGCCATGCGCGCACCACCGGGTGCGTGCCGCCGCGCTGCTGCGCGAGGCTTTCAATCGTGACAACTTGCTTGTTTGCCAGCCGCTTCATCGGCAAGGCGCACGCGCGCTCGGCCTTGCCATCGACATGCACTGTGCATGCTCCGCACAGCCCAACGCCGCAGCCGAACTTGGTCCCGGTCAAATTCAGCGTATCGCGCAAGTACCACAGCAGCGGCTGATCTGCATCGCCTGCGTAGTGCCGGCGCGCGCCGTTCACGGTGAGTTGCAACCTGATCATGGATGCTCCTTGCGATGCTGCCTTACTTGTTTCAATTGTGAAGGCGCATAAAGGATAAGGCGGCGTGCCTTGGTAAAGCCGGCACAGTACGACCAAGCGCGGAAAACTGGGGTTCAAATACGCTGCGCGTTCATATGCGATGGTTAGACCACGAAGGACTCCCCGCAGCAGCGTCTGGGGTTTTCAGAGATGAAAGCGCCGCGATGCTTCAGAGTTCATGTTGTCTGCACCGCCGCCCGGTACGCATGCCAAGACGCATGCCCCAGCACCGGCCCCACAACCAGTAGCCCGGCAAACCACGGCAGCATGGCGAGCACAACAAGCAGGGTGATCAGCGCGCCCCACAGCAACATCACCAGCGGATACGCCAGGCACACGCGCAGGCTGGTGATGCCGGCGGTAATGCCGTCAGTTGCGCGGTCCATGATCATGGGGATGGAAACAACGCTGGTGGCAAAGATGATGCCGGCAAATACTGCACCTACGGCCATGTAGGTCAGTACAAACTGAATGTTCTTGGGGTCAAGCAGCAAACTCAGTGTGCTGTGGTTTTGCGGCAGCGTGTTGAACGACAGTGCAAACACGACGAGTGCAGAGCGGCTCCATAGCATCTCCAGCACCAGCAGCACGCCCAGATACAACAGCAGCGCGCCCAGAT
>JBOFGW010000413.1:0-4072 GCA_051649325.1 Burkholderiaceae bacterium | reverse complement strand
GAAGTTTTGGCGCGCGCTGATTTGTTCATTAAGTACCAGTATCTTCTAGTGCTATCGAGCGTCGAACTGTCTGAATTTGAAGAGGTGGCCGCAGAGCAATTGGCGCAAGTGAAGAACCCCGAACAGTGGCGGCCCAGGCTTGCGGAGATCATGGCAGCTGCTCGTGAATCCGGTTTTTCAGAAGATGGGGCGATTCTTTTGACTGTGGCGAAGCATGGCGCGTAAGGTTGGGAGATTGAGCGGAAGATTGAAGAGGCGAAGAAGCGGCTCAATTTGAGATAGGCCGCACTTAGTCTTGCCGCAGGTGCTTCGTCACACCGTATTGCCGGAGGTTAACTATGCCAACCAAAACGCCGTTTGAGTCGCACGAGCAGTATTTCGCATCAGTGCCGCCAGATGTGCGGGCAATGCTGGGCCGCATACAGGCTATGGTGGAGTCCAAGGTTCCTCAGGCTACGCGGTGCATCAGCTACAACATGCCTGCGTTCAAATCGAAGAAAACATTCTTCTACTTCGCGGCCTTCAAGAAACATATCGGCGTGTATCCACCAGTCACCGCAGACGCTGTACTGATTAAGGAGCTTGCTCCATATCGTGGCGAAAAAGGAAACCTTACCTTTCCTCTGAACAAGCCGATACCTTATGAACTGATCGGCCGTGTTGCTGCCGCGTTGGCCAAACAGTATGCCTAGGCGGGCAAAGCGCATTGCATGCGCGTCGCAGCCCGTTCAACCCTTCGACATGCTCAGGGCGAACGGTTGAAGTTTTGTATGGTTTGAAAGGGTGTTTACGCAATATCCATGCGCTTTTCAGGCCGAAATGATCTGAAAAAGCTCATGGATATTGCGTGAACGCTTTTGTCGTTTGGGTAATTTCAAGTTTTGAAGACATTTTCCTCGCGTAATCTGAAATGCCTGCCCGTGCCACTCGACTAAGGGTTTTGCACAGCATCTAGAGACTTAAACTGGTCGGTATTATTCCGTACCATTCAGTTTTTAGAAAGAAGAAATCCAATGAAAAGAAAAGTGTTGTGTGGTCTGGCGTGTGCGCTGGCTGCAGGCGGTGCGCACGCGCAAGAAGCACGCGAGCAGCCGTTGTGGGAAGCGGGCTTGGTGTCGGGCGCTGTTTCAACGCCGGCGTATCCGGCCGCAACAGAGCGGTCTTCGCGCGGGCTCGCGTTGCCGTACTTTATCTATCGTGGCGAGGTGTTTCGTGCAGACCGGGACGGTATCGGCGCGCGTTTGCTGCGCACCGAGAACACGCAATTGGATGTGGGTTTTGCCGCATCGCTGCCTGCGGATTCAGAAGACGTAGCGGTGCGCCGCGGCATGCCGGACTTGGGTACGCTGGTGGAGTTTGGCCCGCGCTTGAACGTAACGCTGGCGCGGCCGGCGCCGGGCTCGCGCATCAAGCTGGAACTGCCGCTGCGCGCGGTGCTGGAATTCAATAGCGGCGTGCGCGGCCAGGGCTTTGCGTTTGAGCCGGAGGTTGCTTACGAGACGCGCAACATCGGTGCGGGTGTTGGCCTGTCAGCCAGTGCAAGTTTGGTGTTTGGTGACCGCAAACTGGGCAATTATTTTTACGGCGTGCAGCCGCAATTTGCCACCGCTACGCGGCCTGCGTTTGATGCGTCCGCCGGTTTGATTGCCTCGCGTGTGAGCTTGACGGCATCGCGCAATCTCAACCGTGACGTGACGGTGTTTGGTTTTGTGCGGCTGGAAAGCTATGCCGGCGCGGCCAACAAAGACAGCCCGCTGTACACCAAGTCCAGCGGCACATCGGCTGGGTTCGGGCTGGCGTGGACGCTGGGGCGGTCTACACGAACAACAAGCAGCCAATAGTGCACGTCTACGCAATATTTATGGGCATCTTCAAGCATTTTTGCCTGAAGACGCGCATGGATATTGCGCGACGCACTTTGAGGAGCTTCTAGAACTCCTGAAACCGTTCGGGCTGAGCCTGTCGAAGCCCTCTAGCTACTAGCCGAATCAATCGCTTACCTCAAATGCGTTTCGACAGGCCTGTCCTGAGCTTGCCGAAGGGCTCAACGCGAACGGTCGTTTGTAGAAACTCCGCGAATGCGCGTTGCCAAGTATGCGCGCAGCGCCGGATTGGCTAGGGTCGCATCGCGCCCGGCTTGAATCGCGTCTTCAATCTCTGCCTTGGGCAGCGAAAGGCGCGTGGGCATGTTCTTCAAGCGCTCGGCGCGCGCGGGCTCTAGATCGTCAAAGCCCACCACGCCGACGACAAACTGCACATCGTCGCAACGCCATTCTTGATCGGCCGGCAAAAAGCGCGCAATGCGCTCGCGCGGCTGCGTACAGCGAAACCGCACCACACTGTTTTGCCAATCCTCGATCATGATTCTGAATGCGTCCACTGCCAAGCGCGCGGCGGCGTCAATCGCGGTGTCTGCCGCGGCCAGGCCCACATCCACGGCGGACGGACCGTTCAGCTCTTTGGCCCAATCGCCGGTGGGTGGCCGGCCGGCATCGACAATCAAAAACAGCATGCGGCGGACGCGAATGGCATCGGCCTCGTTGATCGGACCATAAGGCGTGCCGGACACGGCGCGCGCAACGAGAATGCTGGACAGGCCGTAGTTATCCGTCAGCCCGCCATCCACCAACTTCACATACTGCATACGCTGCGGGTCGCGATAGTTGCGGATGGATTGCGCAATCGCGCTCACAATGCCTTGCTCTGCGCGCCGTTCGGGAGCGCGCACCGCCCAGTCGGGCATGGAGCTCAAACAACTGTCAGGGAAGGTTTTGAGTGCGATCGGTTTGAATACCAGCGGCACCGCCATCGAAGCGGCCACTGCCTCGGCTACGCGAAACTGCGTCAAGTCGCTGCACAGGCCCATGAACACCGGTGGAATGAAAGGGAAGGGCGTGCGGTTGTACAAGTCGCTGGCATTGATCCATACATCGGGCTTGTTGTTGCGGTATAGATCGGCAAAGGTCGCGCCTTTGAATATTTCTTCGTCGAGCGTGCGTGCCAGGTTGCTACGGTCGTTCAAGCCGCCGGCCAGCAGGCGCGACAGATTCGTGGGCGACCAGAGCGACATGCGCAGATCGCGCTCCAAATTGCGCTCCAGCACGGTTGCGCGATAGGTGTCAAAGCCCTTGCGGCCATGCAGCGCGAAGTACGCCGCGGTGAGCGATCCGCCGGACACGCTGGACATGAAGGTCAGGTCATCAAACACATCGGTGCCGCCGGCCTCGCCTGCAAGTGCTTGCAACACGCCATACGCAAACGCCGCCGCGCGCATGCCACCGCCGGAGAGCGAAAGCCCGATCGTATTGGTGCCAACAATATCGCGCGGCAGTATCGCTTGGTCGACAAACTGCTGCGTGATGGGGCGGTTGAGCGGTGCGTTATCAAACACTGTGGCGCAGCCGACCAGGCAAAGTGAGGCGGCTGCGAGTGTGCCGGTAAACCAAGAGCGGGTGTGCATCGGCAGTGTTCCGGTTGAACGAGTGTGGCGGATGGTAGCAGCCAAGAATGAACGTGGTGTGGAGATAGAGAAAACATTGACTACGCAGTATCCATGCGCTTTTTCAGCCAATTTTGCTTGGAAAAGCGCATGAATATTGCGTAGAGCACTTGAAGCGATGTGCAAACTTCATGCCACGGCGTGCTTCTTGCTATAACGCAATGCGCGTTGTTTGAATGCGCTGCAAAGCGCAAGAGATATTGAGAACAAAAGGTCTGCTCGTCATGGATTCAACCTTAGCCGCGCTGCGCGCAGCGCGTGAAGATTTATCTGTCAGTGATGCGCCGGCTGAACTGGAAACACTTTCGCGCGACTATTACTGGTACAGCCCAATTCTGACGGAAGCGCTGGCGGGCAAGCGTGGTGAGTTGATTGTGCGGCCCGCGTCGCAAGCGCAGGTGGTGCAGGTGGCCGCGGCGTGCGCCAAGCATCGCGTACCGCTCACGGTGCGCGGCGGTGGCACGGGCAACTACGGGCAGTGCGTGCCGCTTGCGGGCGGCGTGATTCTGGATACGTCGCTGCTGAACCAGATCATTTCGATTCAGCCCGGCATGGCCACGGTGCAAACCGGCG
>JBOFGW010000412.1:0-1876 GCA_051649325.1 Burkholderiaceae bacterium | reverse complement strand
AGAAAATCAGCCGGAATCCACACCGGATTGGCCGGTGAGCGTGACACGGCCAGGCAGCAATCGATCAGCTCCGCCATGGTGAATGCGCCGGGCTGCGATGTAGCGTTGTAAATACCGGTGACGCGCTGCTCTGCGCAGTGCACGACAAAGCGCGCCAGATCGCGCACGTCGATGAGTTGAATTGGATCGCGCGGCGAGCCCGGCGCTGCAAACGGATCGCCCTGTGCCACGCGTGCCGGCCAATAGGTAAAGCGGTCAGTCGGGTCATGCGGGCCCACAATCAGGCCGGGGCGGATCAGGCAGGCCTTGCCGTCAAACGCGTGCAACACCTGCGCCTCGCACAAGGTTTTCAGCGGGCCGTAGGTGGTGCCGTCGACCACCTCGGTGGTGTGGTCGTCGATGGTGCCCGCGGGCGAAGATTCATCATTGACCTGCGCAAAGCTCTTGTAAACGGATATGGTGGAGATGAACACATACATGCCCGCCCGCTCGCGCAGCAACTGCGCGGTGGCCTTGACGTCTGCCGGCAGATAGCCGCAGGTGTCAATCACCGTGTCCCATGTCTGGCCGCCCAGGCCGCTCAGATCGCTTTTGCGGTCGCCAATAATGTGGCGCGCCTGCGGAAAAACATCCGGATTGGTCTTGCCGCGGTGAAACAGCGTCACCTCGTGCCCGCGCCCCAGCGCCTCTTCGGCAATATGGCGGCCGAGAAACAAAGTTCCACCGATGATGAGAGTTTTGCGCCGTGTCATCACGTAACTTTACCTTTGCGGCGTGCCACCGTGTTGCAGACCATGCTGAAGCACGGCAAACACCATCTCGCCAAACTGCGCGTAGGACAGCGCGCCGCCGGGTTTGAGCCAGGTGAATGTCCAGTTGATCATGCCAAACACCATCATGGCGAGCGGGGCTTGGTTGGTGGTGTTGACGCTGCCCGGAAACGCGCGGCGCAGCTGCGCCTCAAACGCCGCCACCAGCGCACGTTGCTGGCGGATGATTGGCTCTTGCTGCTGCGGTGACAAAAATTTCACGTCGTTCGTCAACGCAATATGCCGCGTGGCTGCGCGCTCGTACTCGATCAAAAAGCGCCGGATCAGCAGGCCAAAGGTCTCACGCTCTGTCAGCCCCGCGCGTGCCGCCTCTGCCTGCACCGCGGTGACTAGCTGCATCAAACTTTGCGTATAGCGGTTGAGCAGCTCAAAAAGAATCGCTTCCTTGGTGTCAAAGTAGTGATACAGCCGCGCCTTGCTCGCGCCGCAGGCCTTGGCAATTGAAGCCATGGACGCGGATGGAAAGCCCTCGCGCGCAAATGCTTCGCTCGCGCGATCGAGAATTTCTTCGACTTTCAGAGCGTGATCGGCGGCTTGGGTGCGGGGCATGGAAAGAGATTGGCCTGATTGCGCATGTGCTGCCCGGATTGTACGGAGCGGATGGGAAGCGCCGCTTCTCTTGTGCGCTGCAGGCTGGACAATTGCGCACGGTTGGAGCACGCTTGCCAAGTCAATCAATCTAGGGGGCCATGATGGATGCAACTTTGAGCAAGCGCGGCGCTGTGGTGGGGACCGTGGTCGTGTTATCAAGTGTGCTGAGCGGATGCGCAACGCCCGGCGGCAACGAGGCGGGCGGCTTGGCCGCGCAGGCCGCAGCCGTGCGCGCCGGCACAAGTAGCAGCGAGGCGCTGGTACGCGCGGCCATTGCCAAAGCACGCGCCAACACCCAGCTCAACGCCTTCATTACATTGGATGAAGCGGGCGCATTAGCGGCTGCCAAGCAGATCGATGGGAAACACAGCGCTGCTGGGCCATTGGCTGGCGTGCCGATTGTGGTGAAAGACAATATCCATGTGGCCGGCATGCCCAGCTCAGCCGGCACTCCC
>JBOFGW010000411.1:0-15662 GCA_051649325.1 Burkholderiaceae bacterium | reverse complement strand
CGTTCATGATGCAAACTCAAGCAATATGCGACGATTCAAAAGGATTGGCCAGCACGCGCGCCAAAAACGCATCGCACGCCGCCAGTTGGGACAGTTCAACAAATTCATCCGGCTGATGCGCTTGCTCGATATTGCCGGGGCCAATCACCACCGTAGGAATACGCTGCTGGGTGAAGATGCCGGCCTCGGTACCAAAACTGACTTTGCTGCGCTGCGCCGCCCGCGCATGCTGCGCCACATAGCGCACCAGCGGATCATTCGCCGCCACGCCAAAGCCGGGCATGGAAAACTGAAAATCAAACGCGATGCCGCTGTCCCGGCAGACCGCATGCATTTCAGGCTCCAGCGTTTTGGCGTAGACCTGCGCGCGCGCCAGAATGTCGTCAAACGAGGTGCCGGGCATGGTGCGCACATCCACCTGAAAATTGCAGTGCCGCGGGATGATGTTCTGCCCCGTGCCGCCATCAATCATGGTAACGGTAATGGTAGATGTCGGTACCGGAAACGCCGGATCGCGCGCTTCTTTGGCAGCAATCTCATCAGCCATGCTTTGCAAAAACACCATCATCTTGCTGGCGTAGTGGATGGCATTCACGCCCTGATGCGTCATGGCCGAATGCGCTTCTTTACCGCGCACGCAGCAGCGGAAGCGGTGCGTGCCCTTGTGCGCAATAATCGGCTGCATCGACGAAGGCTCGCCCACAATGCAGCCCGAGACACGTGCGCCGCTTTCTGCAATGTCTTTGATGAGGCCATGCACACCAAAGCAGCCAACCTCTTCGTCATAACTCAGCGCCAGATGAAACGGCCGCGCGTTTGCGCTGCCGCCAGCCAGATACGCCGGCACCGCAGCCAGCGCGCAAGCGATAAAGCCTTTCATGTCCGCACTGCCGCGGGCAAACAGCTTGCCCTCGCGCTGCGTGAGCTTGAACGGATCGCTGCTCCACGCTTGGCCGTCCACCGGCACGGTGTCGGTGTGGCCCGACAGGATCATGCCGGGCAACGCGCCTTCGCCCCCAGTGGCAAACAAATTGGCCTTGCCGCCGGCGGCATCGTAGGTCAGCCGGCTGGCCACGCCCAGCCGGGCCAGCTTGTCTCGGGCCAGCTCGATCAGGCCAAGGTTGGAGTTACGCGAGGTGGTGTCAATGGCGACTAGCTGCGCAAGCAGCGCCACCGTTTGTGAAGCGGTGTCTACGCTCGCAATTGCAGGGGCGGCCACGGTATTCATACGGCTGAGTGTACGGTCAAAGTGGCTCTTGAATTAACCCCAATTAGAGTACTGTTGATGGTGCCAGTTTTGCATCGCAGCAAGGCAGTGGCCGCTACACTGGCACCCAGCTTAGGAGTACGCCCATGCAACTGATCGAATCCATCCTCGCAGATGCTGCTACCGTCACCGCGATCCGCCGTGACATCCACGCCCACCCGGAACTTGCTTTCAATGAATTCCGCACCGCCGATTTGGTGGCGGAAAACCTGACCCAGTGGGGCATTCCGATCCATCGCGGCCTGGCCGGTACCGGCGTGGTGGGCATCATCAAGGGAAAACTCGGGTCGAGCACGCGCGCCATCGGTTTGCGCGCCGACATGGATGCACTGCCGATCCAGGAGCACAACAAATTCGCACACGCCAGCAAAAACGCCGGCAAGATGCACGCCTGCGGGCACGACGGCCACACCGCCATGCTGCTAGCGGCAGCCAAACATTTGGCGCGCGAGCCCAATTTTGACGGCACGGTGTACCTGATCTTTCAGCCAGCCGAAGAGGGTGGCGGCGGCGCACGCAAAATGATCGAAGACGGCCTGTTCAAGCAATTCCCAATGCAGGCGGTGTTTGGCATGCACAACTGGCCCGGCGGCAAGGTGGGTACCTTTGGCATGACGCCGGGGCCGATGATGGCCAGCTCAAACGAGTTTGAAATCACCATCACCGGCAAAGGCGCACACGCCGCGCTGCCGCACAACGGGGTCGATCCGGTGATGGTCGCTGTCAACTTGGCGCAGGCGCTGCAAACCATCATCACGCGCAACAAAAAGCCGATCGATTCTGCCGTACTTTCCATCACGCAAATCCATACCGGCGATGCCGACAATGTCATCCCCGATACTGCAGTACTGAGCGGCACAGTGCGCACCTTCACCACCGAAGTGATTGACCTGATCGAAAAACGCATGTGCGAGATTGCGCAAGGCATTGCCGCCACGTTTGGTGCCACCGCTGATGTAGCGTTTGTGCGCAACTATCCGCCCACCATCAATAGCGCTGCAGAAGCCGCCTTCTGCGCAGAAGTTGCCGCCGGTATTGTGGGCACCGAAAATGTCGATGCAGGCTGCGAGCCGACCATGGGCGCAGAAGACTTTTCTTTCATGTTGCTGGAAAAACCCGGCTGCTACGTGTTCATCGGCAATGGCGACGGCACGCACCGGCAGATGGGCCACGGCCTGGGGCCTTGCAATCTGCATAATCCGAGCTACGACTTTAACGACGATCTGTTGCCGCTGGGCGCCACCTACTGGGTGCGCCTGGCGCAGCAGTGGTTTGCACGCACTCTATGAACGCACCTTCGATCAGCGCACGCTACTTTTCCCGAAACTATGCAGAAGCACGCAACAAATTCCGCGACGCGGCGCTAGCAGCGGACGCTGCGCTCACTTCAATCCTGCACCCAAGCAAAGGCGTTGCCGGTGAAACCGTTGCGATGGATATCGCAACCCTGGGCAACCCCGCCGCAGCCAACGCGCTGCTGACCATCAGCGGTACGCACGGCATTGAAGGTTATTGCGGCAGCGGAGCGCAGATTGCGCTGTTTGAAAACGCGGCGCTACTGCGTGACGTGGCCGCAGGCAAGTTGCGGCTGATTCAGTTGCACGCACTCAACCCACACGGCTTTTCATTCGGCCGGCGCGTCAATGAAGACAACATTGATCTGAACCGCAACTTCATTGATTTTGCGCAGCCGCTGCCGGTCAATCCAGGCTATGCGCAGCTCCACGCACATCTGTTGCCGGGGCAGTGGCCGCCCGCTGAAACTGACGAACAAGTGCTGCAGGCGTATTCGGCAACGCATGGCGCGATGGGTTTGCAGCAAGCCATCTCCGGCGGCCAATATATCTACACCGACGGCCTGTTTTACGGCGGGCGCGCCGCCGCCTGGAGCAATACACAGCTGCGCAGTTTGCTGGCGCAGATAAGGCAGCAATCACCACATTTGCAGCGCTTTTTTTGGATTGATTTTCACACCGGCTTGGGGCCGGCAGGCCATGGCGAGCGCATCTATGCATGCGGGCCAAGCGCCGCATCGCTGGCGTACAACCGCAGCGTGTGGGGCGCACAGATGACATCGTTTCTGGATGGCTCATCGACTTCGGCGCCGCTGGTGGGCGTGAACTCGCAGGCGGCGATGGATGTATTTTCAGACATCAAACTCGCCTGCATCGCGCTGGAATACGGCACCGTGCCGATGGAGCGCGTGATGTTCGCGCTGCGTGCAGACCACTGGCTCGCAAAGCAGCACAATCCGCCCGCCGAGCTGGTGCAGGCCACACGGGCAGCGATGCGCGCCGCGTTCTATGTAGAAACCGATCAGTGGAAAGAAGACATCGTGCGCCAGGCGCATGAAGCGGTGGCGGATGTATTGCAGGCTGCTTCTTAAACCCGTCTACGCAATATCCATGCACCTTTTCAGGCAAAAATGCTTGAAAAGGCGCATGGATATTGCGTAGAGTATCAAAAATACTCCCTATGAATCTGCTTTTACGTTTGACCAGCATTGCGCTTGGTTGCGCACTGCCTCTGTGCAGCATGGCGCTGACAAACGCGCAGACTGCGGACGCCGATGCCAACCGCATGTTCGAGCGCTGCTACGCAGACATTGCCGATCTTGATCCGATGGGCCTGTCATGGAACGGCGACTATTCGCGCAACAGCGAACTCAATGATCTGTCCGACCAAACGCAGCGCACCGTGCTCGCCACGCAAGAACGTTGCCTTGCCACCGCCAAGCGTTTTGATCCGGCCGCGCTTTCACCGGTGGTGCGTGAGTCGCTTGAAGTATTTATCTATCAGCTTGAGCAAGATGTTGAAGGCTTTGCCTTCCGGCAATTTGCCTATCCCAGCAACCCCATCGGTGGTTGGGACACGGGTGCGTTTCAATTGATGGTCTCCGCCCACCCCATCCGCAACCTTGCTGATGCGCAGGCCTACTTAAGCCGCGCTGCGCAGTTGCCGCGCTTTTTGAAGCAGGTGCGCGAAAAGCTTGAGGAGCATGAAGCGGCCGGCCTGCTGCTGCCCAAGCCGCAATACGCCGCGGTGTTTGCCAACTACAAGCCGCTGATGGAAAGCGGCGCGGGCAAGCATCCGCTCGCGCGCGATTTTGCGCGCAAGCTGCAAAAGCTCAAGCTGCCGCCGCAAGAGGCACGCGCCATGCTCGCCAAGTTGGAGGCGCTCATTCGCAAAGAAATCTTGCCCGCCCTGCGCGCCAATCTACGCCTGCTGCAAGCGCAAAGCGCGCGTGCGCCAAGCGAGGGCGGCTTGTCACGCGTGCCCGGCGGCCTGACCGCCTACAACTTTGCGCTCAAGCAAAACACCACGACCATCATGACATCCGGGCAAGTGCATGAGCTTGGGCTGCGCACCGTGGCCGATCTCAAAGCGCAGATGCATACGGCCTTTGTCGCCGCAGGGCTGAGTAGCGATTTTGCGCAAAGTGTGCAGCAACTGCGCACCGACCCGCGCTTTTTCTACCCCAACACAGACGCCGGCCGCAGAGAAATGCTGGCTGACGCCATGCGCTACACCCGCGAGGCGCGCGCCATGCTGCCGCAACTGTTTGGCCGCCTGCCCAAGGCCGACGTTGCCGTGCGCCGTATGGAAGCATTTTCAGAAGCAGGCGATGCGGCCGCGCGCTACCAGAGCCCAGCGGTGGATGGCTCGCAGCCCGGCATCTACTACCTGAACCTGGCCAACACCAAGCGCATCGCGCGCTACACCATGGAAGCGCTCAGTTATCACGAAGCGCTGCCCGGCCACCACATGCAAAACGCCATCGCGCAGGAAACGCTGGCGCTGCCCACCTTCCGCAAACGCGCGTGGTACGTGGCCTATGGCGAAGGCTGGGCGCTGTACTCGGAACAGCTTGGCAAAGAAGTCGGCCAATACAAAACGCCGCTGTCTGAAGTGGGCCGGCTGGCAGAATCGATGTGGCGCGCCGTGCGCTTGGTGGTGGATACCGGGCTGCACGCCAAGGGCTGGACGCGCCAGCAGGCGATTGACTACATGCTCGCGCACATCCCCAGCACGCGCGAAGAAGTGACTGCGGAGGTTGACCGTTATCTTGTCTGGCCCGGCCAAGCCACCGGCTATATGGTGGGCAAGCTGCGTATTCTGGCGCTGCGCGAAAAAGCGCAGACTGCGCTGGGCGCGCGGTTTGACCTGCGCCAGTTTCACGACACCGTGCTGGCCACCGGCCCGGTGCCGCTGGATGTGCTGGATGCGGTGGTCAACCGCTGGATTGCCGCGCAAGCACGTTGACCTGACTATGCACAGCGCAAGACTTAATGCAAAGCTTGCCGGCGAGTTCGCGCAGTGCGCGCTGGCCGGTGTGGTCACGCAGTACCCGCACAAGCTGGACCATATGATCAACAACGCAGCAGATCACCTGCTGCCGCGCGAGTATCACCCCGCGTTTTACGGCTGCTATGACTGGCATTCTGCCGTGCATATGCATTGGAGCCTGGCGCGTTTGCTGCGGCTGTTTCCAGAGCTGGCGCAAGCGGATCACATCACAGCGATCTTCGATAAGCACCTGATCGCAGAGAACATCGCGCAAGAAATTGCCTATTTAGACGCGCCCAACCGCGCAAGCTTCGAGCGGCCCTATGGCTGGGCCTGGCTGCTCAAGCTGCAGGCGGAACTCGTGCTGCTCGTCAAAGACTTGCCGCATGCCGCGCGCTGGCGCGATGCACTTGCACCGCTAGCGCAAATTTTGCGCGCCCGCTTAATCGCGTTCTTGCACAAGAGCGACTACCCCGTGCGCGCCGGCACGCATACCAACAGCGCGTTTGCGCTGCTGCTCGCGCTGGACTATGCCGCCGCGCATCAAGACCCTGCCCTACCCCAAGCGATTGAAACCAAAGCGCAGGCATGGTTTGGCAAAGACGCGCGTTACCCCGCGCAGTATGAACCCAGCGGCAACGATTTTCTTTCCGGTGGCTTGTGTGAAGCTGCGTTGATGACACGCGTGTACTTGCGGCTGTCTGATAGTTGCAGCCTGGCCGACTGGTGGCAACAGTTTCGCCCCAGCGACGGCGCGCTGGCCACCTGGCTCACGCCCGCAAGCGTGGCTGACCGCGTGGACCCGCAGATCGTGCATCTGGACGGGCTGAATCTTTCCCGCGCCTGGTGCTGGACATTGCTCCGCGATCACACCGATCTGCAGCGTGATGTGCTTGAGCGGGCCATCGCCGCGCATATCGATGCATCGCTGCCGCATGTGACGCAAGGCGATTTTGCGGCTACGCATTGGCTCGTGAGTTTTGCGTTGCTGGCACTGACAGAAGCTGGATAGCAGCGCTATTTAGAAGCACTCTACGCAATATCCATGCGCCTTTTCAGCCATTTTTGCTTGAAAAAGCGCATGGATATTGCGTACTTGCCCAAGAATCCTGCAATTCAAGCGCGCATGAAGATTATTTGACAGCCTAATCACGGCCGGTTGGCTAGACTGCGCTGCAAAGGGGACATCATCGCTATGCCAAACATCATCACCAACATCGAAGACTTGCGCATCCTCGCGCAAAAACGCGTGCCGCGCATGTTCTACGACTACGCCGACAGCGGCAGCTGGACAGAATCCACCTACCGCGCCAACACGAGCGACTTTGCCAAGTACAAATTCCGCCAGCGCGTAGCGGTGGATATGACCGGCCGCACACTCGAGTCCACCATGGTTGGCCAAAAGGTGAGCATGCCCGTAGCCATCGCGCCCACCGGGCTGACCGGCATGCAGCATGCAGACGGTGAAATTCTTGCCGCGCGCGCCGCAGAAAAATTTGGCATTCCGTTCACACTCTCCACCATGAGCATCTGCTCGATTGAAGACATTGCCACACACACCAGCGCGCCGTTCTGGTTTCAACTGTATGTGATGAAAGACCGCGCGTTTATCGAGCGGCTGATCGACCGCGCCAAGGCCGCAAAATGCAGCGCACTCGTACTCACGCTCGACTTACAAATCCTCGGCCAGCGGCACAAAGACTTGAAGAATGGTTTGAGCGCACCGCCCAAGCTGACTATTCCCAACATCCTGAACATGATGACCAAGCCGCGCTGGTGCATGGGCATGCTGAGTACAAAGCGCCGCCAGTTCGGCAACATCGTCGGCCATGTCAGCGGCGTAGCTGACATGAGTTCACTCTCCGAATGGACCGCCAGCCAGTTTGACCCCGCGCTGTCATGGGACGACGTGCAGTGGATCAAAGACCGCTGGGGCGGCAAGCTGATTCTTAAAGGCATCATGGAGCCGGAAGACGCAGAGCTTGCAGTGAAAAGCGGCGCCGACGCGCTGATCGTCAGCAACCACGGCGGCCGGCAACTCGATGGCGCGCCCTCCAGCATCGACGCACTGCCCGCGATTGTGGACGCAGTCGGCAGCAAGATAGAAGTGCATATGGACGGCGGCATCCGCAGCGGCCAAGACGTCATCCGCGCCCTCGCCCTCGGCGCCAAAGGCACCTACATCGGCCGGCCGTTTCTTTACGGGCTTGGTGCGATGGGTGAAGCGGGCGTGACCAAGTGCCTGGAGATTATTCGCAAGGAGCTGGATATTACGATGGCGTTCACTGGCCATCGCAAAATCACGGATGTTGACCGCAGTATTTTGGTCAACGCCTCTCCATAAGCGCGGCCAATACTTAACCTCCGTAGACCGGTAGCCCAAGCACGGCCGCGGCGCGTGCGCGCTCGGTGGCGCTAAACCAATGGTCAAGCAAGGCGGTGATCTGTGCAGGCGTGGGCTGCGCGCTGCCGATACTGATTTGCTGCAGCTCTGCGCTTGCAGCGGCAATTCGGCGATCCCAATCAGCCCATTGGGCTTGCAGTGCAGCTTCTGCGGCGATATCGCGCACGGGTAGTGCCGCCGCGGTCGCCGCTGGCACGCCGCGCGCTGAACGCGCGCTGGCCGCTACCTCTGCTGCATCATCATCGCCAAAAAACGCCGGCGCCCACTTTGGGCCGAGCGCTTGAATCCGCAGTGCTCGGCGCTGCTCCAGTGCCGCCTTCAACGCAGCAAGTTCGGATGCCGCAGCATTGGCCAGCGGCAGCTCAATGCTTGAATACGCCAGCCACAACTGCCGCGCCTGATCCGCGGCCTGCGCACCGCAAGCGGTGTGCGCATCGTCGCCCACTAGGCGGGCAATGTCGTCACGCGTGACACGCAGCGCCTGATCCGCGTCGCCCAATCCTTGGGCATAGTAGTCAAAGCGGCGGCGCACACCGGGATCAGGCACCATGCCGCCAGCGCCATCACATCGAAATTCACCGTCGAGCTGCGTTCCGGCTAAGGGGCCTGATGCAAGCACCTGCCGCAGTACCGCCACTTCGACGAACGTTGCAGACGCTGCTGGATTTTCAGCCTCAACGCGTATCGCTGCAGCATCTGCCTTTGGCGCGGGCTGTGTTGCCGCCGGCGGCGCTGCGCGCTGCGGCGCCAGTACTAAAACCCAAAGCGCAGCAAGCAGCAGCAGAACCAACGCTGCCAGCAGCCAGCGATGCGCGACGCGTTGCCACCAAGTGGCTAGCGTTGGCTCAAACTCCCTCATAGCCCCAAATTTTTCAATCGGTTGGCGTGCGCGCGATAAAAGCCCACCGGGTCGGGTGTAAACAGGCCGCGCAGACCAAACACCTGATTGACCTCATCGCCGTGGTTCCATGGGTAGTCATCGCGCAGCACCACGCCCCAGCGCGAGGAACACCGGCTGACGAGGCCATCGTTCTGCTCAAACCCAAAAAAGGCCGATGTCAGCGCCAGCGTACCGTCCGTGATATCCAGCACATTAGTCAGCACCGAGGTGCCGCCTATAGAAAAATAGCGCGCGCCGTTAACCATCGCTGGCCCGCTGCCGCAGCGTGTGGTGGGGCCACCCTGAGGAAAGCGGCGGTTGAAATCGGCAGAACCGGCAGTGGTCAGCTCAAGCATCGCAGCCAGCGAATCCTGCGGCTTGCCCGGGTTACCGGACAGAAATCCAATGAGCTCTGCCAGCCCGTTGGTAATCTGCGCGGCTGCTCCTGTCAACCCAGTGGTGGTCACAATCGCGTTGATGCCATCGGCCGTTTTACTGCCCTGATGCGGCGTGCCTACAGAGGTGACAGAGGCCACCAGATCAGGCCGCACCGCTGCCACATAGCGGATAGTCTGCCCGCCGTGGCTATGTCCGATCAGATTGAACTTTTGCGCGCCGGTACGGGCCTTGATTGTTTCAAGCTCGCGCAGTAATTGCTCGCCGCGCACCACGGAATTATTCGCTTGCGAAACTGCAGCGGTGTATACGGTGGCCCCGCCAGCACGCAGCGCATCCGGCACGCGCCAAAAATAATCCACCGGTCCCAGCGCTTCAAAGCCAAACAACCCATGCACCAGAACCACCGGGTAATACGTCTGGGTATAGCTGCTTTGCGCATGTGCCAGCGCGCTCACGCAGGCACAACAAGACAACATGAGTGCAGATAACCATCGCTTCATCACCGTCTCCCTCCAGAGTCAGCCCTCCCCAACTAGGAGGTCGGCGGATTTCAATGGTGAATGGTTTAGAAAGCAAGTTGCGGTGCAGCAGGGTGTTTGCGATGTGCGCGCCTGCGCTACTTGAGCTTGAGCGCTATGGAATCCGGCTCAGATGGCTATGTCAATAGCGCTGTTTCATTCACGATTTTGTGCAATGGGCGAAACGGGCGTGGCCAGGTATTCGAAGATTATTCGCGAGGAACTGAATAACACGATGGCGTTTGCGGGTTGAGGGATGCGCGGAAGGTAGATCGGCAGATGTCCTGGCAAGCTCATGCATGGGCTGGAGCTAGTTACCAAGGTTCGCCTCGCGCCGCTTCGATTCTCTTCCAAATCTCCGGAGTGCTGCTTTCCCAGACACCGCCTAACAACTCACGAAATGACGCGCTGGCAGCAGCTTCTTTTTCAATACGGTCGATAAATTGTGGTCCAAAATAGTTAATTAGATCTTCAAGGGAGCCAGCAGCGAGAATTCCATACACCCTGTCGTTAGGGTTCTTAGACAGCACCCTGAGTATGAATCTCCAAGCCTCTTCCGGATCGGTCTCATCATTAGGTAGATGACTGCGCCCGACTGCCCACCATAACGGATGGTGATAGCTCAGATCGTTCTCTTGGCTTTGTATGCGAATGTAAGCGTCAGCCCAATGTTCAAGTTCGTCATCTGTCATCACAGTAGCTCTACAAATGGCACAACCACATTTTCACACGCATCCGCACCGCCCCCAACATCTGCTCTCACTCAGCCATTTAGGCGCAGAAAATCCATTCGCCTTCACAAGCGTGAGCACTTCATCGTCATCCAAAATCCGTGTTGAAAACTCTTGCATCCATACGCTACCTGCGCGGTGGTATGCGAGCTTGACGAACAATTCACTGCCGCGTTTTTCAAACGCATCAATATGCAATTGCACATCGCCGGCTTTGCCTGCTTTACCGGTCTTGATGGTGTGCAGCCAGCCGGGATCATGCCGCTCAAAGAACAGTTGGCCTTGCGCGCTCAAATGCGCGCGGCACACTTGCAGCATGGCGCTGCGCATGTGCGCATCAGGCAGATTGATCAAGTTGCTGCTCATCAGTACCGCATCAAGCTGCCGGCCCAGTGTGAGCGTTTGAATGTCACCGAGCACTTTTTCCGCAGCCTCGGGTACATGCGCGAGCATCTCAGCGGAATTGTCTACAGCGGTCACACGCAGCCCATCGCCAGCATGGGCCTTGTTTGCCGGCCAACGCCGCAGCCTAGTTCCAGCACAGTTGCGCCCGCCGGTAGAAACTTGGGCAGAAAATCAAGCTCGCCCATGTAGGGCAGATGCATGTAAAGGTCTACGGAGCAGCCGTCTTGCGTCTGCACGCCGGGGCCGGCGCCTGAAAATTTCACGCCCGCCCCGTCAACCACAAAGCTACATCTTCCCGCCCGTTGCGCCTGGCCTGCGCAATTGCCGCGTTCCAGTCATACGCCACCGCACATTGCGCCACATTCCAGCCATGCGCGCTACGTTCAATCGTGCAGTAGCGTGCATGCGGTGAACCGTTTGCAACGATGTGAAACGCGATGTGGTCATCGTCATACGCGGGAATGCCTACGCTGCCGGGGTTGACGATGAGCCGGCCATCCTTTATTGCCATAACGCGCGGCTGGTGCGAGTGGCCGCACAACATCACTTGCGCGTTGATGCTGCCGGCGCGTGCTTGCAGTTCTTCCTGCGTGGCCATACGGATGCCGCTCTCAATCGCGCTGTCTACGGTCTCGCAGAAATACGTGGTGTCTGAGGTGGGTGTGCCGTGGCATAAAAAAACTGCGCCATCATTCTCTATGTTCTTGCCCTCACCCCAACCCTCTCCCGCTGATGCGGGAGAGGGGGCTGTAAGCACCTGCCCGTCAGCCGTCAACCAAAGTGTTTTCGGCAACGCCGCGAGCCAAGCCTGCTGCGCGGGCGTGGTCTGTTCAAACGCATATTGATCCGAGGCACCGCCGGGCTTGCGCGCGCAGTCGAGCAACTGCCGCTCGTGGTTGCCTGCGATGGTGGGGAAGTTCTGTGCCATCAAGAGGTCAGCCATCTCGCGCGGCCACAGCGGGCCGGAGAGAATGTCGCCCAGATTTACGATGACATCTGCGCCCTTGGCGGCGATGTCGGCCAGCACTGCCTTAAGGGCGGGCAGGTTGCCGTGAATGTCTGAAATTGCAGCAATGCGCATGCATGGATTATGCAGCGCTGCAGAGGCAATATTAAAAAAGAGACTACGCAATATTCATGCGGTTTTTGAGGCAAAAATGCTCCGAAACCCGCATGAATATTGCGTAGAAAGGTTTGATTTATTCTTTTCTGAGTTGTTTTAGCGGCTCAATGCACTTCAAACTCGTCCATCACTTTCCACTGCGGCTGTTCTTGCGGTGATGCCGCCGTCCACAGCGGCCGGTGGTGCGGGTCGGTGTTGCGCACCCAGTTGCGCGGCACTTTTTCAACGCCCAAGAAGCGCGCGGTGAACTTGCCATCCGCACCGATGTGAAAGCGCATAAAGCCCTTGTAATCTTCTACCGCCAGCGAGCCGTAGGCGTTGTTAGGCATCAAGCCCCACACCGCCATGATCCACAGGTACGCGCCAAACAGCAGGCCGCCCACCACTGTTCCCCATAGCAACATGAAGAAGCCGGTCAGCACCGCGTGCCATGTGCCCGGCGCGCCGGCGCTACAGCGCGCAAGGGACAGCCCGTTGCCGTGCAGCAAGTTGCCCACCCAATGGCTGATCAGCCAGTAACCTGCCAACACCATAAAACCGTGTACAAGGCCGTGCGCGATGCCGCCGAGTATTCCGAACAACTTTTCTTCCCGCGCGATCAGTGCGCAGCCCACCACCATCAGGGTATTGATAAGCAGGCCGAACGGGCTAAAGACCATAGCGTGCAGCCATAACGGCACTGCATCAAAAAACGCCAGCTCGCACATGGGCTTGAAACCGTCTGGGCGAAAGCTGGCGGAAAACGGCAATGCATTGACGTAGGAGTTGAACCAGTAGAGCGCGCCTAGCAGCACAGCAAAGCCAAAATTGGAATTCAAGGTCTGCACCAGCCGCGCGCCGAAGGATTGTGCGTCCACCTTGCCGCGCTTGAAAAACGCAAACAGATTGCCGCGTGCCAACGCGCGGCTTTGCTGCTGGCTTGGAAAACACGCTTCGTTGCGCGATGTGCCTTGCGCATCCGCCACGCGGCCCACGCGCACGCGGCCTTGCCGGTAGCGGCCCATGGCATCGGTGTCTGCGCTGCGGTCTACCGTGCGCGCCGCCACGACTTTGTTTGCATGCGTGGGGTGCGTAAATGCGCCGCCTACGCCACAGGTGATGAGCTGATCGCGCTCGTGTGTGCCCTGCGCGCCAGCTTGTGCTGCGGGCACGGACTGGCGCACATAATGATGCAAGTCGCCCGCGATGCGAATGCGAATCTGCGCGCCAGCCTCTTCGAACGTATGCTCCAGGCGCTGATAGCGTTTGGGGTAGCCGGGGTACGCACCATCGCCCAGCGGCCGCACCCAGTAAGGCTCTGGGTAGACCAACATCAGCTTGTCATCTTTTTTGAGCTGTGGTGCGATTTGATTTTTGAACGCATCGAGTTGCTGGCCATCCAGATCATGGCTGAGCGCAAAGTCAAACCCCAGCACCCACCAGTTGTGCGGCAGCTTGATGGCAAAGTAAGACTGCTGCTGGCGCGTTTCTTCATCCATATAGTGGCCGAGCACGAGATACTTGCGCAGAAAGTGGCGGCTGAATGTGGACAGGCAATCAAACCAGTCATGGTTCTGCGCAATCGCGGTGATGACTTTGCGCGGCTTCTTACCCGGCGCATAGGGACTAGCCGGATCACGCGCCGCTTCAAACAGCTCGCTGAAGCGGTACTGGTATTCATGCACGCTGGCGCCGGGGTAGGCCAAATCACCGCCCAGCACGAGCAGCCGGCCTTCGGGGAGCAGCAGCGTTTGACCGTCGCGCCCAGTGGCCTCGAGCTCACGCTTGAACACGCCCGCGGCCACGGTGTAGGTAGCGTTACCGCTGTCACCCGTGTCGGATACAAAATCAAAACCGAATGTGCCGTCACTCTGGGACTGAGCACTCAAGTCAATCACGTTGAGCGTGGTGGGGAAGAGATCACGCCGGTCTGCATTGCGCTGAAAATCAATCGATGACACGAGCTGCCGCGCCGATTCCAGCAGCACCTGCGGCGAGTACCATGCCACCGCACGCCGCGCATGCGGCGGCACATTCACGCCAAACTTTCGGCTCATGTTTTGCTCCCAGCGATTTTTGTAAGGCGTGTTGTAGTCCTACGCAGGCTTGGTTGAAAGACTGCGCAAAGCAATATCACCAGATTGCGGGGCGCTGATTTAGGGGAGTGGAAGAGTGATTTTCAAGGCATATACGCAATATCCATGCGCTTTTTCAGCCATTTTTGCCTGAAAAGGCGCATGGATATTGCGTAGAAGCACTTGAATACTGCTACAAAACGAAGCGGAAGTCTTTCACCAGTGCGCCCGGTGCGGTGATGGCGCGTAGTTGGCGCTCTTTGTAGGTGTCGTTGTCGGGCATCAGCTCGGGCTGCGCGGTGAGTGCTTCAAGGCCTTCGCCAAACATGCGCAAGATTGAATCGTCAAAGCGCATGACGTTGATGGGTGCAACAAGCTCACCGTTCTCAACCCAGAAGCATGCAAAGCGGGTCATGCCTGTCATGCGGCAAGTTTGCCGGTCTGAGTAATTTAGGTACCACAAGTTGCTCACGTACACGCCGGTGCCAAGGGCTTTGAGCGCATCGGCTTCCGGCAAGGCGCCGCCGGCCATGGTAAGCGCCATGGGAAATTCCTGCACATCGGCGTTGGCGGGCACGCTGTACTCGCGTGCAGAGCGCGGCGAGGCAAGTGCATCCACCGCTTTGCCATGCGCGATCAGTTGCACTTGGTTCGGCTTAACGAAACCCATACTGGTGAACACCGGCGCAGAACCCGTGCCGGCGGCCTCGCGCAGATTGACCGAAGGCGCAAGCGCTGCCTCGCCACTGGCAACTTTGCCAAGCGTGGAGGTGCCTGTCTTGCGGTCTTTCAGCCCAAAGCCGCCCCAGCACAGCGTGCCAAGAATTTCCGCCATTGCCGCGGGTGTGAAGTATGCGCGGTATGTGCCGGGCGGCACGGTCTTGGCCGGCTGCGCGAGCAGTTTGACGCGCGCAGCACCTTCTTTTACGCGGCGCGCAAATTCAGCGTCGCTCCAATGCATGCCGGCGTAGGCGGCCTTCACCGCTTTGTCTGCGCTGTGATACAGGCACCAATCAAAATGAAAGGTCTGCACATGATGCCAGTTGCGCTGGCCGCGGCTGTCTGCAAACGCGTGCACGATCTTGCCACCTGCGTAAAACCCCACCAGGTCAAGGCCTTGCGCATTGCTGGTGACTGCGGCAACAACTTGTTCCACGGCGGGAATCGTGCCTTCTTCATTGCGCTCGGTGTTGTTGACGGTGTCTGGCAACAGCAGATAGGGATCGTCCGGCACGTAGACAATCTGCGCAGCGAGTGCGTCACGCTCGGCGGCAATCAGCGCAGCATCTTGCGCCAGATCGCCGGAAAGTGTGACGGACGATTCCGCACGTTTTTGCCCGGCAATCACGGCAACGGTGCCGTAGCGCTGCGCCACGTGCGTGGCCTGCCGCACGGCGGAGTGATTGAAGCGGATGAAGTCGGAGTATTCCGCCGTCATATACAGCGTGGTGCGCTCGATACCGGCGGGGTTGATGCAGACGGCATCGGCGAGTTGTTGGAAGTATTTGGCCATGAGTGAGATGAGAGCTTTGTTCGATAAATGACAGCGTGCGAGGCGATTGCCCCCACCCTAACCCTCCCCCGCTGATGCGGG
>JBOFGW010000410.1:0-18378 GCA_051649325.1 Burkholderiaceae bacterium | reverse complement strand
TCTCGCGCACTGCCACGATGAATACGGAACTGCAAACCATACCTGCAACGCAACTTCGGTGGCATGATCCGGCCGCCGATGAAGGTTCTGCCTTTCGCTCTCTGGCCAACACGCTGCTGCAGCGTTCGGGGTTGGTGCTGGGCAGCTTCGCTCTGGCATTGGCCGCGGGTGTTGTCTATCTTTTGGTTGCGCCGCCTGTTTATAAAGTAGATGCGCTATTGCAAGCCGAGCAGCGCAGCGGATCGCTTGCCGCTGCTGTGCCGCAAATTGCCGGCGCAATCGAGGCGCCCTCCAACACGCTGCAGGGCGAAATTGAAATCCTGCGCTCGCGCGATCTCGTGTTCAAGGCCATCGAGACTGTAAAAGCCGATATCGATATTCAGATCAAGAACCGCTTTCCCGTGATCGGCCAAGCATGGGCGCGCAGACACGCAAATAATGCGCAAGGCGTCGCGCCTGCACCGTTTGGGCTCAGCGCCTACGCCTGGGGCGGTGAAAAGCTGGAGCTGGAAGAGTTTTCCATCCCGCCGCGCGCACTGGGCACGCAATTCACTTTGATTGCTAATGAGCGCCGCTGGTCGCTGCTGGATGAATTCGCGCAGCCGGTTGCGCAAGGCGCAGTGGGCGAATTGGTACGGTTCCAGTTGGGCGATACGCCTTCGCAGATACTGGTGAAAAGCATGGAGGCTGCGCCCGGTACGCAGTTCTCGGTAAGCCGCCATGCGCCTCTAGAAGTCTATGAAGACCTGATGCGCCGGCTCAAAATCACTGAGGTATCCAAGCAGTCCGGTGTGGTCAGAGTTTCGATTGAAGATACCGACAAGGACGGTGCCGCGCGGCTTGTAAACGAAATGATCGGAAGCTATCTTGCGCGCACGGTAGAAAAACGCACGATCGAAGCAGATCTCTCACTAAAGTTTCTTGAAGAGCAGATGCCGCGCGTCAAACGGAACATGGAAGCCGCCGAAGACGCACTCAGCAAGTTCCGCACGTCTTCCAGCACATTGAACGTGGAGCAGGAAACCATTGCAGGGTTCCAACGCTCTCTTCAGCTGGAGAACAGCCGGCTGGATCTTGAGCTTAAACAGCGCCAACTTTCGCAGCGTTTTGAACCCAGCCATCCCGAGCTGCAATCCATCGAAAGCCAGCTCAGCGCTGTGACGCGGGAAATAGCAAGGCTCAATAGCAACGTCAACAGGCTGCCCACTAACCAGCGGGATCTTGTCAGGTTGCAGCGCGATGTCGATACCAACTCTGCCTTGTATACCGCGCTGCTGAACAAGGTGCAGGAACTCAAGGTTGCTAAGGCAGGAATGACCACGAGTGCGACCGTGGTGGACTCTGCAAAACCCTCCACGCAGCCGCAGAGCCCGCGGCCCGCGATTGTGATGTCGGTGGCTGCCGGCATGGGTTTGATTCTGAGCTTCATCGCAGCGTTTCTTGCCGCGCTTATCCGGCCTACCGTGCGCGATGCAGAAACACTCGAGCAGCAAACGGGTCTGCCCACGGTTGTTTCTATTCCGCAAAGCAAGCGCCAGAACAGACTGCTTGCTCGCCTGTTGCCCTTTGGCGGCAGGCGATCAGAAAAGCCGCTCTCGCTTCGCGCACCCGATGAACCGGCGATCGAAAGCTTGCGCAGCTTTCGCACAAGCTTGGCGCGCACACCGTCTTTACCTGGCGCGCAGCGCAGTAAGACCGTGCTGATTACCTCACCCACCTCGGGCGCGGGCAAGACTTTCGTTTCTGCAAATATCGCTGCACTGCTGGCCAGTGTTGGGAAGAAAGTGCTGCTGATTGAAGCCGATATGCGGCGGCCCAGCTTGCACAGATATTTCGGTATTCGCTCAATCCGAGGACTTGCCGATGTGCTGACGCAAAAAGAAACGTTTGATGAGGTAGTCAACTACCAGGTCTTGCCGATGCTGGACATTCTGCTGCCAGGCCGCCCGCAGGTCAATCCATGCGACTTATTGTCGTCAGCTGCAATGCCTGATCTGCTTGAAAAGGTTGGCCGGCAATACGATTTTGTGATTATCGACGGTACGCCCATTCTTCCAGTGGGCGATGCACTTGCCATCATGCAGGCGCCGGTCATGACCTACTTGGTCACACGTTCGGAGCACTCCACCTCACGCGAGGTACAGGATGCCGTGCGCCGAATCGAAAGCGTTGGCGGCCAGGTGCGCGCCCTGTTGTTCAACGGTGTCAAGCGGGGTCGGCTAGGCACGGTTCGGTATGACCACTACTTTGGATTGGAACGGAATTAAGCGCGACACGTCAGAAGTACCAGTAGGGAGACCTGTGTAGCCCGGTAACCAATAACCACAAGGGCATGCTGTTACACAAACCGGCAAATCGTTGGCACGCTGCAGCGACTTGCACCATCACTACCGGAGGTTGTCATGAAAGTCAAAAAAGCTGTGTTCCCGGTTGCGGGTCTTGGTACCCGTTTTCTTCCAGCCACTAAGGCAATGCCCAAGGAAATGCTGCCAGTGGTTGATAAACCACTGATTCAGTATGCGGTTGAAGAAGCCGTTGCCGCCGGCATTACTGAACTTGTCTTTGTCACAGGCCGGCACAAACGCGCAATTGAAGACCATTTTGACTCTGCGCCGGAGCTTGAGGCAGAACTTGCCCAGAAAAATAAGCTAGACCTTCTGCGTACCGTGCGTGGAATCCTGCCTAAAGGCGTGACCTGCATGTACATCCGCCAACCTGCCGCGCTGGGCCTTGGTCATGCCGTATTGTGCGCCGCACCGGCAATCGGCAACGAGCCATTTGCAGTGCTGCTGGCCGACGATCTGATTGACGCCGAAGTGTCAGTCACCAAACAATTGATCGATGAGTTTCACCTGCATCAAGGCAGCGTGATCGGTGTTGAAGACGTTCCGCGCGAAGACACGGATAAATACGGAATTGTTGCCGTTACGCAAATCAACAGCCTGACGTCCAGTGTAAATACCATTGTGGAAAAACCTGCGCCCAGCGTGGCACCTTCCACGCTGGGTGTTGTTGGGCGCTATGTTCTCGAGCCATCAATTTTTGATGAGCTACGGCACATAGAGCGTGGCGCGGGCGGGGAAATCCAGCTTACCGACGCAATTGCTGCATTGATGCGAAGCCGTCCAGTCTTTGCGCACCGGTATAGCGGACGCAGATTTGATTGTGGCAGCAAGCGTGGTTTCTGGGAGGCAACCGTCGTTCTGGGTATGCGCCACGCAGATATTGGCGAATACGGTCATCATGCGATCCGCTCGGTTTCAGAGCCGATCTTGCAGGCCGCTTGAATATATTCTGCACAGACAAGCGCACATCGCATATTCATGAGCGGCAAAACAGCGATCGATAAGAACATGGCAATGGCAGGCACGGCTGTCCCGTTGACGAAATTGGGAAGCCAGTCCTCTGCCATCGCCACGGGCCGGTCAGCTGCTTTGCAAAACTTCGTCTGGTTAACCGCAGATAAGATTGTCGCTATTCTGGTTGGTCTGTTTGTGTTCGGCTTGATTGCTCGCACTTACGGGCCGGCAGCGTCCGGTCATTTCGCGTATGCCGCGGCGCTGCTGCAAACTGCACTGGGACTGGCGCAGGTGTGCAGCGCAGCTGCAATCCTTCCGCGCCTGTGCCGCCAATCGCGCGGGCAATTGGCAATCGTCTCCAACGTCTTCCTGGTTCGCGTGGTTGGCAGTTTTTTGGCGAGCATGATCGTCGCAGCCTACGTATTGTTCACAGTGCAAGAGCCTGAACGGCTTTTCGCTACGTTGCTACTGCTGCTTTGCGTTCCATTGATTGAGCCCTTCTTCGCCATTGCCTCCTACTGGCAATCTCGCAACGAAAACCGCGCGCAGGTCATTAGCCGCTGCGCAGGACTGATTGCGCGGGCAATCGCGGTTATTTTGGCTATTGCCCTGAAAGCGCCAGTTTGGATACTTGCGCTGGCTTGGCTGCTGGAGAGCCTGCTCTCAGCGCTGTTGCTGTCTCGCAGCCTTAAACCAGTAGCATCATTTGCCGCAATGAAGCGTGCTGTAAGCGAAAAGCGTGTGCAGATGTACTTCAAATTTGGTGTGCGCTTTCTCGCCGGACTCTGGTTAAGCCATCTGTTTTTGCGCATGGACCGATTGGTCATGGCGGAATTGATGCCGGCGCATGATTTTGGTATCTACGCCACGTCAATGCAACTGGTTGAGGTGTGGCTGCAAGTTGCGACCATTGCAGCGATATCTCTGGGGCCAGCATTTTTGTACGCGCAGCTTGCGAAGCCGGGTCCGCTGCGTCAATACGCACGAGTTTCGTTGGCACTTGCCGGACTAGGTGTTGCCGGCTTGCTTGCAACTATTTGGCTTGGCAAACCGGCTCTCGCGTTGATTTTCGGTACTGATTACACGCAAGGTTATTCGTATCTGGTTGCAGGTGCCGCGTTTGGTGTGCTTTTCTTTGCCGATCAGGTGGTTGCGCTCGCCATTTCTGCAGCAAATAGGCCAGTACTGCTCGCGGTGCGTTGGGGCGTTGCATGCGCAGTTGCGCTGGCAGTGCAGCTCATGTGGTTCGGTTCTTTTGGTGCTTTTGCAGGTCCAATCGGCCTTGCTTGCGGTTTGGTCGCCAGTTGGCTTTTGTTGATAGCCGTGTATTTTTCCCGCCCACGTGCCGTAGATATGAAAGGTGCAGCTTGACTATGCGCGTATCGATCGCGATCAACAACTACAACTACGAAAGATATATCGGGCAAGCCATTGAGTCCTGCCTTGCGCAGACACATCCCGACCTTGAAATCATCGTCGTCGATGATGGATCAACAGATCGTTCCTGGGATCTCATCCAAGCTTTTGGCCCCCGTGTGCGTTCAGTGCAGACAATCAATGGTGGCCAGGGCGCCGCCTATAACCACGGCTTTGAACTGTGCACAGGCGAGTTTGTCCTCTTTCTTGATTCCGACGATGTTCTTGCTCCAACCGCTATCGAACGGTGCGTAGCCGCCGTTCGCGACAACACGAGCAAAGTGCAGTTTCGCCTGGCCACGATTAGCGATAGCGGCGCGCCGCTGGGCGGTTTTGTTCCTTATCTGATGCATTCAGGAAATGTCGAACCGATTGTCAGAAAATTCGGGCACTACGCAGGACCACCGGCCAGCGGAAACTTTTACCGCCGCAGTGCAATCGCGCGGTACTTTCCTATGCCGGCCACTCAATGGAGGCGCGCTTCTGATACCGTCCCATTCATTGCCAGCGCCTTTCATGGCGAGATTGTCAGTCTCGACGAAACACTTGGGTACTACCGGCTGCACAAGAAGTCCAATCAAAAAATTGGCTTGCTGGGAAACATGAATCTATCCTTGGCTGACGGTTTAAAAAGCGAAGATGACCGCTTCGGTGCGATGGTTCGCTTATTGCGGGAGAACGGCGGCATTCAGATTGAAACGCCGGAATTGCCGTTGCCATGGAGTATCCGCAATCGCGTTCTGTCGATGCGTTTGTTTCCGGGCGAGCATCCATATCAAACCGACAGCCCGCTCAAGCTCATTCGTCTGCAGGCACAAGCGCTTTCCTCTTGGCCTGGCTATCGGACAATCGAGCGTTTTGCCATGTTGCTCTGGGTTGCAGTCATGTCTACCGCGCCCAGGGCGTTGGTAGCGGCGATGGCGCCCAGCAATAACTCAGGCGCTGTCCGGTCAGTGCTGCGTCGGCTTTCTTTCAAATAGAACCGGCAATCATGACGCAGCCCTTATATAGACCGCAATTCGGCATCGCCGCTACGCAGGTCTGGTGGCTGCGTCCACATCTGCTGATTCTTTTGATGTTGCTGCCGATTTATCTCAGTTTTCTTGTCTTTGAATTTGATAAGGCTGTACCCAACACATATATTCCAAGTCCGTATTTCTGGTGGGGATCTGTGCTGATCTTGGCACTAGGTATCGGCGCCGCGATGGGAAGTTTCTGTGCAGCCACAACAACCGGCGGACGCAAGAACTCCGATGACTTTATCCCCGCATGGGTGATGCTGCTGCTGCTCGCTGCCAGCCTGTTTGCCTATGCGATGTGGTTCTATCGGGTCGCATTAAACCCCCATTGGATCGTCGAAATCATTAGCGGTGAGCGTGCAAACCTCCGTGATGTTGTCTCAACAAAACCGGGCGTTACCACACTCACGCAGTGCGCGGTAGCCTACGCGCTCGCGTACGCGGTTCGCCGGCATCAGTCGCCTTCATTGCTTAGATGGTGGGAGACCGCAGGCTTGATCGCACTTTTTCTGTTGGCAGCAGCCCGAGTGCTTCTTTGGTCTGAGCGCTTGGCGATCATTGAAATCACTGTGGTGTTCCTGATTGCGAATCTTGCGTATGTTCGATTTCGCTCGAGCTACACCTTCCGTTTGGTTGCAGTCCTGCCACTGCTGTCCCCACTGGTCTTGTATCTAGCATTCACAGGAACAGAATACTTTCGATCTTGGGATTTTTACCGCGATATCTACTCATCCATTTGGGGATTTTCGCTTGACCGCTTGCTGGCGTACTACGCGACTGCGTCCAACAACGGCATTGGCTTGCTGGCGCAAAGTCAGGGCTGGCCAATGTATTCAGGGGCATATGTCTTGGAATGGGCCTACGCGCTGCCAGGTGCCGGCCCTATCTTGGTCAACAGCCTTGGTGATGCGAAACCTGCTTATGAAGCTTTTTTGCTGAACTACGGTCGCCCTGAGTTGAATAATCCATCCGGAATTTTTCCTATCGTGTTCGATCTTGGTTTTTTCGGCTCTGCCGTCTACTTTCTGTCTGTCGGATTCTTGATCGGCGTTACATGGAAGGCTTTTGTCCATCGGCAGTTGGCGGGGGTACTGTTCTATCCAATCTTCTTTCTTTTCATCATTGAGTTATTACGATTCAATTATCTGTCTAATCCTCGCTTAATTCCTTGTGTCGCAGGCATGGTGCTGATCCTGCTGGCCACCCGCTTTTCTCGCCGAGAGCGCCTAGGTTTATCACCGCATCGGGGAGCGCAAATTGTCTATTGAACCTTCTCGGTCTACTTCCACTCAGCCGGTTCTGTTGAACTGGCAGCTAGATAGTCCGTCACCAGCGCAGCAACGCCCAAGCATGCACGCAGCACTGCGCGGAAAGCTCCTAGATGCATTTGAACGCGCACGACACGCTAGGCCGCATCTGACGCTGGCGCGCAAACTGCTGACCATCGCGTCTGACCGTCTCTATCTAAGTCTTGGATATCGAGCTTACTTCGGAGAATGGCCGGACTATGACGTGCCACGAACGTTCAATGAACGCATTCATGCGTACATGTTGACTTGCCGTGATCCGCTGCTTCAACTCACAGCCGATAAAGTTGCGCTTCGCGATTATCTAGAAAAGAGAATCGGCAAGGATTTTCTCGTTCCTCTAATCGGCGTCTGGAATAGCCCGCAAGAAGTACCCATCGAGATGCTCCCCTGCCCGAGCGTCTTAAAAGCCAGCGCCAGCAGTGGCATGGTTCTGTTACTGCGTTCGCATCGTGATTTGAACGCGAACCATATTCTCGCAACCTTACGCAGGTGGCAGCGCCGCGACTATTCCCGTTTGCATCGAGAGTGGTGCTATGCGGGGTTACAGAGGAAAATCATCGCAGAGCATATGCTTTTGGATGCGTCTGGAGAAGTTCCTGCAGACTACAAAGCCTATGTCATCGGGGGGAAACTGCGCTTTATTCAAGTAGACAGAGGTAGATTTTCCGCTCACACCCGCAATCTGTATTCAACCGACTGGCAGCTGTTGCCAGTGCGTTTAACCCTTGAGAATCACGCGCAAGACACACGTCCCGCACCTCTATCGGCCATGATCGAAATTGCGGAAGAACTTGCACGGCCGTTTGAGTTTCTGCGGGTAGATTTCTATGTACTTGGTAAACGGCTCTTTGTTGGTGAGCTCACTCATTACCCGGGTGCCGGGTTCGAACGCTTTATGCCTCACGCATTTGCGCTAGAGCTTGGTAAGTACTGGATAGAGAAACCTGGCAACGGGAAATAGAGCTTGTTTCGCAGACTCTTTAACGACACCCTTTGATCTAAACCCACAGCTAGTTCGCGCAACTTACTCTCGCACCGGTCACCTGCACTTCGGCCGTCGCGGTGCAAGCACTTTGGTCTACGGCAGCGCCAGCTGTCGTGTTCGCAGCACAGAACACAGCAGGGGTAAGCGCTAATTCCGGGTCACTGAAGATCTTTATCGCCCGCCCGTTGACCCTTTGCATCCGGTTACTTTTGATCGCAAGGCTATCTATTTTCCAGCCAGAATAGGCTCTGCTCGATTGCTGGTTAGATTGATTGCCTGCCGTCAGCGTGGACAATTTTCCCACGCCTTGCCCAATACG
Source organism: Burkholderiaceae bacterium (assembly GCA_051649325.1). Classification (GTDB taxonomy): domain Bacteria; phylum Pseudomonadota; class Gammaproteobacteria; order Burkholderiales; family Burkholderiaceae_C; genus JBJOQV01. Next base: position 10,030 of record JBOFGW010000410.1, on the reverse strand, counting down.
AACAGCGTCGGCCAGAGTATCCTCAATCACGTTGTCGCGGACTGCAAGATCCTGTATTGAAAGCTCAGTGGCTAGCGTACCAATGGAGCGTTCATCATCAAATATCTGGGAATAGATCTCTACAGCGCCATGCCGCGTTTTCGCTGGGGTAGTGAATCCTGCCGGCAAATATGCAGGCGCTGTTGTTTGCACTTGGCGAATCGTATTGCCCTCTACCAGAACATTTTTCAATCCAAATGTCATGTACCCAACTTCGCGAGCCAGATAAACACCAGCCGCCATGGTGGCGCGCTCAATTACATTGTTTCTAATACTGATATCTCTACCGCCTACAACGCTGATTCCTCTACCCCAATACTGCCCCGACACATCGTTGCGGCTGATCAATACGTTGCTGACAAGATTCAGTTGTTTACGCGATACCAGATCATCCGACACGCTCTGCGCCGACTCACTGGTCCAATCACCCTTACCCAAGTAAGAAACCACTGCAATCATGTCATCGCCAGTCTCGCGCACAACGTTGGCGACTACGCGCCCGTCTGAAGCACCGCCCGTGACGTGAATGCCGTCTGCCAGAGACCGCTGAACAGTATTTTCCGCAACTAGAAAGCGTTTGGCGCGATAGACAAAAATCCCAGCTGAGGTAGCGCTGTTTGCCTCGGGCGTTCCCGGCGCTCCCGCAGCGATGATGCGATTACCTCGAACGACGTTGTCTTTCAGTGGCTCGGTCGCTTCAACTTTTGAAAACACCGCGATACGAGACTCCCACGGCGCATGACCTCTTTGATTTGTCACTGCAGATAAAGTAAAGCCGTAGATGCTGGCTCCGTCTGCAGCGAGGATCACCGCTTGATCGCGCGGATTTGTTGCATGCAACCGGCTATCGCTGGCCCACAGCGTAACCCCAGGCGTACGTACCCAAATGCTCTTGCTGTGATTGAGCACACCCTTGGGAAACACCAACCATTCCCCTGGTTTGAGTGCATCGACAGCACGCTGAATCGCATCAGTGTCGTCAACACCGTCATCTGGCTTGGCACCAAAGTCCGTGACCTTTCGCGCTTGTGCCGGCGGCACCGGCACAGAAGGCAAGGAATCGCATCCAGAAGACGTTGTTGGCCGCGGATTTGGCGTTGCGACTGCGACCGGGCCCGGAGTTGGCGCTTGGCCAAGCGCGTCTTGTGCATTGGCTGGTGACCCATCTCCCCCACACGCTTGCAGACAACAAGCGAGACTCACCAAAACAAACGAACGGAACGAGCTCGCAGGCTCTTTACGCAAAAACATCACTGTCACTTCTCTTTCTTAGGCAACCTACACGCGCAATTTAGCTGCCACAACCAAGATGCGGGCAGTTCGATGAATAGATCTCAATTGCTCGCCGCAAAACCGTTGGAAGTATCCCTCATTCGGCGACAGACCCTCACCTTGATGCGGTACACCTATTTATGGTGCTTTGCATCATGAAATATCGAATGATGAAAAGGGCATTTTTCCTAGGTAAAAAACACAGTTTGTAAACGAAACATCATCGAACTGGCCTACATTTTGCTGCAGTGAAGCAATTGATTTATGAGGAGTTTAACCATGCTGCTGAACACAAAGAATCTGGCGTCCAAGGTGAGTACACCGCGCTTTCTCGTTATTGCGGCAATGCTTACCTATGGAGCACTGAATCGACTGCTTGCAGCTGTACTTATCCTGCTGTTCGCACCATTAATGATCTTCATTGCGTGGCGCATATGGCGCGTAGATGGTGCACCCATCATCTACGCGCACTATCGTCTGGGTCAGCACGGCAAACTATTTCGGTGCCTCAAGTTCCGCTCGATGGTGCGCGATTCAGATGCAGCGCTGAAGCGTCTGTTAGAGCAGGATGCGGTTGCACGCGCCGAATGGGCGCGAGATCAAAAACTATCCAATGATCCACGTATCACCCCAATTGGGCATCTATTGCGCCGCACCAGTTTGGACGAGTTGCCGCAACTGTTTAATGTTTTAAGGGGCGACATGAATCTGGTTGGCCCGCGCCCCATTGTCGTGCCGGAACTGACTCGCTATGGTGCAGTCAAGGGCCATTATCTTTCTGTAAAGCCCGGCATGACTGGATTGTGGCAAGTCAGCGGACGTAACAACACAACCTACACGCGTCGAGTACTGCTTGACCGACACTACATTGAGCATCAGTCACTTTTTCTGGATTTCTTCATTCTGCTGAAGACCATTCAGGTTGTGCTGTCAAGGAATGGTGCGCGTTGACTGATTCCAAGTATCACTCTTATCAGTCTTCTATGGTGCGCGTTGTTTTTAACGGAAGGTTTCTCAGTCAGATTCAAACCGGAGTGCAGCGCTACGCGCGAGAAACGCTTATTGCGATTGATGAGCTGCTTGCACAGCGTCGCTCTGACTTGCCTGAAGTGCAGGCATTTTTGGCTGTGCCGGAAGATGCGAACCCGCCAAAACTGCACCACATTCAGGTGCGGGTATTACCCTTCTTGAAAGGGCATCTATGGGAGCAGATCACGCTGCCATGGTTTGCGCGGCACTCCTATCTAGTGAATTTCAACTACTCGGGACCGCTGCTGAAAAAAAGGCAGATGATCACTATTCATGATGCGACCGTGGCCGCATCGCCTTCAAGCTTCACGTGGAAGTATCGCCTGATACACCAGTCGCTCGTAGCTCTTCTTAAAGGCCGGGTAGACACAATCATGACTGTGTCGGATTTTTCGCGTCGGGAACTTGAGCATCATTTTGGAATCAGTAATGCGCTCGTCGGCCTGGAGGGTTGGCAACACAGCGTCGCTTCAGGCGATGGATTGTCGACACTACATAAGTTTGACTTAAAACCTGGGCAATATCTGCTTGCAGTAGGAAGCCGCAAACCCAACAAGAACTTTGACGTCATTGATCGCGCGCTGCAGATCGCGCATGAGTTTCCCATGACAATCGCGGTAGCGGGAGCCAGTGATATCGGCATCTTCAAGCACGCAGATGCGCAAGGAAAACACTTGCGCATGCTCGGTTTTGTCACTGATGAAGAGTTGGGGCATCTATATAAACACGCGGCGTGGTTCATCTTTCCGTCGATCTACGAAGGATTCGGACTGCCAGCGATCGAGGCAATGGGTAACGGTTGCCCTGTGATTGCCGCTCGGGCTGCCTCAATTCCCGAGGTGTGCGGTGACGCTGCGATGTATTTCGACCCACACGAGCCAGCAAGCCTTGTCGCTTTACTCAGGCGGATTGTGCAAGAGCCCGGATTGCGTGACACCCAGGCCGGACGGATGTCTGCGCAACTTGCCCGTTACTCGTGGCAAGAAAACGCGCGCATCTTGCTGTCGCGGCTGTTTGAGCGCGCAGCTTTTGCTCCTGAGAATTGACCATGCAGCGCACTTCTACATCCGTTCTGCCATCTAGCTACGCTAATTCACAAGCACTGACAGAAAACCGCGCACCGCATATCGTGCACGTTACAGAATGCCTTGCCGGTGGCACGCTGGGGTTCCTCATCCACATCACGAGAGAACTCAGCAAGATGGGTGTACAGCAGACCCTTGTATATGCCAGACGCCCAGACTCGCCTGCAGAGGTTGCCACGTTGTTTCCCCGCAGCGTACATCTGGTGGAACTGCCGCCTGCATCGGGTAACCATGTGCGTTTCGTTATGGGCTTACGTGCGCAACTGAGCACGGTTGTGCGCGACCAACTTCCCGTCGCAGTGCACTTTCATTCATCGAAAGCTGGCTTTGCTGGACGCTTTGTACTAGCCATGCTTAAAGAGCGGCCGGCCTGCTACTACTCCCCTCACGGTTTGTCTTTTCTAAACGGCAGGCGGCTGATCTCCAGCGCGGTGTATTACGTGCTTGAGAAGGCAGCTGGCTTCGTGCATCACACGCCAGTGGGTTGTGGAAAGAGCGAAGCGGCACTGCTGGAGCGCCTGACTCGCCGCGCTGCGTTCATCCTGGAGAACCCAGTGAGTGAGGATTTTTTCGCGCTTCACCGTACGGAAACATCTCAACCGACAGTCATTTCGATCGGACGTGCATGCGAGCAGAAAGCGCCAGAGCGTTTTGCCGAGCTTTCACTCAAATTTCAAATCGAGGAGTCGCCAGTTCAGTTTGTATGGGTCGGATCTGGTGAGGCGGCACGTGAAGACCTGCTCAAAGCCGCATGCGTCAAAGTAACGGGCTGGGTTGGCAGCGAGGAAGTTAAGCATTGGCTTTCTACGGCATCGGTTTATGTGCAGACATCGCGCTGGGAAGGAATGCCGCTTTCCGTGTTGCAAGCCATGGCCGCAGGGTTGCCTTGCGTAGTGACCGATGTCGTAGGTAATAGAGATGCAATCCGGCACGGCGAAACAGGGTTTGTTGCGAAGAACGACGCTGAAATTCTCGAGTATGTTCGGCTGCTCCTTGCAGACGATGCCCTGCGTAAGCGCCTGGGCATCGCTGCGCGGCTGGACGCTCAGCAACGATTTGGGCCAGAGCCGTTTCGCCGGTCTTTGCGTCGCTTGTACCAGCTCAATCCAATCGAAGCCAGCCGGTAATCCTAGCGCTCCAACCATGAATTTCATGGTCTAGCGCAAGCGATCAATTCATTAGGAGAACTTTAGATATGCATCGCCGACGCTTAATCATTGCCACGGGTTCGAGTATTGCATTGGGTAGTTTGGTGGGCTGCGGAGGCGGCGGAGGTTCAAGTGATTCACCAGCACCCCCACCCGCTGCCGCGCCCAGTCCGCCGCCCGCGGGACGGTTGGATACGGCTGCGGTCGCACAATGGAGCAGCGCACTGGAAGAAACCTGCGCACAGGCAAAAGCGGCAGGAGTCAGTCTGTATTCGACCGGAGAATCGCGTATTTATGCTGTTTACTTTGCCGCGATCCACGATGCGCTCAATGCGATTGATCGTCGCTATCAGCCCTATCTTGCTGACTTTCGCTCCGCGACCGCAAATCCAGATGCAGCCGTCGCAGCTGCAGCAAGGGAAGTTTTGACTGTCATGCTGCCTGGGCAAGCATCTTCTGTTGAAACCCGATACACGCAGGCATTGAACGCGATCGCGGCGGGTACCAGTAAAGACAATGGCATTGCCGCAGGCCGGCAAGCCGCACAGGCGATTCTTGCCGCGCGCGCCAACGATGGCGCGGCTGAATCTCAAACCACTTTTGTGCCTTCAAACGCACCCGGCGCTTATCAGGCAACACCAAACTCCGGGGCACCCGTTGATGTGAAATGGGGCGATGTCCGGCCATTTGCAATTCTGAATGCAGAGCAGTTCAACGCGACGATACCCGGCCCGTACCCTCTTGCGACCGCGGACTACGCGGAGGACTTTCGCAAAGTGTTTGAAATCGGTGGTCGCAGCAGTACGCGCTCAGCAGATCAAACTTCAATCGCCAATTTCTGGTTGGAGAACTCGCCTCCAGGCTGGAGCCGTATTGCGTCAACTGTTGCAGCAGCGCGGCAGCTCAATGGTTGGGATCAGGCACGCATGTACGCGCTGATGCATTTAAGCCTTGCGGACGGATTGATTGCGTGCCTGAAAGCAAAGTATGCGCTTTCGTTCTGGCGACCGATCACCGCAATTCGCGCTGCTGATACCGATGGCAACGCAGCAACCGCGCCTGACGCCGCATGGGAGCAACTGGCAGGGGCAACGCCGCCCACGCCGGACTATCCCTCGGCGCACGCGGTCGCCGGTGGTGCTGCAGAGTCGGCATTGATCACCATATTTGGTGCGGGGACCAAAACCCCGGCCGCGCTGCCCGGTGAACTGGATGGAAATCCTTTCACCGTATCAAGCCCGACGCTCGCAGGCCAACCGCGCGCTTTTCGCGGCTTTTCGCATGCCGCCAAAGAAAACGCGGAATCGCGGATTTATGTCGGCTTTCACTTTCCTAAAGCGGTGTACGACGGGCTCGCGCAGGGGCGCGCTGTGGGTGACTACATTGTGGCCAACCGGCTACGGCCGGTATGACATCTGCGAGATCGCGCGCTTGCAGCTCAAGCTGCGCGAGCATCGTCCCGGGTATTCTCAATCGGCAGCATCTCAGAACACACTTCTTTCAGTGCAATTTGACCGCGTTGCAGTGGCGGCCTACCAATTGAGATATAGGTAAAGCCTTCATCACACATCTTCTCCAAGCGATAGAGGTTCTTTCCATCGAAGATCACGGGTTTTGCAAGCCGCCGCCTGATTTCTTCAAAGTTCGGGCTTTTGAATTCGCTCGCATCCGTCGTGATCACCAGCGCTTCGCAACCATCAAGTGCGCCATAGGCGTTGCTCGCGGCAATCAATTGCGGGGTTGATCCATCATTGATGCGCAGCAAAGCCAGAGGATCATAGGCATGTAGCACAGCGCCCTCTGCGATCAATGCATCAATCAACATCTTGCCTGGCGAGTCGCGCAAGTCGTCGGTTCCGCCCTTAAACGCAAAACCCCACACCGCAATCTTTTTGCCAGCGAGCCGGCCATTAAAGTGCGATTTGATCTTGTCCAGAAAGCGGGTCAGCTGCGTTGTATTCACTTGTTCGATTGCGGCAAGCTGCGGCGTAGCCTCACCAAAGCGCGATGCCACCCACTGCAAGGCACTGATGTCTTTAGGCAGGCAGCTGCCACCGTAGCCAAGCCCGGCGTAGAGATAATCACCACCAATCCGCGGGTCTGCGCCCATGCCGCGGCGGATCAAGTCCACATCTGCACCCACATGTTCACAGATACGCGCAATCTCGTTCATGAAGGAAATTCGCGCGGCAAGCATGGCATTAGATGCGTACTTGGTTAATTCTGCAGACTCAATGTCCATTACCATCATGCGATCGCGGTTACGCTGAAACGGCTCGTACACATCGCGTAGAACCTGCAGCATGTCCGGCAATTGCACACCCACCACAATGCGTTGTGGCCGGCTGAAATCTTTGACTGCTGAACCCTGCTTGAGAAACTCTGGGTTACAACCAACGCGTATATCCAGCTGCACGCCGCGCTCACGCAGTTCCTGTGAGCAAACACGCAAAACCTCGCGTGTAGTGCCCACCGGCGCAGTAGATTTTTGAATCACTATTTTTGCGCGGGTCGCATAGCGGCCAACAGCGCGCGCAACATTCATGATTGCGGAGACATCCGCCCCGCCTCCAGCTAATCGCGGCGTTCCCACCGCGATAAAGATCAGGTCAGACGCGTCAACACCTTCACGCAAATCGCTTGTGAAACGTAGCCGCCCAGCGCTTAGGTTGCGCTCAACCAGGCCTTGCAACTCAGGTTCAGCAGGCAATGACAAGCCTTTGCTGAGCTGGGCAACCTTGGCTGCATCCGTATCCACACACAAGACATCATTACCCAGATCGGCCCAGCAAGCGCCAGCGACTAGACCCACATATCCTGCGCCAAATACCGTGATATTCATCAAAACCCCTCAGTGTTTCGTCGATGCAAGCGCAATGCAAAGAGCGCTCACCTCAGCATCTTTTTGCCATAGCTTGGTGACGAGATGATGCAAAAAGCGATCCCGCTGAGGTCACGAAAATACGCGTACCTAATCGAGGCTACTGTTGGCAGGCATGGCTGCGATTCGCGTGCGCATGCACGCGGACCGATTTATCAAAACAAGCAGCGGTATCGCACACGCGGTCGAATATGCACTGTCAACCTGCGCCGCCTAGGGGTTGCCTAAGCGTGCAAAGTTTGATTCAGCGCCGGCGAAACAGCTTGCCTACTGGGAGAGTCGCCGCAACCTTGTAGTGCGAGCGGCACCAGCTTAGTGCGGTAACCTATGCAAGACTTTACATATGACTACGCAGTATTCATGCGCTTTTTCAGGAATTTTTGCCTCAAAACCCGCATGAATATTGCGTAGAGGCAATAAAACCTATGCCAAATCGCTTAAATGGGCGCCTTAGAGGCCTGGCTCTAGATTCTTGCTGCGACGCCACAAAAAATTCTTGAAATTGTCATTCTCAGCCCTTACACTGAATTTGTTGCGGCGCACCAATTCCTGGAAACAGCCGCCATACTGTCCCACTGGAGGGGTCTCTCATGCTGCAAGTACTCAATCAAGTTAAAGCCGCCCAGCAAGAAGCAATGTCTGCAAGCGCGCAAGCCTTTTCTACTCTGGTAGAAAGCGCAACCAAGTATTCCGAACTGTCTGTCGCTGCCGCTAAAGACGGCTTTGCAGATGTAGCCGCTGCAGTAAAAACTACCGAAGGTTGGACGCCTGAAATTGGCTTTGTGAACCCCGCCGAGAAAATGGCGCCAGTTGCTTCCAAAGCGATCAAGTATGGCAAGACCTCGCTGCAATTGGCACAAGAAACCGCTGATGCGCTGGCCGACACCTCTTACGCCGCGGTGAAGACCATGGCCAAGCGCGCTGATGCGATCACTGACGAGCTGGCTGGCATGCTTCCTGCTCAAACAGAACCAATGCTCAAAAACATGAAGGCTGCAATGGCGCAGAACATGGCATGGTACGAGCAAGCGTTTGGTGTTGCTGGCCAGATGCAAAAGCAGTTCTTTGCCACCAGCGAGCAATGGATGAACAGCGTTGCCAAAGAAACCGCATCGCCCAGCGTTGTTTCTATCGTTCCCAAGCGCAAGCGCGCTTAAGCGCAGCTAGGAACAGTACAGAACAGGTGTCGTCGCGGCACGATTCATAAACGCGACACGCCGCAAGGTGTCTCCTGCGTCTCCTCCTAGAGATGCATTACGCCCCGAAATCGCAAGGTTTCGGGGTTTTTTTTCCAACACCTATCTCACAAAACGACTGCGCAGCCTGATTTGCGCATTCTGGTGCCCTACTGTGGCGCTGCCAGCTCAATGTAGCCGCCATGTGCATCGCACAGCAGCTGTGTGCCACTATGCAACCGCGCAAACGCAGCATCAAGCTCGGCAACCGAACCTTTGACACCCAGCTCGATGTAGCGCGCACGCTTATCCGCACCAACACTGGGCAATGAAAACACCTTGATGCCTTGGTGCGCGGCCTCCACATCTTCCATCAACGGCGTGACGCGCGACTCAGGCATTTCATACACCCAAAAGCTGCGCTCGCCGCGCGCTTCACGGTGAAATTCACTGACGTAGTGCGTGTCCAGCACCCACTCAATCATCGGGTGCGCCATTACCGGAAAGCCAGGCACAAACCAATGCTGCGCCAAGTTGAACCCAGGGATTTTGTTGTACGGATTTGGGATGATGCGCGCCCCAGCAGCAAACTCACCCATCTTCAAACGCTGGCGCTGCTCTGGCGTGTCCATGCTGATGCGGGACACATCGGCATTGGGATCTTTGGCGCGCAGCATCTCCGCAGCGCGCTCGGTGATCAAACGCGCGGCTTCGGGATGCAGCTCAAGCGGCAAGCCCAGCGCAGCAGCGGCCGATTGGCGTGTGTGATCATCCGGCGTGGCACCAATGCCGCCGCAGCAAAAGACCACATCGTCACTGGCAAACGTTTGGCGCAGCACTGCCTCGCAGCGCGCCCGGTCATCGCCAAGATATTGCACCCACGAAAGCTGCAGGCCTCGCGCGGCAAGAATCTCGCGCACCTTGGCGAAGTGGCCGTCTTGCCGCTTGCCGCTCAAAATTTCATCGCCGATGATGATCAGGCCAAATGTTTTTGTGGGTGAAGTCATATAGCCTGCTGCGCGCCTTCTAGTAGAGACTGCTCTTGCGATTGAATCGTGGCCTGGCTGCGCAACCGCGCAAGCTCAGCCAGACAAAAGTGTGCGAACGCCAGGCCCGACAGCACAAACACAGCGCCGTACAGCCATACAGACAAAAGCGCCATGACCGGCAGCATCAAGACCACCAGCGCGCCGCCCAGCCACAGCAGCGTGGGTACAGAACTAAACATGGCGAGAATCACGCCAAGACCAAACAGCGGCCAGCGCTGCGCCTGCCGGATCGCCGCGCTTTCTTGCGCATCCGCATGCTCTGCCAGCGCATCATAGGCAAACACCTTGGCCGTGGCCCAGCCCAACAACACAATCGGCACGATTGGCCCCACCATCGGCACCAGCCACAGCG
>JBOFGW010000409.1:0-4408 GCA_051649325.1 Burkholderiaceae bacterium | reverse complement strand
GCTGCCCAGGGTAATCCAGCCCGCGGGTACGGCCAGCTTGGCAGACAGCGCGGCCTTCAAATCAAACGCATTGTCATCCGGGTAGCGGCCCAAGTCCTGCGCGGCGCGCGCCATCGCATCCCGCGCACTTTGCGGCATGCCGAGTGGATTTTCGTTGCTTGCCAGCTTGACGATCTTGGCCGGATCTAGCCCGTATTCGCGCGCGGTTTCTTCGATGGGTTTGCCGCCCACATACGGCGCCAGCGCGCGGATGTAATCTGGGCCTGGAATTGAAGGAACTGTGGATGCAGGTGCATCGGTAGCAACGGCGCTCATGGAGTACTTTTCTGTAAGAGATACGCAAGTTTAGCGGTGCTACGCCCGCGCATCGCATTGCGTTGAATTGCAATTGGCTGCAACCAATCGCATCGCAGCACATCCAACCTTGAAGAACCATTTGGAGTAAGCCATGGCCAGCCTACCAACCCACCGTTTTATTCTGCTGCCCACCCGCGGCTTTACACCGGATAGCGTGCTCACAACAGCATCAACTACGCGGTTTTTGCACAGTCTGAAGCCCTCGGCCACCGCGGCTACCCTTGGTCGGTACAAAATGTCGGTGCTGGATTCAATTGGCAAAGACGGGCCGCGTTTGGTCTCCATGTCTGCTCCTGCCTTGCTGGCGCTGCGGCGCACGCAGCCGGGGCTGCGCATTGTGCCGGAGGTGTTTTACCAGCCGGCTTGGGATCGGCGACCCGATCTGCGGGTGCGCCGGCAGATCAAGTCCACCGCTGCGGCAACGGGTGTCACCATCAAAGTGGTGCTGGCAGGCAGCGATACGCCGGTGCGCGGCGCAGATGTGATCGCCTTTACGGATTTTGTCGAGCGCGTAGGCGCAAGCGGCAAGACCAACGCGCGCGGGGAAGTGACGCTCAGATTGCCGGCCGCAACCAAAGCGCTGGAGCGTCTGTACGTGTTCCCCAGCCACTCCGCGTGGCCGCTGCTTAAGCGCAACCACGCACTCACAAACAGCGCGGTAGAAGTCACTCCGATTGACCTCGCGTTTACGGATTCACGCGTGGCCGCCTACCCACGGCGCGGCGCGGCTGATGGCAAAGGTGTGACGGTAGGTGTGATCGATACCGGGGCCGGACCACACAGCGCGCTGGCCATTGCGGGCGGTGCCAACACGGTAGTAGGCGAGAACGCCAAAGACTTTTCAGATTCAGACCAGCACGGCACGCACGTATGCGGCATCGTCGCGGGCGATTCCACGCGCATGACCAACCCGCCTTCCAAAACTGCGCGCTTTCGCGGTGTGGCCGCGGGCGTGACGCTGCGCGCCTACCGCGTATTTGGCAAAAATTCAGACGGTGCATCCAACTTTTCCATCGCCAAGGCGATTGATATGGCCGTCTCTGATGGCTGCGACCTGCTCAACCTGAGCCTAGGCGGCGGCCCGGCCGATGCACTGACCAGCGAAGCCATCAAGGCCGCGCGCGCCAAAGGCGTGGTGTGCATCATTGCCGCCGGCAACGATGGCGGCGAGGTGGCCTTTCCCGGCCAGCACGCGCTTGCCGTGTGCGTCTCCGCCCTAGGCAAACGCGGCACCTGGCCGCCCGGCAGCGCGCAGGGCGACGATGTAACCCGCCCGGCGGGCAAAGACGGCTGGTTTTTAGCCGCTTTTTCTAACCGCGGGCCCGAAGTAGACCTTGCAGGGCCGGGATTAGGCATCATTTCTACTGTGCCAGGAGATTTATTTGCGGTGTTTGACGGCACTTCGATGGCCTGCCCGGCCGTGTGCGGCGCGATCGCGCGGCGCCTGGCAGGCAACGCAGAAGTGCTCAAGATGCCACGCAACGCCGCGCGGGCCGATGCAATCGTGCAACTGGCCTTTAAAGCGGCGCAAGACTTGCAACTGCCGGTGGAATTTCAAGGCATCGGGCTGGCGTTGTAGGGGCAAAACGCGGGATAATGTGTGCTATGGAACGATTCATTCTTCGCTACTGCGGATCACGCAAGGCAAGCACTGCCAGCGTAGCCACACGCGCTGAAAAGCTGCGCGCCGGCGGCGCACGCGTGATTGATTCCACCCCCACCATGCTGCTGTTTGACGCAGACCCCGCGTTTGCGCACGCCGTCGCCGGCAGATTGTCGGCCTGGGAGCTGGTGCGCGAGAGCTTTACGCCAAGGCCAAAGCCGCATCGGCCTCAGCTACGCAAGGCGCCAGCGTCGGCTGAGTAGCTGTTTCTTCAGCGTGTTCTGCGCTTCCAGCACACCATTTTGAGTATTTCAAACGGCTCTACGTAATATCCATGCGCCTTTTCAGCCATTTTTTCCTGAAAAGGCGCATGGATATTGCGTAACCACCTCAAATAGCCGCAAAATTGCCCTTTTCTGCTGCCGAATTAGCCGCATTCACCACGCATTAAGCATTCACGCAGCCACGCAACAACTCGCGTAGCCATTGATGCGCCGCGGATCGGTGCGTGCGTTCGTGCCACACCATCACAATCTCAAAGCTGGGTGGCGCCACAGGCAACTCAAAGCGGCGGATGCGGCCGGCAAATTGCGCGGCCAACCGGGCGGGAAACACCGCAACTGCATCCGTACTCTGCACAATATCCACCGCAAAACGAAACTGCGGCACAGAAAACACTACTTGCCGCGACAGGCCGCGCTTTTCAAGCGCATCATCCATTGCGCCATGAAACACGTCGGTGCCGCCAGGGCTCACCAGTACGTGCGGCAACTGACAAAACGCATCCAGCAGCATGCCTTTGCGCGCCTGCGGGTGGTTCTTGCGCGCAATACCTACAAAAGAATCGGTCAGCAAAGACCGGCTGCGCAGTTGCTCCGGTGCGCGGGCGCGGCTGGTGATGGCAATGTCCACCTCGCCGCGCTCCATGCGCGCTACTAGGCCATCAGCAAAAATCGTGCGCCACGCCAACCGCACATGCGGCGCATGCCTGCGCAGTTGCTGCGCGACTGATGCGCTGGCCAGCTCGATCAAGTAATCGGTCGACGCCACGGTAAACACTGCGCTGGCCACCTTGGGGTCAAACGCCGCGGGCGCCGCCAGCACCTGATGAATGTTCGCAAGCAGTTGCCGCACCTGCGGCGCCAGCTCCACTGCGCGGCCGGTCGGTTGCATGCCGCGCGCCGTGCGCACCAGCAGCGGATCGCCCAGCGCCTCGCGCAAACGGCCCAGCGCAGCGCTGGTAGCCGGCTGCGATAAATGCAGCGCCTGCGCGGCGCGGCTCACATGCTGCTCGCGCAGCAGCGCATCCAGCACTTTGAGCAGATTGAGATCGATGTGATTTATATCCACCAAACAAATAATACAAATACATTGAATCGATTGGAAGAATTATTGGCAAGCACCCAAAATGCCTGCATCGACAACGATTTTGAAGGAGTAACACCATGAAATACGCAGTTCTGGGCACCGGCATGGTCGGCCAAACACTGGCCGCAAAATTGGTTTCACTGGGTCATGAAGTGAAAATGGGTGCGCGTGACGCTGGCAACGCCAAAGCGGCCGAATTCGTTGCAAAACATGGCGCCAAGGCATCGCAAGGCAGCTTTGCCGATGCCGCGAAGTTTGGCGACATCGTCATCAACGCCACCAAGGGCGATGGCACGCTGGCCGCACTGCGCGCAGCTGGGGCGGACAATCTCAAGGGCAAAGTGCTGATCGACATTTCCAACCCGCTGCAATTCCACGAAAACGCGCCGCCCACACTGAGCGTGGTGAACACGGATTCGCTAGCGGAGCAGATTCAGCGCGAATTTCCGCAAACGCATGTGGTTAAAACCTTGAACACCATGTTCTGCGGCGTGATGGTCAACCCATCGCTGGTTGCCGGTGACAGCGATGTATTTGTGAGCGGCAACGATGCAAGCGCAAAAGCACAAGCGATCGACATGCTCAAAAGCTTCGGCTGGAAAGACCCGATCGACCTGGGCGACATCACCACCGCGCGCGGCACCGAGCAATTGCTGCCGATCTGGGTGCGGCTCTGGGGCAAGCTGGGCAAGGCGGAATTTAATTTCAAGATCGTGCGTTGAAGTAGCTTTACGCAACATTCATGCGAGTTTTCAGGCATTTTTGTTTGGAAAGGCGCATGGGTATTGCGTAGTACCTTTCAGGTTTGTGCCTACGGTCCCATCCGTATAGATCAATTGTGCTGTCAGTGTTTGCAGCGTATTTGCGACGGTCGCTACAAGCTCGAAGACCAACCGTCTGTGCGGTCTGCGCCCGCTGACGGTTGGGGGAATCGAGGGTTGGCCTTGCATGGCCAACCCGCTCACGCGGCGCAACGCATGCGTTGCGAAACCCCGCGCTCGCCCCGCGGGACGCGGGTTCGATTCCCGCCGACGGAACAGCAAAATGCAAAAACGGCCCATAAAGGGCCGTTTTTGCATT
>JBOFGW010000408.1:0-7085 GCA_051649325.1 Burkholderiaceae bacterium | reverse complement strand
AGCTACGGCCACCGCAACATGCAGGGCGCCGCACTTGCGCCCGACGGCACGCTATGGACGCACGAACACGGCCCGCAAGGCGGCGATGAACTCAACATCGGCCAGGCCGGCAAAAACTACGGCTGGCCCACCATCACCTTCGGCAAGAACTACGGCACCGGCACCACGATTGGCGAGGGCACCGAGCGCGCCGGCATCGAACCCGCTGTGAAAACCTGGGTGCCCTCTATCGCCCCATCAGGCATGGCGATCTTGACCAGCGACAAATACGGCGCCGCCTGGAAAGGCAACGTCTTCATCGGCTCGCTCAAGTTCAACTACGTGAGCCGCGTTGAACTCGCCGGCAACAAGTTCAGCAAAGAGAGCAAGCTGCTGGAAGATATCGGCCGTGTGCGCGATGTGCGGCAAGGGCTGGATGGGCTTTTGTATATAGTCACTGACGCGCGCGACGGCAAACTGATCCGCTTGCAGCCTTGAGGCGTCGTTTGTGTACGGCGTGACGTGATCGGAGGGCTGCATTACAAATTTGTAATGTGAAGATATTTGCAGTGCTGTACGCTCTCGTTCCGATAAAAAGCTGCGCGGTATGGTCTGCGCAGTAAACCGAAGTTTCCTTCTCTCACAAGGACAACACGCCATGGCAAAGTTCACGCTCAACGGCAAGGCCGTCACGGTCGATGTCGATCCCGCCACCCCGATTCTCTGGACACTGCGCGACAACCTTAACCTCACCGGCACCAAATTCGGCTGCGGCGCGGCGCTGTGCGGCGCCTGCACCGTGCACCTGAACGGCAACCCGATCCGCTCCTGCATCACGCCCGTGTCTGCGGCTGAAGGCGCGAGCATCACCACCATCGAGGCGATGGCTGCGGACAAAGTGGGCAAGGCGGTGCAAGACGCGTGGATCAAGCATGACGTGCCACAGTGTGGCTATTGCCAGAGCGGCCAGATCATGAGTGCAACCGCTCTGCTGCGCACCAAGAAAAACCCAACGGATGCAGATATCGACACGGCCATGAGCGGCAACATTTGCCGCTGCGGCACCTATCAGCGGATTCGCGCTGCCATCAAAGACGCCGGCAAAGCCCTGGCTTGAAGGAGCACGAACCATGTATGAACAAATAATGAAGCGTGTAGCCCGCACGCACGGTGCATCGCTGGGCAACGTCACCGAGGGTGTGGACCGCCGCGATTTTTTCAAACTGTCGGTAGCCTCCGGCTTTGCGCTGGGCCTGTTTCCGTACACAAGCGTAGTCAGCGCGCAGACCGCGCCGGCTGCGGCAGGCCTCAAGCCGATAGAAATGCCCGGCGCATTCGTTGCCATTGCCAAAGACGGCACGGTCACCGTGCAGAGCAACCGGCTGGATATGGGCCAGGGCGCAGAAACCGGCTTGGCCATGGCGCTGGCCGAAGAGCTAGACGCTGACTGGAGCAAGGTCAAGGCCGTACCCGCGCCGATGGGCGCCGCGTATGTAGACCCCGGCTTTGGCATGCACTTAACTGGCGGTTCCACCGCTATCAAGAACAGCTACACGCAGTACCGCGAGCTGGGCGCACGCACGCGCGCCATGCTGGTGGCGGCCGCCGCGGCGCAGTGGAAAGTGAAGCCTGAGCAAATCACGGTGGCAAACGGCGTCGTGTCGTCCGGCAGCAAAAAGGCGGGCTTTGGCGAGCTGGCCGATGCCGCCATGAAGCTGCCCGTGCCGGAAAAAGTCACGCTTAAAGATCCGAAAAATTTCAAGATCATCGGCAAGCCGGCCATGCGCATTGCCACGCCGGATGCATCGCGCGGCGCTAAGCAATTTGGCGTGGACTTCAAACTGCCTGGCATGAAAACCGTGGTGCTGCAGCGGCCGCCGGTGTTTGGCGGCAAGATCGCCAAGTTTGACGGCAGCAAAGCCAAAGCGGTCAAAGGCGTAAGTGATGTGCTGAAAATTGAAGGGCTGGATCGCGGCGCGCAAGCCGTAGCCGTGTTTGCAGATGGCTTCTGGCCCGCCAAGCAAGGCCGCGACGCACTGCAGATCGATTGGGATTTAACCAGCGTTGAAAAGGTCGACAGCGAAAAACAGCTCGCGCAGTACAAAGACTTGGCCGGCAAGCCGGGGCTGAAAGTACCGGTCAAAGACAAACCTGCCGCGGATGCGAGCAAGACCAAGCGCACCATCACAGCGGAATACACCTTTCCGTACCTGGCGCATTCCGCCATGGAACCGCTGAACTGCAACATCGAGTTTGACGGCAGCAAATGCACGCTGTGGTACGGCGCGCAAATGCATAACGTAGACGCAGGCGGCATCGCCAAGGTGCTGGGCATCAAGCCGGAGAACGTAGCGATCAACTCGCTGCCTTCTGGCGGTGGGTTTGGCCGCCGCGCCGTACCCGCGGGCGACTTTGTGATTGAGGCTGCGCAAGTGGCCAAAGCCTATGCCGCCGCTGGCAAAAAAGGCCCGCTCAAAATCATGTGGAGCCGCGAAGACGATACGCGCGGCGGCTACTACCGGCCCATGACCGTGCACCGCGCCGCCATCGGGCTAGACGATGCCGGCAACGTGACTGAGTGGAAGCACACCATCGTTAGCCAGTCGATCATCAAAGGCTCGCCGTTTGAGCAGTTCATGGTCAAAGACGGCGTGGATGCCACCACGGTGGAAGGCGTGAATGACACGCCCTACAACATCCCGCTCGTGGCAGAGGTGCATCACCCTACCGTGAACGTGCCGGTGCTGTGGTGGCGCAGCGTGGGCCACACCCACACCGCGTACGCGATGGAAACGCTGGTGGATGAAGTGGCGCGCGCGACCAAAAAAGACCCGGTGGCACTGCGCCGCGAGTGGCTAGGCAGCAAACGTCCGCGCCATTTGGCCGCGCTGAATCTCGCGGTGGAAAAAAGCGGCTATGGCAAGACCAAGCCGGCTGCCGGCCGCGCGTTTGGCGTAGCGGTGCATGAGTCGTTTGCCACCGTGGTTGCGTATGTGGTGGAAGCATCGCTCAAAGACGGCCAGCCCGTGATTCACAGCGTGCATGCGGGCGTGCATTGCAATCTGCCGGTGAACCCGCGCTCGATTGAAACGCAAATTCAGGGCGCGGCGCTGATGGCGATTGGCACCACACTGCCCGGCGCCGCAATCACGCTGAAAGACGGCGTGGTACAGCAAGGCAACTGGGGGGAATACACGATTGCACGCATCGGCTCGATGCCGCAGGTAACCGTGCACATCGTCCCCAGCGGCGATGCACCTACCGGCATTGGCGAACCCGGCCTTCCGCCGCTCGCCCCCGCGCTGGCCAACGCGATTGCGCAGATCACCGGCAAGACACCGCGCAGCTTGCCATTTGAGGCAAAAATCGCTTGAGTAGAAAGAGCAGGTACGCAGGTTTCATGAGCTTTTTGAGGCATTTTTGCTTCAAAAGGCGCATGGATATTGCGTACTCTGCTTTATTTTTCACCGTGTTTGCCGCGTTTCCAACCCACGCCGCAGACACCGCAGGCATCAACGCGCTGATTGACCGCGTGCAAGCCGCCAAAGATGCGCGCTTCGTGCGCAACGGCACTGAGTATTCGTCGGCCTACGCCGCGTACTTTCTGCGCCGCAAGTGGCAGGCGCAGTGTAAGGATGCGCAGACAGTGCAGGCGTTTATTGATGCGTGCGCGACCAAATCTTCTACTACCGGGCAGCCGTATCAAATCAAGATCGCGGGCAAAACGAGGCCGGCTGCGGAGGTGTTGCGTGAGCTGGCGGCGCAGGATAAGACGGGTGGCGCGACACCTTGAGCCAGCCGGTCGTTCTGCTGCTGGCCGCAGGTAAAAGCGAGCGCTGGCGCGCCGCAGGTGGTGCGGGCCATAAGCTGGATGCTGCCCTGGGCGACTCCACCGTGTTTGCGCATGCGCTGACCCGCGCAATCGCCTCTGGCTGCGAAGTACGCGTGGCGATCAGCAAGTCCACGCCGCCCACGGTGACCGCCATGTGCCGCATGCTGAACATCACCACGCTGATGTGTACGGGCGGCATGGGCGATGTGATTGCGCAGGCGGTGCGCCAAACGTTCAGCGATTCCGGCTGGCTGATTGCACCGGCGGACATGCCCTGCATCCGCAAGACCACCTACGCTGCGCTCGTGCGTGCGCTCACGCAGCCGGGTGGCAACGCAATCATCGCCGCGCCGTTTTCAGGCGAGCAGCGCGGCCATCCTGTAGGTTTTGCCACCAGTGTGCGCAACGACTTGATCGCGCTCACGGGCGACACAGGCGCGCGCAGCGTGCTGGAGCGCCACGCGGTCACGCGCATCGCGGTCGACGATCCGGGTATTCTGCTGGACATTGACAGCCCCGGTGACCTGTATGCCGCGCAAAACCAGCTCACGTAAATCCGCTCCCGTGCTGTACGCGCTCTGCCCTGCCGATCCACACGGGCACCTGTACTCCGTCATGCTCTACCTGGAAGCGCCTGACCCGGCCGGCCAGATGTTTAGCCTGCCCGCGTGGATTCCCGGCAGCTACATGATTCGCGAGTTTGCGAAAAACATCGTCACCATCAACGCCAGTTCTGGCGGCCAGCCAGTGGCGCTTGAAAAGCGCGACAAGCACACTTGGGTTGCCGCGCCGTGCGACGGCGCGCTCACGGTGGAATACAGCGTGTATGCCTGGGATTTATCCGTGCGCACCGCGCACCTGGACGCAACGCACGGCTTTTTCAACGGCACCAGCGTGTTTCTGCGCGCGCACGGACGCGAAGCGGCGCGGCACGAGGTTGAACTGATCGCCCCGCCCGGCCTGGAGCATTGGCAGGTGGCTACCAGCCTGCCGCGCGCAAAAGGTACTAAACCCTGGGCATTTGGCCGCTACGCCGCGGCGGGCTACGACGCACTGATCGACCATCCCGTCGAGATGGGCACGTTTGCTAAAACAAGTTTTGATGCGTGCGGTGCACGGCATGATGTGGTCTTTACCGGGCAGATTCCCAATCTGGATTTGCCCCGCATCGCCGCCGATGTACAAAAAATCTGCGAGCAGCAGATCAAACTGTTCGAACCTAAAACCAAGCAAGCGCCGTTTCTGGATTCATCAGACCGCTATACGTTCATGACGATGGCGGTGGGGGATGGCTATGGCGGCCTGGAACACCGCGCCAGCACCGCGCTGATCTGCAACCGCGCAGATTTGCCGATTGCAGGCCAGGCCACGCAAAGCGAAGGCTATCGCGGCTTTTTGGGTTTGGTCAGCCACGAGTATTTTCATACCTGGAACGTCAAGCGCATCAAACCGGCCGTGTTTGCGCCCTACGATCTTGCGCAAGAAAACTACACGCCGCTGCTTTGGCTGTTTGAAGGTTTTACCAGCTACTACGACGATCTGCTGCTCACCCGCGCCGGTGTGATGAGCCAGACCGACTATCTCAAGTCGCTTTCCAAAACCATCAGCGGCGTGCTGCGCAACCCAGGCCGCGAAAAGCAAACCGTTTCGCAAAGCTCGTTTGATGCGTGGACCAAGTACTACCGGCAAGACGAAAACAGCCCCAACGCCATCATCAGCTACTACACCAAGGGATCATTGGTGGCGCTTTATCTTGATCTGCTGATCCGCGATCAAACGAGCGGCAAACGCTCGCTGGATGATTTCATGCGCCTGCTCTGGGAGCGCTTTGGCCGCGATTTCTACAAGGGCAAGCCGCAAGGCGTCACGCCGGAGCACATTCCTGAGCTACTGAAAGAAGCCACCGGCTGCCTGCTACACAAACCGCTCGCGCTGGCCACGGAATCCACAGCTGATCTGCCGCTCGCAAGCCTGCTCACAAAATTTGGCGTGCAATGGACTGCGCGCGTGGAGCGGCCCTTTCCGTCGCTGGGCATTCGCACCAAAACCGCGGGCAGTGAATGCGTGATTGCCACTTGCTTCAGCGGCGAAGCCGGGCACCGTGCCGGCCTGTCTGCAGGCGACACACTCATCGCGCTGGATGGCCTGCGCATCGGTAGCAGCAATCTGGAACAGCTGCTCTCGCGTTACGCCGCCGGCGCGACTGTAGACGTGCACGCGTTCCGCCGCGACGAGCTGATGCGCTTTTCTGTCACGCTTGATGAACCCCGGCCGCATCAAATCACGCTGAGCATGGCGCCTGATGCAAACGCGGCCACCAAGCGCCTGCGCCAAGGTTGGTTAGGGTGAATCCCGCAGCCGCTCTGTAGGGAAAGTCTCAAGCAGACTTTTCTGATTCGTAGCGTTTAATGAGGTGATGCTTTGCTGGAGAGTTTCACCCATGAATGCTTTACCCCTCCCGATTGATGCAGCCCGCCGCAGCCTGCTGCTGGTTGGCGCAGGCGCTCTGTTGCTGCCTGCCGCCTACGCAAACACCAAGCCCACGGCATTGCCCGCCACGCCCGCCCAGAGCGAAGGGCCGTTTTATCCGCAAGCGAGTTTTTTTTCTGCGCGGTCAGACGTAGATAGCGATCTGCTCACCGTGCCCGGCGCGCGCGAAGCATCACGCGGCACACCGCTTGCACTCAGCGGCCGCATTCTTGGCAGCGACGGCCGGCCGCTGGCAGGTGCACTCGTAGAAATCTGGCAATGCGACGCACGCGGCCAATACGCCTATGACATGCCCACGATCTACCGCGCCGAAAGCGGCTTTCAAGGCTTTGGCCGCGCCATCACCAATGCATCTGGCACGTACGCCTTTCGTACCATCCGCCCGGTGCCCTACGCCGGCCGCCCGCCGCATATTCACTTCAAAGTGTGGAGCAGCGCAGACAACGCGCGCAAAGAACTGATTACCACGCAGATGTACGTGCGTGGCGAAATCTATGCCAACGATTTTGTACTGCGCGCCGTGCGTAACGAGGCCGCACGCGAGCGGCTGATTGCAGAGCTGGTTCCAAAAGGTGGTGAACTTACTGCGCAGTGGGATGTGGTGGTTGCGGTTTGACGCGTGGGGTCTGACGGCGCTGACTGCCCGCAGGCTGCTGTGAGAGGTCACTAAGCAGCTTCTTAAATGCTTCTACGCAATATCCACGGGCCTTTCGAGCCACTTTTGCCCGGAAACGCGCATGGATATTGCGTAGAGCAGGTTTGAAGTGCTGTCATTCCGAGCGCA
>JBOFGW010000407.1:0-9568 GCA_051649325.1 Burkholderiaceae bacterium | reverse complement strand
CCCAACATCTAACATTTGTTGTTGACTATTTCTCGGCCGTCCGAGCGCTCTCACGCATGTCATCTCTACAAATAAAACAACCAGACTCCAGTGTTGCGCCGGAACTGATCATTGCCGCATTTGAAGCGGTGGATCTTCCCTTTGCGCTGTGGAACCGCAACTTTTGCTTGCAACAGTGCAATAGCAGCTATGAACGTTTTGCCGGCTTGCCGCGGGCACAGATGACCGGCCGCAGCGTTGAGCAGCTCTACGGCGCTGCGGCATGGGAGATTGCCCGCGCCAGCTTTGAACGCGCTTTTGCCGGCGAGGCCGCGGCCTACGACCGGCTTGTTGCGCACGCGCATGACGCGCCGCGCTGGTACCGCGTGCGTTTGACACCGGCGGCAACCGATCCGCAGGGGCAAGTGAGCGGGGTATTCAGCTCAGTCATTGATGTGGACGACCACATCAAAAGCCGCGACGCGGCGCTGCTGAGCGCCAAGCGCGTGCAGCGCGT
This sequence comes from Burkholderiaceae bacterium, assembly GCA_051649325.1. Lineage (GTDB taxonomy): Bacteria > Pseudomonadota > Gammaproteobacteria > Burkholderiales > Burkholderiaceae_C > JBJOQV01. Next base: position 9,072 of record JBOFGW010000407.1, on the reverse strand, counting down.
GCTCAGCGCGGTGGAGCTGCCGATCGGCTGCTGGGACAAAGATACGCGCCTGACCTATTGCAACGAACCGTATGAACGCTGGGCCCGCCGCACGCGCGAGCAGTTGCTGGGCAAAACGCTGGAGGAGATCTACGGTCCGCGCGCCTGGCAAGCGGCGCAACCCGCGTTTGAAAAAGCGTTTGCCGGCCAGATTGCACACTACACGCGCATGGTGCAGCATCAAGAGCGCGATCACTGGATGCGGATCACCGCGTTTCCCGATTGTGATGAAACCGACAATGCGGTGGCCGTGTACACCATTGCATTTGATATCGACGATGAAATTCGTGCGATTGAAGAGCTGGCACGTAGTAAAAAACAGCTCGATATGCTGTCGGACAACATACCCTACCCACTGACTTATTTTGACCGCGATTTTGTTTACCGCTTTGTCAACAAAGCGTTCGCGCAGCGTTTCAATCTGAGTCCGCAAGACGCGATTGGTAAATCCGTGCGAGAAGTGCGCGGCGAGCAGCTCTGGCAAGAACATTCGGCCTACGCAAATATTGCCCTGTCCGGCAAAGAAGCGCGTTACGAGCGGCTTGCTGAGCGGCCAGACGGCACGCGGCGCTGGACCCGCTCCAGTTACATGCCGGATATCGACGACGACGGCAATGTGCGCGGCGTGTATTCCGCCACCATCGACATCCATGAAATCAAGCTCGCACAAGAAGCACTGGCGCGCCGCGCCGAGCGCGATTCGCTCACCGATGCCTACAACCGCAGCTTCCTTATGACACGGCTTGAACAGCTGATGCAGCGCTGCGCAAACGCGCCGTTTACCTTGTTCTTTGTCGATCTGGACGGCTTCAAGCTCGTCAACGACAAAAGCGGCCACGCCGCCGGCGACGCGCTGCTCAAGGTGATTGCGCAGCGGCTGCAAGAAAATGTGCGCGATGAAGAAATCGTTGCCCGCTTTGGCGGTGATGAATTTGTGGTGATCACCCACGCAGTGGATGACGCTGCCATCGGCTCCATGGCGCAGCGCATCCTGGCCGCGGCCTGTGCGCCAACGCAGTTTGAAACGCACGTGCTGCAAGTCTCCGCCAGCGTGGGCGTGGCAGTGGCGCCAGCGCATGCGCGCTCGGTAGCTGACTTGGTGCGCCGCGCCGATGAAGCCATGTATGAGGCCAAGCGGCTGGGTAAAAACGTGTGGAGCGTATGCCCAGGGCCGGATGCTGCGAGCGCGCAGACGGCTTAGTTTTTCACAAGCTCTACGCAATATCCATGCGGTTTTTCAGCCACTTTTGCCTGAAAAGGCGCATGGATATTTCGTGTCTGCTTAGCGCTTCTGCCTAGTTTTCAGTACCAGACTTCAGCACCAACTCTTCCAGCGCCGCCATGCTCGCGGCGCGCACCACGTCACCGATCACAATGATGCCGGGGCTGGCCAGTTGCTGATCACGGATGGTCGCCGACAGTTGCGCCAATGTAGTGACAGCACACGCGCTGTCCTGCGACCCAGCGCGGGTAACTACCGCCACCGGAATATCCGCACGCATACCGCCAGCAAGCAGTTCAGCCTGAATCACCTCGCAGCGCGCCATGCCCATGTAGATCACCAGCGTCATCTGCGTGGCGGCAAGCGCGGACCAGTTCACTTTACTTTGCGCTTCTTCGTTCTTGCCGTGGCCGGTCACAAAAATCACGCCGTGCGCATGATCGCGGTGCGTCAGCGGCACGCCCAGTTGCGTGGCTGCGGCAAGGCCGCTCGTAATGCCGTTCACCACTTCCACTTCAACGCCATGCGCGTGCAGATGCTCACGCTCTTCACCGCCGCGGCCAAAAATAAACGGATCGCCGCCTTTGAGCCGCACCACCGTATTGCCGGCATGCGCCTCGCTGACGAGCAGCTTTTCAATGAATGCCTGCGGGGTGCTTTTGCAGCCACCGCGCTTGCCCACATACACAATCCGCGCGTTGGGCTTGGCATGCGCAAGAATCGCATCGCTGACTAGATCATCGACCAGCAGCACATCGGCCAAACCAATCACACGCACTGCTTTCAGTGTGAGCAGCTCCGGATCGCCCGGGCCAGCGCCGACGAGATAGACCTTGCCTGTTCGAGTTTGCGCGCGAGCGCCGTTTGCTCCTTCTCCCCTCGCGGGAGAAGGCTGGGATGAGGGGGGGCTTCGCTTCATATCAAAACCTCACTAAATGCCGCGCGGCAAATTGCAACCTGGCGCGCAAGCGCCGCCGGCACCGCCGCGCTGCCCTCGATGACTTGCATCGTGTAGCGCGCTGTCGCCTGCGCATCACGCGTGGGAAGCGCAGGCGTTTGGTGGCCAGTCTCTTCAGGGCTGTACAGCACGCGCTGCACACCGGCATCAAACCCATCAATGCGCGCAGGTTTGCGCACGTTGGCCACCGCTTCGCCTTCGGTGCCGCGCATGAGCAGCGCACGCTGCCCACCGATCAAAAACAATTCAGTCAGCGACTGACCGTATTCAGGATGTGTGTAAGCCGCGAGTAGCAGGCCGTTGCTGCCAAACGGTTGAATGAGTTTCACCAGCGTATGGCTGCTGTTACGCACGCCCATCACCCGGCGCAGCGCAAGCAAGCGGTCAATGCTGGGGCACAGCGCATCAATCGGCATGAACGCCACGCCGCCCTGCCCCCAGGCTTGCTGCAGCCCTTGCGCGTCATACGCCACCGGCCAGCCCAGCGCGTGCCAGACCTCGAACGTGGTGACGCGCTCCATCCCCCACATCGATGCATCCTCAGTAATGCCATGCACCAGCACGTGCATGCCGGCCTTGGCAGCGAGACCGGCCAGCAGCGGGACAAGATTAGGCAAATTGCGTGCGCCGTTGTAACTGGGAATCACCAGCACCGGTTTGTCTGATGCAGGCAGCGGCGCAAGATGTGCATCCACCGCGCGCAGCATGCCGAGCAGTTCGGCCGGGCTTTCACCTTTGACGCGATAGGCCATCAGCACCGCGCCCAGCTCCACGTCGCTCACCACGCCATCCAGAATTGCGGCAAAAAGCGTTTGCGCGTCTTCAGTCGAAAGCGAACGCGCGCCCTCTTTGCCGCGGCCGATTTCTTTGATGTAGCTTGCACATTGAAACGTCATGCGATCCATCTTCGTGGATTAGCAGGGTTTGTGCCAGTAGGTCAATCGCAGATGCATATTCAAAAGCCTCTACGCAATATCCATGCGCTTTTTGGAGCAAAAATGCCTGAAAACGCGTATGGATATTGCGTATTGCCGTTTTTGAAACTCGCTTTTGGGCCGTTATGCAGCCTGCACCGAAGCCTGCACAAGCCGCTTGAGTTCAGGCACACAAGAACCACAGTTCGTGCCGCACTGCAACGTGTTTTGCAGCGCCGCCAACTTGCTCTCTGCAGGCCCGGCGTAGTGTGACAGTTGCGTGATGATTGCGTCTTCGGTCACGTTGAAGCAGTTGCACACCATCTTGCCGCGCTGCTTGTAGCCTGCCGGCGCTACTGCCCCGGGCGAAAGCAGCAAGCGGCCCAGCGCCGCGACAGAATCGCCGCTTTCCAGATACGCCTTGAGCCATGGCTCGGCCTGCGTGTCGCCAATCAACCACGCCGCTTCAAGCTGCACATCTTGCGCGGAGCGTTTGTGTACGCGCACGCGTCGCTCGATACCTATGCGCTTGTCTGCGTATGACAGGACGTTCGCAGATTTTGTCAGCCCCAGAACCTGCGCCAATTGCGTAAGCCAATCGGCAGATGGCTCGCTGTGATGCGCCGCGCGCACCAGCATGCCGCAGCGCTCGCGCCCAAAGCGCACCACGCTGCCATAGGCCACCTGTTTGAGTTGCGCAGACAGCGCGCTACTTATTTGCCACGCGGCCTCATCCGGCAGCCAGCAAAACGCCACCATGCGCCAGGGCAACTCCGCCTTAATCACTTTGACTGCTGCGTGCTTGAGTTCCGGCTGCTTGCTGTGCACGTCGATCGCTGGGCTGGTGAGCGCGTTCACGCCCAGGCCGCCGGTGCCATCGTCCGCACCGCCGCTTAAGAATTCATCGCCCCAATGCATCGCCACAAACGCGCGGCCGCTAGCGACCGATTCTGCGCTGCGCACGGGCAAGAGCTGCGTGCCACGCCGGCTGGTGACATTGACCAGATCTCCATCTTTCAAACTGCGGCGCGCCATGTCCCCCGCGTGCATTTCAATCGCCGGCTCGGGCGCATGCGCGAACAATTGCGGCACCAGGCCAGTGCGGCTCATGCCGTGCCATTGATCGCGCAAGCGTCCGGTAGTGAGCGCAAGCGGATAGCGTGCGTCCACTGTATCCGCCACCGGCTTGTAGGGTTGCGCGTAGAACTGCGCTTTGCCGCTTGCGGTGTAGAACGTGCCGTCTTCAAACAGGCGCTTCTTGCCGATAGATTCGCCTTCGCGCAGCGGCCACTGCTGCGACGCGGCTTCCAGCATCGGGTAGGACATGCCGGTGATGTCGCAATCTGTGCCGCGCGTGGTTTCGCGGTGTTCGCTCCAGATGTGCTCTGCGGATTCGTAGGGGAACAGTGTTGTCTTTGGTTTTGAATCAGGCGAACTACCCAAATCCGTTCGGGCTGAGCTTGTCGAAGCCCATTGGTTGACCTCACGATTGGCTCGCAAATGGCCTTCGACAGGCTCAGGCCGAACGGTGGGTGTTGGTGTGCCTGCAACAAGTTGTGCTTCGATTCGCCGCGCCACATCCACCACAATCTGCCAATCATGCCGCGCCTGCCCCATCGGCGGCACCGCTGCGCGCTGGCGCGAAATGCAGCGCTCGCTGTTGGTCACGGTGCCGTCTTTCTCACCCCACGTGGTGGCGGGCAGCAGCACGTCCGCATAGCGCGCTGTGGCGGTGGTGCCAAACGCTTCTTGCACGATCACAAGTTCCGCCGCTTCAAGCGCTTCACGCACCATGCGTTGATCCGGCAGGCTTTGCGCGGGGTTGGTGCAAGCGATCCACAGCACCTTGATCTTGCCGGCGCGCGCGGCCTCAAACATTTCCACCGCGGTCTTGCCGGACGTGGTGGGCACAGACTCCACGCCCCACAGCCGCGCAGTTTCTTCACGATGCTGGGGATTGGCCAGATCGCGATGCGCCGGCAGTAGATTGGCAAGCCCGCCCACCTCGCGCCCGCCCATCGCGTTGGGCTGGCCGGTGAGTGAAAACGGCCCCGCGCCCGGCTTGCCGATTTGGCCGGTGGCCAAGTGCAAGTTGATGATGGCGGCATTTTTATTCGTGCCGTCCGCGCTTTGATTCAAGCCTTGGCAGTAGAGCGAAAGCGCTGGGCCATTGGTGGCAAACAGCCGCGCCGCTTCGATAATTTTTTCTTTGGCAACGCCGCAGATGCTCGCAGCCTTGTCCGGCGACATCTCGCGCACCAAGGTCTTAAGCGCGTCAAATCCTTCCGTATGCGCAGCGATGTAGGCGTTGTCGGTCCAGCCTTCCCACAGCATCACGTGCAGCATGGCGTGCAGCAGTGCTACATCCGTGCCTGGCGCAATCGGCAAATGCAAGTCCGCTTCTTGCGCAGTGTCGGTGCGGCGCGGATCAACCACGATCACTTTGAGCTGCGGGTTGTTCGCGCGTGCCCCCTCGATGCGGCGATACAAAATCGGATGTGCAAACGCGGTGTTGCTGCCGGCAATTAGCAGCATGCCAGCATGATCAATATCTTCATAACTGCACGGCACGCTGTCCGCACCCAACGTTTTTTTGTAGCCCGCCACTGCGCTGCTCATGCACAAGCGGCTGTTCGTATCAATATTGTTGGTGCCGAGCAAACCCTTGGCGAGTTTGTTGAAAACGTAATAGTCCTCAGTAAGCAGCTGCCCGCTGATGTACAGGCCAATCGAATCCGGGCCGTGCTGCTGCACGGTCTGCAAGATTTTGTCTGCGACGAACTGCGCCGCTTCGTCCCAACTGGTTTGTTTGAGCAGCTCGTCGCGTTGCGTACGCAACTGCGGCACAAGCAAACGCGTTTGCAACTGCACCACTTTGCGCGCCGTGAGATGCAGCGTGCTGCCCTTGGTGCAGAGCTTGCCCAGATTGGCAGGATGGTTTGGATCACCGCGCACGCCGGTGATTTCATCGCCGCGCGATTCAATGATCACGCCGCAGCCCACGCCGCAGTAGGGGCAGGTGCTGCGGGTTTCTTTAGGTTCAATCATTGATAACAATGTACGCAATATCCATGCGGGTTTTCAGCCACTTTTGCTCCAAAAATCGCATGAATATTGCGTAAAGCATTTATACAGACAAGCGTTCTAGCTTGCTCCACGCGGGCGGCGCAGCATCCAGCCCAACCGATGCTAGTTGCTGCGCATCCAGAAACACTTCGCCCGCTTCCACGCGCACCGCAAAGCTCGGCGTGCAGCCTTCATCCGGCGCAATCGCCTTGCCGCAATCCAGCTCAATGTTCCAGTTGTGCAGCGGGCAGGCTACTTTGCGGCCAAACACAATGCCTTGACTGAGCGAGCCGCCTTTATGCGGGCAGCGGTCCAGCAGCGCAAACACTTCATTCTCGGTGTTGCGGAACAAGGCAACATCCGCGCCGCGCTCACGCCGAATCACGCGGCTGCCCAGCATCGGAATATCATCAACGCCGCACACCTTGACCCAATCGTTCATGTTCATGCCGTTTCCATGACTTTGAGCGGAATGAACTGGCGCGCATCCACCGCGGCCTTTTGCGTTTCATGCCAAGGATCGGGCTCGCCATCCAGACTGAACTGCAGGCGCTCCCACAGCGCTTTGCGGCCGGCGGCATCGTCCAGAATTTTTTTCTTCACGTAGTCCAAGCCCACGCGCGTGACGTAATGCACGGTGCGCTCCAGATACCAGCCTTCTTCGCGATACAGCTGCAAGAATGCGCCGCTGTATTCCAGCACTTCTTCCGCGGTTTTGAGCTTGACCAAGAACTGCGCGACTTCGGTTTTGATGCCGCCGTTGCCCGCCACGTAGATTTCCCAGCCGCTATCCACGCCGATCACGCCCACGTCTTTGATGCCGGCCTCTGCGCAATTGCGCGGGCAGCCACTCACCGCGAGTTTGACCTTGTGCGGCGCGTACATGCGCCAGAGCGCAAGCTCCAAATCCTTGCCCATCTGCGTGGAGTCCTGCGTGCCAAAGCGGCACCACTCCGCACCCACGCAAGTCTTTACCGTGCGCAGCGCCTTGGCGTAGGCGTGGCCGCTGGGCATGTCCAGCTCTTTCCACACCTGATGCAGGTCTTCTTTTTTTACGCCGAGCAAATCGATGCGCTGGCCGCCCGTCACCTTGACCGTGGGAATTTTGAATTTATCGACTACATCTGCAATGCGGCGCAGCTCGCTCGCATTGGTCTCACCGCCCCACATGCGCGGAATCACGCTAAAGGTACCGTCTTTCTGGATGTTGGCATGCGCCCGCTCATTGATGTAGCGGCTTTGCGGATCGTCCTTCGCTTCTTTGGGCCAAGTGCTGATGAGGTAGTAGTTGACCGCCGGCCGGCAGGTCGCGCAGCCGTTGGGGGTGCGCCATTGCATGGATTCAAATACCGCTTCTTTGGTGAGCAGCTTATTGGCCTTGATCGCTTCACGCACTTCTTGATGGCTATGATCAGTGCAGCCGCAAATGGCTTTTTTCTTAGGCGCGGCGGAATAATCTCCGCCCGCGGTGAACATCAAAATCTGTTCGACGAGGCCAGTGCATGAGCCGCAGGAGGCCGATGCTTTAGTGTGCTTGCGCACTTCTTCCAGCGTGAACAGGCCTTTCTCGCGGATGGTTTTGACGATCTTCCCTTTGCACACGCCGTTGCAGCCGCACACCTCCGCATCGTCAGCCATACTCGCGGCCTTTAGGTTGCCTTGATGCCCCACATCGCCGATGTTGTTGTTGATCGCGGCTTCACCAAACATCAGCTTGTCGCGGATGTCTTTGATGTTCTTGCCTTCGCGCAGCAGCTTGAAGTACCAGGAGCCATCCACCGTGTCGCCGTACATGCAGGCGCCCACGAGCTTGTCGTCCTTAATCACCAGTTTTTTGTACACGCCACCGAGCGGATCATTCAGCGTAATTTCTTCAAATCCTTCACCGCCCATAAAGCTGCCGGCAGAAAATAGATCGATGCCGGTGACTTTGAGCTTGGTAGAAGTCACGCTGCCCGCATAACGGCCAATACCCATCTGCGCGAGATGATTGGCCGCGACTTTGGCCTGCTCAAACAGCGGTGCCACGAGTCCGTAAGCAATGCCGCGGTGGCTCACGCATTCGCCGACCGCGTAAATCTTCGGGTCGAAGGTTTGCATCGTGTCATTGACCACAATGCCGCGGTTCACATGCAGCCCAGCGCTTTCTGCCAGCGCGGTGTTGGGGCGAATACCTACGGCCATCACAACTAAGTCTGCTGGAATTTGCTCGCCGTTCTTGAACTTCACTGCGGCAATGCGGCCTGACTCCCCCGCAACCAGCGCTTCAGTATTCGCCTGCATCATGAATTTGATGCCGCGGTCTTGCAGGCTTTGCTGCAGCAGGCCGCCGGCTACGTCGTCCAGCTGCCGCTCCATCAGCCAGGGCATTACGTGCACCACGGTCACATCCATGCCGCGCAGCTTCAAGCCGTTTGCGGCTTCCAGGCCGAGCAACCCGCCGCCGATGACCACGGCGTGCTTGTATTGCCGCGCGGCTTCGATCATCGCATTGGTATCCGCAATGTCGCGGTAGCTGATCACACCCGGTAAATCTTTGCCGGGCAGCGGCAGAATGAAAGGGTTGGAGCCGGTGGCAAGCAGCAAGCGGTCATAGGTTTCAACTGTGCCGTCCGCCGCAATAACTTCGCACTTGGCGCGATTGATGTGCGTCACCTGCTTGCCCACATGCAACTTGATATTGTTGGCCGCGTACCAGTCCAGCGGGTTGAGCACGATGTCTTGAATTGTTTGCTCACCGGCCAGCACAGGGCTGAGCAGAATGCGGTTGTAGTTAGGATGCGGCTCCGCGCCGAACACGGTGATGTCGTACAGGTCGGGCGCAAGCTCGAGCAACTCTTCCACCGCGCGCATGCCCGCCATGCCGTTGCCAA
>JBOFGW010000406.1:0-2786 GCA_051649325.1 Burkholderiaceae bacterium | reverse complement strand
GGCATGCCGCAGATTGCGGCGGCGTTGGCGCGTTTAACTCCCTCTCCCCTCGCGGGAGAGGGTTGGGGTGAGGGGGTGCCACAAGCCCGCACCGCCTACGAAACCTGGCAGCAAGAACCCCAACCAACGCGCGATTCCCACTTCAACCTCTGGCAAGTCGTGCAAACGCTGCGCAAACATCTACCCCCAAACACGTTGATCGCCAATGGCGCAGGCAACTTTGCCACCTGGGCGCACCGTTTTTGGCGCTACGGCGGCATTGAGCACCATGGCCGCACCCAATTGGCGCCCACCAGTGGTGCAATGGGTTACGGCATGCCGGCGGGGATTGCCGCAGCGCTCCTTGAACCGCACAAACAAACCGTGATCTTCGCTGGCGATGGCGATTACCTCATGACCGGCCAAGAACTTGCCACCGCCGTGCAGTACGGCGCCGCGCCTTTGATTCTGGTATTCAACAACGGGCTGTATGGCACCATTCGCATGCATCAGGCGCGCGATTTTCCGGGCCACGTTTCAGGTACAGAGCTGATCAACCCGCATTTTGCACAGCTTGCGCAAGCTTATGGCGCCTGGGGCGAGCGGGTGACGGAGCATCAACACTTTGAAGCCACGTTGATGCGTGCGATGTCACATCTGCAAACCCACAAACGCCCTGCGTTGATTGAGTTGATGACGGATCCTCAACTGATCACACCCACCTCGAAGCTGGCGGATTAACGCACTCAATACTACGCGGGGTTAGCCCTGCTGCGCAAACCCCACAGGCTTGGTAGAACAATTGCTTGTTCTGTAGACGGGAAAGTTTTCCTTTCTCTACACTCGGTTTCAGGAGTCGGCGGCCACAAGCCGCGGGCCCTTCAGGGGGAATGATGATTAGCAGTACAACAAAAAGAAGTGCGGCGCTGTTTGCGCTGTTGAGTATGACGACATGCGTGCTGGCGCAGCAAGCGCCGGCTCCCGCCGGCACTGATCAAGACGCCAACGCGCCGTCTGAACGTGCCAAGCGTCAGGCGGACAATCCATTCCGCTGGATCATGATCCAGGACGACAAGCCGCGTCCAAAGAAAGACGAGCCCAAAGAAAGGCGCGCCCCGGCGGCGGCGCCTGCTGCGGCGCGTGAGGCTGCACCTGCTGCGGCCCCGGCGGTAGCCGCACCTGTTCCACGCAGCTTTGAACCGCGCACACCTGCTGCGGCCGTGGCTGCACCAGCACCGGCTCAAAATGCCGCACCAATTCAGAACCCGCCAGCGCCTGCAGAGCCTGCGCTTGCCGCGGCAGCGCCCGCCAAGATCCAGCCCGAGCCTGAGCCGGAAGAGCCGCTGCGCGTGCTTGCACAAGCGCAGCCTGAGCTGACCCGCCAAATTATCACTGCCAACATCGATAAGGGCAGCGTCAGGGTCAAGTACACCGTCAATCCAGACGGCTCGGTGGGCGATGCAGAGATTGTCAGCACCACCAACCGGGTGCTCAACAGCTCCGTGCTAGCGGCGCTCAAGCAGTGGAAGTACGCGCCGATCAAAGCTGCACGCGAAACGCAGGTGGAATTTGCGTTTGACTTTTCCCGCTAGGGCGCAGCAAGCGTTGCTGGCAACGGCCTAAACACTGCGGCGTCTGCATAAAACTGCGCGTCTTCGTTGGCCGGCCACCAGCCGGGAATGCCAAGCACAGGCAGCGGCTGCAGCGTGCGGGAATGCAGCGCTTGTGCGTCTTGCAGTGCGCTTAGCAGCAGTTCATCAAAGCATACGCAATATCCATGAGCATTTTCAGGCAAAAATGCCCCAAAAGGCGCTTGGATATTGCGTAGAGCCTCTTCAAACTCACCCACAATCATCACATGCGCGGTAATCGCTTTGTAGGGGTTAGCCAGCTTTTCCAGCAGCGCGTGGCCAAGCGGCAGCACAAAGATATCGCGGCTCCACGCAGCGCGGTCGTCTACAAGCAAGGCCTGCCAGTTGCGCGTGCGCAGCAGCGCTTGCGACGCCGGTGGCGCGATCATCAGCAGGCCGTTTTCATCCAGCAGCGTGCAAACGTCGCGCAGCGCACCGCGGCGCGCACCAATGCCATCACGCGCAATCGCCTGCGCCTGCAGCGCGTTGAGCCTGGCTTTGCTGCGCGGCAAATGCAGCCACAGCAGCGCGTTGAAAAAATCGTGCGGATTATCGCGCGTGGGCACGCAGCCGGTGGCGTGCACATAGCCTTCATACGGCTGCCCGTCCGGTAGCGCATCCTGCGCGACGAGCTGCAGCGGCATGCCCTGCGCGTTGACGATGCCCTGCTCGCCAAGCGCATCGTTGAATGCCGCCATCCACCCTGCGCGGCCGCGCCACGCGAGCAGCTGCGGATCAAACGCGGTCAGCCACGGCGCGCCGGCCATAACACTCAATCAGAAAATTTCCAGGCCAGCGTTTCACCGGCTGCCAGTGGCACAATCTCCGTCGCACCAAAGGGCAGCGTCTCAGGTACAGACCACGCGGTTTTGTGCAGCATGACCTTGTCAGTGTTACGCGGCAGGCCGTAAAAATCCGGGCCGTAAAAGCTGGCAAAGGCTTCTAGCTTGTCCAGCTTGCCGGCCGCTTCAAACGCAGTGGCGTACAGCTCCAGTGCATGCAGCGCGCTGAAACACCCCGCGCAGCCGCAGGCGTGCTCTTTTAAATGTTTGGCGTGCGGCGCTGTATCGGTGCCCAGAAAAAATTTGACGCTACCGCTCGTAGCCGCTTGTAACAAGGCTTGCCGGTGCTCTTCACGCTTAAGTACCGGCAGGCAGTAAAAATGTGGGCGGATGC
>JBOFGW010000405.1:0-3941 GCA_051649325.1 Burkholderiaceae bacterium | reverse complement strand
GATGTCTTCCAGCGCGTCCACCACCAGATGCTGCAGTTTTTCAATGTCCATCAGTTGTCCTGTAAAGCTGATGTTTGGCAATGTACTGCGCTACTGCCTGCGACACCAAACCGGCAATACTCGCGCCGCCTGCCAGCCGTGCGCGGATCTGGGTGCTGGAGGTGACCATTTGCGGCATGGGAATCGTCTGTACTGCGACGTTCTGCAGTTGCGGCGGTGTGTGCAGCGGCTCGGATGCGCGCTGCGCCACGGCAATCTGCGCGTGCTGCAAAATATCTTGCCAGCGGTGCCAGGTGGGCAGCCGCGCCCATTGGTCGGCGCCCAGCAGCAGTAGCCACTGCAAATCCGGCATGCGCGCGGCGAGGAGTTCCAGCGTGTCGATGGTGTAGCTAGGCCCATCGCGTGTGATTTCGCAATCATCCACGGCAAAGCGCGGCTCGGCGCTAATCGCCAGTTGCACCATGGCCAGGCGGTGAATGCCGCTTGCTTTGAGCGGCGCGCGCTGCCAAGGGTTGCCGGCGGGGATGAAGATGATTTGATCCAGCGCCAGTGCCGCCAGCGCCGCGCGCGCCAGCGCCAGATGCGCGTCATGCACCGGGTCAAAACTGCCCCCAAATAGGCCGATGCGGCGCTGCGCAGGTTTGCCTAAATCCACTCGCGCGGCCGCAGGTAGTCGGTGTAGAGCTGCGCCTCCGGCGTGCCTGCCTCAGGCTGCCAGTCATAGCGCCAGTGCACGCGCGGCGGCAGGCTCATCAAAATGGATTCGGTGCGCCCGCCGGACTGCAAGCCAAACAGCGTGCCGCGGTCAAACACGAGGTTGAACTCCACGTAGCGGCCGCGCCGGTAGGCTTGAAACTCGCGCTCGCGCTCGCCGTAGGCATCATCTTTGTGGCGCTCGACAATCGGCAGATACGCATCCAGAAAATGGTCGCCCACGCTGCGCTGCAGGGCAAAGCTTTGCGCAAACGGCAGCTCGGCAAAATCGTCAAAGAAAATGCCGCCAATGCCGCGTGGTTCGTTGCGGTGTTTCAGAAAAAAGTATTCATCGCACCATTTTTTAAAGCGCGGGTGATACTGCACGCCAAACGGGTCAAGCGCCTGCCTGCACACCGAATGAAAGCGCACCGCGTCTTTTTCAAACCCGTAGTAGGGCGTTAAGTCCATACCGCCTCCAAACCACCAGTTGGGTTTGCCGTCCGCCTGGGCAGAAACAACCTCCAGTGCCACGAAAAACCGCACATTCATGTGCACCGTGGGGATGTAAGGATTGCGCGGATGCAGCACGAGTGAAACGCCCATCGCCTCCCAGGGTTTGCCGGCTAAATCGGGCCGGTGCGCGGTGGCAGAGGGCGGTAGCTGCTTGCCATTGACATGCGAAAAACCCACGCCGGCGCGCTCGAATACCGCGCCTTCTTCCACGATGCGGGTGATGCCGCCGCCGCCAATGCGCTCGCCCGGCGCCTTGGTCCACTCATCGCGCAGCCAGGGCTTGCCGTCGAGCTGCTGCAGCGCGTTCACGATGTTGTCTTGCAGGCCCAGCAGGTAGCTGCGCACTGCGCTTACATCCACTTGTTCAGTCATGCCAACACTCATTGCAGGAGTTGCCCGCTTTATAGCACCGGTGCTGCGCAGGCCATTTGTCTTGCAGAAAGCGCCGCGTCAAGTCTGCATATAGAGGCATGGGTGAGTTCCCGCCCCTTCAAGGGGAGGGTTAGGGTGGGGATGGGTTAACTCAAGCGATCTAGGGACAAAACCCATCCCCCTCCCAACCTCCCCGTTGAAGGGGGAGGAGCTAGAGCGGCAAGCACTAAACACGCAAGTTATCAGACGAACAAGGCAGGTACACAATATCCATGCGGGTTTTGGGGCAAAAATGCCTCAAAACCCGCGCAAATACTAGATTGAGCGCAGGGAGCTCGCGCTTGCAAGCGCGAGCCGTTCACGCGGCGGCAGGCAGTGCCTGCCGAAATCCCGCGTTCACCATGGATATTACGTAGTCTACGTTTTTTTATTGATCGCCCGGTGACCAATATCTTTCCGATACTGCGCGCCGCGGAATTTGATTTCCTCCACCACCTGATACGCGCGGCGCTGGGCCATGCGCACCGAATCGCCCAGGGCTGTGCAGCACAGCACGCGCCCGCCGGCGGTAAGCAGATGGCCTTTGGTGTCCACCGTGGTGCCGGCGTGAAAGGTCAGGCTGTCTTCCGTGGCGGCGGGGATGCCGTAGATCGGGTCGCCAATGCGCGGGGCTTCGGGGTAGCCTTCACTGGCCATCACCACGCCCAGCGCGGTGCGGCGGTCCCAATCCAGCTCCAGCGTATCCAGCTTGCCTTCCAGCGCGGCTTCCAGCGCCACGACGAGATCAGATTTGAGCCGCATCATCACCGGCTGCGTTTCCGGGTCGCCCATGCGGGCGTTGAACTCGACCACGCGCGGCTCGCCGCCTTTGCCGATCATCAGGCCCACGTATAAAAATCCGGTGAACGGATTGCCCTCGGCCGCCATGCCCGCCAGCGTGGGGCGAACGATCTTGCTCATGATTTTGTTGTGGATCGCTGGTGTGATCAGCGGCGCCGGCGAATAGGCACCCATGCCGCCGGTGTTGGGGCCTTGGTCGGCATCCAGCAAGCGTTTGTGGTCTTGCGCGGTGGCAAAGGGCAGGGCGTTCTTGCCATCGCACAGCACAAAAAAGCTGGCTTCCTCGCCGGCCATGAACTCTTCAATCACCACGCGCGCGCCGCTGGCACCAAACTTGTTGTCTACCAGCATGCTGTCGATGGCGGCATGCGCTTCATCCGCAGTTTGCGCAACCACCACGCCTTTGCCGGCGGCGAGGCCGTCTGCCTTGATCACAATCGGCGCGCCTTTGTGCTCCACGTAGGCATGCGCGTCGTAAGCCGATGAAAACGTTTCATACGCCGCAGTAGGAATGTTGTGGCGCTTCATAAACGCCTTGGCAAAATCTTTGCTCCATTCCAGCTGCGCTGCGGCACGCGTGGGGCCAAAGACGGGCAGCCCTTTGCTTTGGAACAAGTCCACAATGCCGTTAGCCAGCTCGGCGTCTGGCCCTACTACCGTCAATTCAATGTTTTCACGCTCGGCAAACAGCGCCAAGGTCGCGTGGTCTTTGATGGGCAGGTTTTCCAGCCGCTTGTCGGCCGCTGTGCCGGCATTGCCTGGCGCAACATAGACCACTTGCACTTTAGGGGATGCGGCCAGCTTCCAGGCCAGCGCATGTTCGCGGCCGCCGCCGCCGACGACAAGAATCTTCATGCGTCAATAACGGCTGAGGTGTAGACCTGCTGCACGTCGTCCAGGTCTTCCAGCGCGTCCAGCAGTTTTTGCATTTTGATTCCGTCTTCGCCGGTGAGGGCGACTTCGTTGAGCGGCTTCATCCCGATCTCGGCCACCTCGGCCTTCAGACCGGCTTTTTCCAGCGCGATTTTCACGCGCTCAAAATCGGGCGGTGCGCACAGTACCTCAATGCCGCCTTCATCGTCGGTCACCACGTCTTCCGCACCGGCGTCCAGCGCGGCCTCCATGACTTTATCCTCACTTGTGCCGGGCGCAAAGAAAAACTGGCCACAGTGCTTGAACATAAACGCCACCGAGCCGTCTGTGCCCAGATTGCCGCCGTATTTGGAGAACGCGTGCCGCACATCGGCCACCGTGCGAGTGCGGTTGTCGGTCATGCAGTCCACAATCACGGCCGCGCCATTGATTCCGTAACCTTCGTAGCGGATCTCGATGTAGTCTGCGCCTTCCACCGTGCCGGCGCCGCGGTCGATCGCGCGCTTGATGTTGTCGCCCGGCATGTTCTGCTCTTTGGCCTTGTCAATCGCCAGGCGCAGGCGTGGGTTGGCCGCAACATCACCGCCGCCCAGTTTGGCCGCGACGGTGATTTCTTTGATGAGTTTGGTCCAGACTTTGCCGCGTTT
>JBOFGW010000404.1:0-3803 GCA_051649325.1 Burkholderiaceae bacterium | reverse complement strand
GCTCCGCCGCTGAGCTGAACGCAATCAAGGTCCGGCGCGACGCGTATCGCTACGCGCAAAGCAAGCTCATGGATTTGCCCACGGACTTGCAGCCGCAAGATTGGTTCTATTCCTGTGAAGCCGCGCGCCGCTTCAAAGTGTTCACGAACAAACTGGTCCAAGTGGGCGAAATGGGCTGGATACGCGAAGAGTTGCAGCGGCAAAGCCTGTCAGAAGAACAGGCGGCTGCGCTCTACCGCGCACGCAAAACGCAGTAAGTGATACGCATTATTCATGCGCTTTTTCAGCCTATTTTGCCTGAAAAAGCGCATGAATATTGCGTATATGCCCTCTAAATAGCTCTGAACCTGACAACACAGCGCGCTATGCTCCACCACGCATGCGCCGTCTAAACCTCCACCTCCCCCGCACCGTCTACCTGCTCGGCGCCATCAGCTTTATGAATGACGCGGCCAGCGACGCGGTGTATCCGCTGCTGCCGCTGTTCATCGCCAGTGTGCTGATGGCAGGGCCGCAGGCGCTGGGGATTGTGGAGGGGGCGGCCAACGCGGTGGCGGCGCTGATGAAATTGATCTCCGGCGCGCTGTACGACAGGTATCAAAAAGCCAAGCCGTGGATGTTGCTGGGCTATGCGCTGCCGGCGATTGGCCGGCCGCTGATTGCGCTGGCTACGTCTGTACCGATGTTGATGGCGCTGCGCCTGGCGGACCGCGTGGGTAAGGGCCTGCGTACCAGCCCACGTGATGCGCTCTTGGCCGCGAGCGTCGCGCCAGAAAAACGCGGCCTGGCGTTTGGCTTTCATCGCAGCATGGACCACGCAGGTGCGGTGGCTGGGCCACTGATTGCGGCGGCACTGCTAACCGCAGGCTGGAGCCTGCAATCCATTTTTATTGCCACGTTGTTGCCGGGCGTACTGTGCGTGGTGCTGACACTCTGGGTCAAAGAAGAGGGCGGCGTGCTGCCACAGAGCGGTGCGATCGCCTGGCAATGGCGCACGCTGCCTGCGCCGCTTAAGCGCTATTTGCTGGCGCTGGCGGTGTTTACGCTGGGCTTAGCGAGCAATATGTTCCTGCTGCTACAGGCCAAGCAGGCGGGTCTGACGGATGCGCAGATTCCGCTGCTGTGGGCTGCGCTGTCTGGGGCGGCCATGCTGCTGTCTACACCGCTGTCGGCCTGGTCAGACCGCGTCGACCGCCGCAGGTTGATTGGCTGGGCGTGGGCGGCGTACGGTTTGCTCTTTGCCGGGTTTGGCTTTGCACCCGCCACCGCGCCGTGGACGCTGGCGTTCTTCGCGCTCTACGCGGTGTTTCTGGCTGCAACGGAAGGAGCAGAAAAAGCGCTGGTTGCGCAGCTCGTCCCGCGTGAGCAGCTCGGCACCGCGTTCGGCTGGTTTCATTTAATCAGCGGCGTCATGCTGCTGCCGGCCTCTGCATTGTTTGGTTGGCTGTGGGAGCGAGCCGGTGCGCGCGCGGCGTTTGCAACGGCTGCCGCGCTGGCGATTGCGGCGGCGGTGTTGATGCTGCGGGCGCCGGCGGCGCAACCAGCAGACTTCTAACAGCGAGTACGCAATATCCATGCGCTTTTGAGCTTCGCAGAAACGCTAGAGAAGACGCTTTATTCATGAGCGTTTTCAAGCAAAACCGGCTGAAAAGGCGCATGAATATTGCGTAAAAGTCTTTTGAAACGTCGCGAAAGCAATTTTACTAACCCACACGAAACCCACAGGAACGCGATCAGCGTTTGCCGGGCTCCACGCGCCCCAGTAAGCTGCGCAAGCATTGGCAGGAGTCTCAATCAAAGGAGGATGACATGCCGCAAGACACGCAAACCACATCGACCACTGAGCAACCGACCCAGCCCACCACGCCGCCCGAGCAGCCTACGCCAAAACCCAGCGGCAAGCCCGGCACGGGCGGTGCTACTACCAACAAGCCTGCATCAACCAGCGGTACAACCTGAGACGTTAGACCATCAGCGTTTGTTTATAGGCTTCGACTGTCGCACCGGGCTTCAGTCCGGTGCGTAGCGAGAGCTGGTTGCGGAAAAAGCGGTACACGCGCATGGCATCCGCGGGCTGTTCGTGCGTGGCGTAGTGCTGCATGAGTGCCAGCGCGAGGCCTTCGCTCAAGGGTTCATGCAAGAGCGCAGATTCCAAGAACGACACCAGCGCTTGCACCCCTTCATTGGCGGGCCAACTGCTTTTGGCGGCCAGCGCGGCTGCTACAAAGCGCTGCACAGCATCGTCACGCCGGCCCAGCAGCCAAGGTGTTTCTTCACTACCTGCGAGCAAAGGGCCGCGATAGCAGGCGAGTAGTTCCTTGGCGAGTTGCACGACCCGGTCGCGCGCGTGATGTGTGGGTGTGGCGGCCGCGCCGCTCAGTTGCGCGGCCAAAAAGCGCATGTGCGCCCAGTCGCACCATACGGCGCCAGCATCGAGCAACACGTGGTTTCCCGCCACGCGTACAAAACTGTCGCGCCCCAAGAGCTTGCGCAATCGTGACACGGTCGTCTCGAGGCTCTTGCCGGCCTTACCCAGGTCGTCCTGCTCCCACAGCGCGGCACAAATTGACAAATTGTCCGCCCGCAACTCGGTGCTTGTCGCCAGGTAGCACAGCAGCTCCATCGGCTTGGCCTGCGTGCGACCGGGAAAGGTCAGCGGCTGATCGTTCAGCTCCACGGCTGGCGACCCCAGCACGCGGATGCGCAGTGGCCACGGCCACAGCTCACCGGTGCCCTCCGGCGCGGGCAGCCGCCGCTCGGCAATCGCTTGGCGCACAAAGTCAGGTTGAATGTTCTGCTCAAGCGCGGCTTTGCATACTTTTGCCGCAGCCTCTGGAATGCTGCGCAAAAAGCGTGCAAAGCCAATGCTGCTGGCAAGCGCAAGCCCTTCGGAAAGCGCTGCGCTTGCTGTGGGCGCATCTGATTCAGCCAGCCGTAAAAACTGGATAAGCCGCGCGTTAGCCTTGACCGCTGTGCCGGAGGCGCCGACCTCCAGTTCATCAGCGCTGTTGAGCAAAGCTTCTGCTTCCTGTGCTTTGCCCAGCGCAAACAAAATCTGCGCTTTCTCTTGCAGGCACATATGCAGCGCGTTGCTGGATACCCCGATGCGCCGCGCCAAGGCCAGTGCGTCATCAATATCACCATTGGCGGCGTTTGCGTTTTTCTTTAGCAGCAAGTGGCGTGCGCGCAGATGTTTGTATTGCACGATGGCAAAGCCGCGGCCAAAGCCCTCGGCCAGACGAAAGCCTTGGATGGTTTTCTCCGCAGTCGCATATTCCTGCTCGTCCAGCAATTGCCTGCAAAGGCCGATGCGGGCCATGAAGCCGGCAGCCACAAGATTGCGTTTCTCCGCAATGTCCAGCGCTGTTTGCCAATACTGCTTGGCCTGGACAGAGTGGTTATGGCCAAAGTGCGCAAATCCCAGCTCTTGAAAGAAACGCGCTTGCGTCACGGGCTGCGTGCGTGCAAGTAGTTTGGGGTGCGTCACTATCGAGGCGACAAAATCCACCACCGCCGGCTCGCCCCTATCAAACGCATAGTTGAGCAACATCTGCCCCGCAATCACCTGCGTGTCTGCGCTAATGCTGCCGCCCAGCGCACCAAAATTCTCCAGCACGCCGTTGGCGCTGGCGCGCAGGCGTTCTTGCGAGATCACGTTCTCGTCATAGCTGTGCGCCACGATGTCGCCCAGCCACGCCCAGAACTGCGCGATGGGGTGCGACAGCTGCGCGTCTTTGCTGTGGTTGTAGCGTTCAATCCACGCGGCGACATTGGCCAGTGTGCCGCTGTCAAGGTCAAGAATC
>JBOFGW010000403.1:0-1906 GCA_051649325.1 Burkholderiaceae bacterium | reverse complement strand
CGTCAAGATGTACTCCGATAAAGACAAACCCAGCGCGCAGGAGATCGCCGATATTCTGGCCAGCAGCGTGCGCAGCAAAACCCGCGGCGTGCGCCTGACCAATGACAGCACGCCGGCAGCCTCTTCCACCTTAAAGCTCACCGAACCGGCGCCCGGCCAGACGGCGCAAAAAAAATCCACCGCCGAGCCGGATGCATTTGCGCTGCCGATTCAGTTTGCGTTTGACTCCGCGCGCATTCTGCCCGGCGCATTCGAGCAGCTCGATGCCGTGGCCGAAGGTATGAAGCTCTTGGATGGTCAAGTAGCTCTCATGATCGAAGGCCACACCGACGCGCACGGCCGCGCAAGCTACAACCAAACGCTGTCACAGCGCCGCGCAGAAGCAGTACGTAAATATCTAGCCGAAAAACACGGTATCGATATCCAGCTTTTGAAAACTGAAGGCAAAGGCGCCGCCGATCCGATTAACAAAGCCAATCCGTTTGCGGGTGAGAACCGGCGCGTGCAGTTCCGGGCGGGATAAGAAAAAACTGTTTTGAAAAGGGCAAGAACAAGTGAAAACAATGCTGCTGAAATTTTTTGCAGGTCTAGGACTAAGCTTTTTTGCGGGCCTTGCACTTGCGCAAGTGCCGGTTGGTGCGCAGATCGCGCTTGATCCTGCGACCAACAATCAGACCAACGCAGCGGTAAACGTGCTGCGCGCAGTTGTCACGAATGCGCAAGGGCAGCCGCTCCCAGGCGTCACTGTCAGCTGGCGTGACGACCCTCTGTTTACCGCCTCACCCTTAAGCGGAACTGTGATCACGGACGCAGCCGGTGTAGCGCAGATCAGTTACTCGGCCAACGGCCCCAGTGGCCGGCTGGTCATTACTTGCTTGCCCGCACCCGATAACGCTGTGTGCGTCGTGTTCACAATCATCGCCAATGCGGGCGGCAACAACAACACCGTGCCCAACCAAGGTCAACCGCTGAGCGCAGTTGTCACGCCGACCGCTGCCAATAGCCGCTTTGTTTTGGTCTCCGGCAACAATCAGACTGGGTTTGCCGGTGTAGCGCTGGCGCAGCCTCTCGTCGCGCGCTTGGAGTCTGTGGTCGGCGGCGCGCCTGTGCCAAATTTCCTGATGCAGTGGATCACGCTTGATTTCCAAGGCACGGGAAGTCTTACGCCGGTGCAAAACGCCACGACCGATGCCAACGGTTTGACGCAAATCACCTTCACGCCGCCAAATGCGAATGCAGGGCGGCGCGTACTGGCCAACTTTCTAAACTCTGCCGGCAATCTTGGGCCGGGCGGCAATGCGGACTTCACTGTCAACGTGCAAGCCGCACCTACGCTCGCCTGCGCGCCCACTTACTCCGTCAATCCAATGACCACGGGTCAAGCCGCCGCGCTGCAAGGAAACTGCACCGTGAATGGCGTTGCCGCCACTGCCGGCACCGAGCAATGGACTTTTCCTGCCGCCGCAGGCCCTGTTGTGAATGGAACCGCCGCCACATCTGCGACACGCGTAGTGGGTGCCGCGCCACTGCAAGTCGCTTTTTCAAACGCCGGCAACTTCACACCTTCTCTGACATTCACGTTTAACGGCGTGACATCCGCTGCAATCAATGCGCCCATCACAGTGACACCGCCGCCTACGGTTGCCTGTGCGCCCACTGTTTCACCCACCCCAGTGCTGAGCGGCCAGGCGTTCACCATCAACGGCAACTGCACTGTCAACGGTGTGGCTGCAACGGCAGGCACTGAAACGTGGTCGATTCCTGCCATCGCCGGCCAGGCAGCGACCACCGTCACGCGCGTGCTGCCTGCCGCCGCGCTACAAAGAACCATTGCTGCGTCAGGCGCGTATAGCTTTGGCTTGCAATTCAGTTCACCTTCAGGCGACTCGCCAGCCTACACCGTGGC
>JBOFGW010000402.1:0-2458 GCA_051649325.1 Burkholderiaceae bacterium | reverse complement strand
ACGTGCGGGGTAAAAATGGGCTTATGTTTGCCGCGCAGACGGCGTGCGACTTCGCTGGCCACACGTCCGAGTACTTTGTCTGTCGCGTCAATCACAAACCAGTCGTGCTGCACCTCAAGGGGCTTGGCAACAAAGGTTTTCATTGACGTAAATTCCAAGAATTAAATGCTTCCGTCAACGTTTGGATGTTTCGCTTCTACTGAGCTGTGCCGCTCGCGCTTTCGCGCTGCAACCAAATCAAACGCCGGAACCCATAACTATATGATTTTCTTGGTATTTTGGTCAAGGCAAAGCTAGAGAATGCGCGCTAAACTTGCGCAAAGTTGATCGGAGCGCAATTTATGGAATGCACAGTACGCTGGAGCGGCCCGCACGGCATGCAATTTGTGGCTGATACCGGCAGCGGCCACAGTCTGGTGATGGACGGTGCGGTCGACGGCGGCGGCCACAACCTGGCGCCGCGGCCGATGGAAACCCTGCTCGCCGGCACCGGCGGCTGCACGGCCTACGACGTGGTGCTAATCCTCAAGCGCGGCCGGCACGATGTGCAGGGCTGCGACGTAAAACTCACCGCCGAGCGCGCACCGCAAGACCCCAAGGTGTTCACCAAAATCCACTTTCACTTCACCGTGCGCGGCAAAGGCGTGCCGCAGGCGGCGGTGGAACGCGCGGTGGCGTTGTCGCATGAAAAGTACTGCTCAGCATCGATCATGCTGGCCAAGACGGCGGAGCTGACCACGAGCGTGGAAGTGGTGGAAATCTAGTTAAGAGGCCATCTACGCAATATCCATGCGCCTTTTGAGGCTATTTTGCTTGGAAAGGCGCATGGATATTGCGTAGAGCACCTCTAAATGTAATAAGCGGTGCCCGTCATCACCTTGGCCGACAAGCGCATTGCTTCCTTCACAGGCGCAGGCAGTTCGCTGGCGCCTTTTTCTTGCGCGCTTTGGCCATGCGCAATCTCATCGTCGCGCATTGCTTCCAGCACGGCGCGTGAGGCTGTGTCGCTTTGCGGCAGCCGCTCCAGGTGCCGGTCAAGATGCGCTTCGACTTGCGCCTCGGTCTCTTTCATCAAACCCAGACTCACTGGGTCGGACACTTTGCCGGCCACAAAGCCCAGTGCGAATGCGCCTGCGTACCAGAGTGGGTTGAGCAAACTCACGCGCCCGCCCAGCGCATCCAGTCGCGCTTGCGTCCAGGCCAGGTGGTCACGCTCCTCAGCCGCCGCAGCGCGGAAAAACTGCGCTAGTTGCGGATCGTCCGTAGCGGCGGCGTGGCCTTGATACAGCGCCTGCGCGCACACCTCGCCGACGTGGTTCACCCGCATCAGCCGCGCGGATTCTTCGCGCTCTTGCGCGGACATCGCCTGCGCCGCTGAATCCTCGCCCGGTGTTGGCGTAGCGCGCGTGGCGGGCGCAACGCCGGCGAGCGTGCGCAGGAAAACGTCAAACTCTGTCAAGATTTTGTCTGTCAACATAAGTGCAATATACGGCGCTTGCGCATGTATGCAGCGGGTCGGTTTGACGCAGATGCGAGCATTGCCCAAGTAACCATCACAGGCCAAAAGTGACGCGTTTGGCACCTACAAACAAGGGATAACCGACGCCTTGCGTTGTCATTTCGTCACATTCAGTTTGTGAGCGATTGCTATCAAAAATAGCTTTATTTGAATTGAAATCACAGTGCAGAAAATCACTCGAATGTAGTTATATGTAGCGCATTGCGTTGCACATGTGCGACGTGCTATCGGCGGTTTGTCGCATTTGCCAGTCCAAGGGTTGGTCACGGCACTTAACCCTGCGAAAATACGTTCAGCTTCCAGAGTTCGGAAGTTAGCGGCAGAAACTTCCGCTAGCGGTTTTGCTGCAAATTCAAACTCAATCTCTTTCGGAGAGCAATCAATGAAAAAATCCCTACTCGCAGTTGCAGTGTTCGGCGCGCTCGCAAGCGCCGGCGCGCAAGCGCAAACCAGCGTCACGTTGTTCGGTGTTGTTGACGCAGCCGTTGCCCGTATTAGCGCCAGCGGTGGTGCGAATCGCACCGGTATGACCAATAGCGGCTTGAACAGCAGCCGTCTGGGCGTACGTGGCACCGAAGATCTGGGCGGCGGTTTGAAAGCCGGTTTCTGGATTGAAGGTCAGCTGCAAAACGATACCGGCACCGGTAATGCAACAGGCGGCGGTTTGAACTTTCAGCGTCGTTCCACGGTTAGCCTGATGGGTGGTTTTGGTGAGCTGCGTCTCGGTCGCGACTACACCCCAATTTTCTGGAATACCACAGTTTTTGACCCGTTCGGCACCAACGGTGTTGGTCAGTCACTGGTACCTGCCCAGTTGTTGACCGCGGGCGCTGGCCTATTGCGCACTGCGGTAGCTACCGGTGCGCTGACGGCTGCGCAAGCGGCAGACATCGCTCCGTTGTGGACGAACGTGGCTGCGGTACGCGCTAGTAATTCAAT
>JBOFGW010000401.1:0-2216 GCA_051649325.1 Burkholderiaceae bacterium | reverse complement strand
ATTGGGCGCTGGTTTGAGGGCGGTGCAGTGACTAAATGAATGAATTGGGGCACATTTAGAAGTGCTCTACGCAATATCCATGCGCATTTTCAGCCATTTTTGCTTGAAAAAGCGCATGAATATTGCGTAGTCGCTTTCATGTTTTTTTTGATTTTCTTTGTTTCTATCGATTTGCCGTTCTAGTCCGCCTGCGCCTGCTGGTGGTGCACGGTCGGGCTGCACATCTTATTCGTGCGCGGGCGGAGAGCGACTGCTTTTCCCAATCAAATCAAAATGATGTGCGCTGAGGGCGCGGCGGCGGATGCGTTGGCACGGTAATCGCTTGCATACCATCTTGTATCCAAGTTGGTGTTCAACATGCACCAAAGTGGTTCGCTCAACTTCCAACAAGGGGTCAACGCCATGTCGATGAATCGCAGACAAATGATCAAAACAATGGGCGCGGCCGGATTGCTCTCCGGCCTGAGTGCACCGTTGCTCGCGCAGTCCGATAAGCCAATTACCGTGGGTTTTTTGTACGTCGGTCCGCGCGATGACTTTGGGTACAACCAGGCGCACGCCCAGGCCGCCGCCATCGTCAAAAAAATGCCCGGTGTTAAGGTGGTTGAAGAAGAAAAAGTGCCTGAGACCGTGGCAGTGCAAAAGTCGATGGAGGCCATGATCAATCAAGACAAGGCCTCCCTGATATTTGCGACATCGTTCGGCTATTTTGATCCGCATGTGTTGGCGCTGGCCGCCAAGCACCCCAACGTGCGCTTTGCCCACTGCGGCGGTTTGTGGACCGAAGGCAAGCACCCTAAAAATGTGGGCTCGTTCTTTGGCTATATCGACGGCGCGCAGTACGTCAATGGCGTGGTAGCCGGCCATATGAGCAAGAGCAAAAAACTGGGCTTTGTCGCTGCCAAACCAATTCCGCAAGTGCTGCGCAATATCAACTCGTTCTTGCTCGGCGCGCGTAGCGTTGATCCTTCCATCACCTGCCAAGTGATCTTCACCGGCGACTGGTCGTTGCCTGTGAAAGAAGCCGAGGCCACTACTGCGTTGATCAACGCAGGCGTCGATGTGGTGACCTGCCACGTGGATGGCCCCAAAGTGGTGATTGAAACGGCTGAGAAGCGCGGCATCATGACCTGCGGCTATCACGCCAGCCAAGCCAAGCTCGCGCCCAAAGGCTATTTGACCGGTGCCGAGTGGGACTGGACGACGCCGTACAAAACGCTGGTGGACGATGCGCGCAGCGGCAAGCCAATGAACAACTTTTTGCGCGGCGGCATGAAAGAAGGCTTTGTCAAAATGTCCGCGTACGGCCCGAGTGTGACTGCCAAGGCCAAGGAAGCCGGCGACAAGGCCAAAGCCGCGTTGACCAAGGGCGATTTTGCGATTTTCAAAGGACCGCTCAAGGACAACAAGGGCGCAGCGGTCGTGCCCGCGGGCAAAGCGCTGATGATGACCGATGTTGATCTGGAAAAGATGAACTATCTGGTCGAGGGTGTGATCGGCAGCATCCCCGCGTAAATAGCGCTGCACGCAGACGCGATGGCGCTCAGCCGTATCGAATGGTTGCTCATCCCGCTGGCCGCGCTGGCCGGCGGGCTGCTGCTGTTCAGCGGCTTTGTGCTTGCGATCGGGCAGAATCCGCTGACCGTTTTGGCGGTGATCTTTGAAGGCGCGTTTGGCAGCGCCTTTTCATGGCAAAACACGCTGATGCGTGCCGCGCCTTTGATTCTCACTGGCCTCGCCGTAGCCCTCGCGGCGCAGGCCGGTTTGGTGGTGGTGGGTGCGGAAGGCACGCTCGCACTGGGCGGGTTAGCCGCCGCTGCAACTGTGCAGCTGCTGACGGGCGGTGCACCTTCGTGGGTGATGCTCGCAGCCATGCTTGCCGGTGCGCTAGCTGGTGGGGTTTGGTTGGGACTCACCGGCGTATTGCGTGCGTATCGCGGGCTGAATGAGACTATCACGAGTTTGCTGCTGTCTTACATCGCGGTGGCGCTGTTCAATCATTTTGTCGAAGGCCCGCTGCGCGATCCAGCAAGCCTGAACAAACCTTCAACCCTGCCGGTGGGTGAGCAATACACCTTGGGCATGATGCCGGGGATGGATGTGCACTGGGGCCTGGCCATCGGCGTCGTGTTGGCTGTGCTGGCGCAAGTGTGGGTGAGCAACAGCACGCTCGGCTGTAGTCTGCGCGTAGCGGGAGGCAACGCGCGCGCGGCGCG
>JBOFGW010000400.1:0-8283 GCA_051649325.1 Burkholderiaceae bacterium | reverse complement strand
GTTAGTCTGATGCTGGTCTATGTTGCCGTGCAGCTCTTGAACTATCTGGTGTTTGGGCCTTGGCGCGATCCGCAAGGTTTTAACTTTCCGCAAACCAAGAGTTTTGAAGCCGTCACGCAGGTACCCCGGTTGATCAAAGGGTACCGCATGAATTGGGGCTTTCCGATCGCGTTGTGCTGGGTGGTGGTGATGTGGATCTTCATGTTCCGCACGCTCGCAGGTTATGCGCAGCAAGTGGGCGGGCTCGCGCCGCTGGCGGCGCGGTACGCCGGCTTCTCTTCAAGAAAAGCGTTGTGGACGGCGATGCTGATCTCTGGCGGCTTGGCGGGCTTGGCTGGCGCGCTGGAGATTGTGGGACCACTGGGGCAATTGACGCCGTACATTCCCGTGGGCTACGGCTTTGCTGCCATCATTGTGGCGTTTGTCGGGCGATTGCATCCGTTCGGCATTGTGGCTGCTGCGATTTTGATGAGCATGTTTTTTATTGGCGGCGAGCTGGCGCAGTCGCGCTTGGGTTTGCCCAAGTCGCTGACCGCCGTATTTCAAGGGGTACTTCTGATCGCCTTGCTTGCCTGCGACACATTGGTGGACTATCGGCTGCGGTTTTCGAAGCGGGTGGCGGCGGCATGAATGAATTTGCGTTACTGCTTGCCGCCACCTTGCATGCGGGTACCGTGCTTGCCATGGCGGCGCTGGGTCTGCTGATTAATGAGAAAGCTGGCGTTGTGAATTTGGGCGCAGAGGGCATGATGCTCGTGGCCGCAGTCGCCGGTTTTGCGGTGGGTGTGCATACCGGCAGCGACACGCTGGCCTTTGCCGCCGGCGCTATGGCGGGCGCGGCGCTGGCAGCGGCGTTTGGCGGGCTCGTGATTTGGCTCAACACTAACCAGTACGCCACTGGCTTGGCGCTGGCGCTATTCGGCGCGGGTTTTTCCGCGTTTGTGGGGTTGCCTTACACGCAGGAGCGCTTGCCTGAGCGCACCAAGTTTGAGATTCCAGTACTGGCCGATATTCCTTTCATTGGCCCGGCTTTATTCAAGCAGCACCCGATGGCGTACCTCACTATCTTGCTCGCCGTGGGAATCGCATGGTTTCTGTATCGCAGCCGTGCGGGCTTAGCGCTGCGCGCGGTTGGGGAAAGCCCTGAATCGGCGCATGCACTCGGTTATCCGGTGCGGCGGATTCGCCTAGCCGCAGTGATGTTTGGCGGCTTGACCTGCGGGTTGGCGGGCGCGTATCTGTCGCTGATTTACACACCACTGTGGAACGAAGGGATGACGGCGGGCAAAGGCTGGATTGCGCTGGCGCTCACCACCTTTGCTACGTGGCGCCCGGCACGCGTGTTGCTAGGTGCTTATTTGTTTGGCGGCGTGACCATGTTGCAGTTCCATTTGCAGGGTGAAGGGGTCAATATCAACAGCCAATTGTTGAGTATGCTGCCGTACTTGGCCACGGTGGTGGTGCTGGTATTGATTTCGCGTAACCCAGCCTGGATAAGGGCCAATATGGCGGCGTCGCTGGGTAAACCCTTTAACCCGGGCTAGCGCCTGTGGCTTTTGTAGCTTATTAAAATTGCTGTTGTAGACGACGTATCTATTCAACTTAGGAGAACAACGTGATCGACATGAACAAGCGCTCGGCGTTTCGTGCCGTGGCAGTGGCCTCGCTACTGGCTGTGACCGGCCTGACGGCGTGCAGCAAAAAAGAAGAACCTAAACCTGCTCCAACCCCTGCAGCGGCACCCGCGCCAGCCAAACCAGAACCGCTCAAAGTGGGCTTTGTGTATGTAGGCCCGGTGGGCGATGCCGGCTGGACGTTTGCGCACGACCAAGGCCGCAAAGCGATTGAGACCGAGTTTGGCGACAAAATCAAAACTACGTTTGTGGAAAAAGTGCCTGAAGGTGCAGATGCAGAGCGCGTGATTCGCGATCTGGTCGCGCAAGGCAGCAAATTGATTTTTGCCACCTCGTTTGGTTTTGGCGATGCCATGGACAAAGTGGCCAAAGATCATCCAGACGTTAAGTTCGAGCACGCCACTGGTTTCAAGACTGGCCCGAATCTGCGTGTGTATGAGGCCAAGTTTTATGAAGATGCCTATATCGCCGGCATCATCGCTGGTGCAAAAACCAAGAGCAATACGCTTGGGTTTGTCGCATCCTTCCCGATTCCTGAGGTGCTGCGCAACATCAACGCGTACACCATGGGCGCACAAAGCGTGAACCCCAAGATCAAGACCAAAGTTGTGTGGGTCAATACCTGGTTTGATCCGCCCAAAGAGTCAGAGGCCGCGCAAAGCCTGATCAATCAAGGCGCAGATGTACTGCTGCAAAACACCGACTCCACCGCTGTTCTGCAAACCGCAGAGAAAAACGGCAAGTTTGCGTTTGGTTGGGATAGCGACATGAGCGCGTTTGCACCCAAGGCGCACTTGGCATCGGCCACCGTGAATTGGGCGCCGTACTACAAGAAGGCCGTGAACGATGTGCTCTCCAATACCTGGGCAACTGGTTCCACCAAGTGGGGCTACAAAGAAGGCGCGGTAGAAGTGATCAAGATGGCCGATACCATTCCAGAAGCCGCCAAAAAGAAAGTGGAAGAAGTCAAAGCAGGCCTGAAAGCGGGTACCTTTGAAGTCTTCTCTGGCCCGATTGTGGACAACACCGGCAAAGAAATGCTCGCCAAAGATACCAAGGCCGACGATGCGTGGAAGTCTAAAGTCAACTTCTATGTCAAAGGCGTGGAAGGCAAGATTCCCGCTGGAAAATAAGCAGCGCAGCGAGAAAGCCAAAGCCACGCGTTCGCGCGTGGCTTTTTTGTATGGACTCTATGGAGAAATGCAGTGAGCACTGTTGAAGAATTTGCGCGGCAAATGCCCAAGGCAGAACTGCATATTCACATCGAAGGTTCACTCGAGCCGGAAATGATTTTCGCCTTGGCCAAACGCAACAACGTGAGCTTGCCTTACGCCAGCGTGGAAGCGCTGCGCAAAGCCTACGCATTTACAGATCTGCAGAGCTTTTTAGATATCTACTACGCCGGTGCCAGCGTGCTGCTGACTGAGCATGATTTTTACGACATGGCCTGGGCGTATTTGGAGCGTGCTGCGGCAGACAATGTGGTGCATGCGGAGATCTTCTTTGACCCGCAAACGCATACCGAGCGCGGTGTGCCGATGCAAACCATCATCGCCGGGCTATCGCGCGCGGCAGCGGATGGGCAGGCCAAGCTGGGCGTGAATGCCAGTTTGATTCTGTGCTTTTTGCGGCATCTAAGCGAAGAGGCTGCGTTTGCCACACTTGAAGAGGCGCTACCGTTTCGCCAGCAATTCATTGGCGTGGGGCTCGATTCCAGTGAAGTGGGCCATCCGCCGGAAAAGTTCGCGCGCGTATTTGCGCGTTGCAAAGAGTTGGGTTTGCACTTGGTGGCCCATGCCGGTGAAGAAGGGCCGCCGCAATACATTTGGAATGCGCTGGATGTGCTCAAAGTAGAGCGGATCGACCACGGCGTGCAATCGCTGAAGGATGCAAAGCTCACGCAGCGCCTTGCGCAAGACAAAGTGCCGTTGACCGTGTGTCCGCTTTCCAATCAAAAACTTTGCGTGTTTCCAAACTTGGCAGACCATAATCTGAAGCGCTTGCTGGATGCTGGCTTGTGCGCAACCGTAAATTCCGACGATCCAGCCTATTTCGGTGGCTACATCAACGAGAATTTTGCACAGACTATTCGCGCACTCAACCTGAGTGTGAAGGATGTCTACACCTTGGCACGCAACAGTTTTGAAGCTAGCTTCGCGCCTGAGTCGGTCAAGCGCGACTACCATGCCAAACTGGATGCCGTGTACACGCGCTTTGCCAACGCCTAACTGAACACTGATGAACGCTTTCCGCGCCGCCGCGCTGCGGTTTGACGATACACGTGCCGTGTATCACAGCGACGCGCTGCTCGTCATCGGAGATGATGGCCGGATCGCCGACGTTGGTGACTACGCAGTGCTGCAAGCGAAGTACACACATCTTCCAGTGCAGCATTTCCCCAATCGCATTTTGGCGCCGGGCTTTGTGGATATGCACATCCACTATCCGCAGACCGATGTGATTGGCTCGCCAGCGGATGGCCTTTTGCCTTGGCTGAACGATTACACGTTTCCTGAAGAAAGCAAGTTTGCCGACCTTGCGCATGCCGCGCAAACCGCTGAATTCTTCTTCCAAGAACTGCTACGCAACGGCGTGACCACGGCGCTTACTTTTGCCACTTCACACGCGACCTCGGTCGAGGCGATTTTTACCGCCGCGCAGCGCGCCAACCTACGCTTGATCTCCGGCCAAGTCCTGCAAGACCGTGAGAGCCCAGACGGCGTGCGTGACAACACAGAGCAAAGCCTGATCGACACTGAGGCGTTGATTCGCAAATGGCACGCGACGTTGACCGGGCAGGGTAGGCTCGGCTATGCGATCACGCCGCGCTTTGCGCCTTCGTGCACGCCAGCGCAATTGCGCGGTGCGGGTGAGCTTGCGGCGAAGTATGCAGATGTGTGGATTCAATCGCACGTCGCGGAGAACTTGGAAGAAATTGCGCTGGCAAAAAAGCTGTTTCCGTCTGCGCGCTCGTATCTGGGTGTGTATGAAGAGTTTGGCTTGATGCGGGAGCGCGCGGTGTATGCGCACTGCATTCATTTCGATGATGAAGACCGCGCGCGCATGCGCGCCACTGGCGCCGCAGCAGCGGTGTGCCCCACCAGCAATTTGTTTTTAGGCAGCGGGTTCTTTGACTACGCCAGCGCGCAGCGCATTGGCTTCAAGTACGCGCTGGCCAGTGATGTGGGTGGTGGCACCAGTTTTTCACCCTTTCACACCATGCTCGCCGCGTATTACGTGGGCCGCGAGGGCAGCGCAAAGCAGGGCGTGAGCTTAAGCCCGCAGGCGCTGTGGTGGCAGCACACGCAAGGCGCGGCACAAGCGTTGGGATTGGATGGCGTGATCGGCAACCTGCAAGCGGGTTGCGAGGCAGACTTCGTGCTGCTCAACCCGCAGGCGACGCCGCTGCTGGCGCGCAAAACATCACAGGCGCAGAACCTGGATGAACTGCTCTTTGCCATGATTGTGCTCGCAGACGACCGGGCGGTGGAACAAACCTATGTTTTAGGAAAACCGGTCAAGATAAAAGCCTAAGTACGCAATATCCACGCGGGTTTTCGAGCAAAAGCGGCTGAAAAAGCGCATGAATACTGCGTACTCTTACTCAGTAACTCCGCTACTTCATTGAGTTCAGGCCAAACATATTGCCTTCGGTATCTTCACAAAGCGTTACCCAGCCGAATTCGCCGATGGAGAATTTTGGCCTCAAGACTTTGCCTCCTGCAGCAGCCACACGCGATTGCTCTGCCGCGCAATCTTCTACGCTGAAGTACACCATCGTGCCGCCTATGCCGGGGCGCGCCTGGGCCGACTTTACGAGTGCGCCGGATGCGCCGTAGGACTGCATGTCCGCACCAAAGCTCATCATCTGCGTTTCGCCTGTCGGGTCGCCGATCTTCTCAAGCTTTTGCTTGAGCACGTTCTCATAAAACGCAACCGCCCGACTCATATCGTTTACGTAGATGTCAAACCATCCAATTGCATTTGTCTTTGCCATAGTGAACTCCTTGTTTCAACGAGGAGTTCAACTGTAGACAGCTATGCGCTGCTGGGATTGTATGGATCAGACATCAAACTTTTCGGCGTATTTTGCAGGCGTGTAGCCCGCCATTTTGCGAAACGAATGAATGAAGTGGGATTGGTCGGCGTACAAATCTAAATAGTGCTGCTTGAACGACTGCTGCAGGCGCAACACCTTGATCAGATCGTGCGGCGCGAAGCCGGTTGTTTGCTTGAGTGTTCGTTGCAGATGACGAGGCGTGATACCGGTGATGGCTGCCATGTCGGCCACGGTTTGAATGTTTTCGATGTTCGTTAGTATTTTTTCAGTCACAAAATTCGCAGTGACCAATTGCTTGTCGATAAACCAATGCACTAGCTCAGCCAAGACCGATTGCTTGGCAGCGAAGTCGTGTTTGGCAAGTTCATCACTTGTTTCAATCAACGGCAAATTGCCCAGGTAGGGTGTGCCCACAAAGTGATCGACTATCTCCTGCTTGCTGCCTTGCCATACACCGGGGAAAAGCTGAATGCCGACATAATGAAACGTCTTGCCGAGATTGAGCGTTGTGTAAGTGGTTCGCAGCGCCGTAATACCCGCGATGTTGGTATCTACTTGGTTAAACAAAATGTTGACGCAAGCATCAGGCAGCGCGTGAAGTACAAAATCTTCAGCTAGTGCGCGCTCCGTTTTGAGTTCCCAAAAACAATGCACGAACCCGGCCAAGCTACTTGGCGGCTTTGCCTCCGTGTACCGTACGGAGCGAACCGTTTTTTCTATGCCATCTTGAACTGGGCTATACATCGTCTTAGCTTAAATCGTCGGGAGAAACAGGGCCAGGTTCCGCTGTTGAGATTGATCTGGTTTGATTTTCGCGCATCGCTACGTAATATCCATAAGGGTTTTAGCTTCGCAGAAACACTTGATGAGACGCTTTATTCATGAGCGTTTTCAAGCAAAAATGGCCGAAAAAGCGCATGAATACTGCGTAGTGCGCTTTAAATTCTGCACCGGAAACACATTTTCACCTTGCATTTGCTGTCAAAAGCCGCATTTTCCAGCAGGGCGCGTATTCTTTGCGCTTGGCGGTGCAGTCATCAGGCAACACGTGAGGAGGGGCGGCAATGGGTCCAGTGGAAACGGCAGCGTTGGCAGCGGGGCTATCGTGGGCCTCCGGGCTGCGGCTGTACGCGGCGCTGTTCACCGCAGGCATACTCAACTGGTTTGGGGTGATGAAGCTGCCGGATGCGCTGCAGGTGCTTTCCAACCCCGTTGTGCTGGTCGCGTCGGGCGTGATGCTCGCGGTGGAGTTTTTGGTCGATAAAGTGCCGGGCCTGGATTCAATCTGGGACAGCGTGCACACCTTCATCCGCATTCCCGCCGGCGCGGTGCTGGCGGCCGGTGCGTTTGCCGATCTTGATCCGGTGTGGGCGACCACGGCGGCGATTTTGGGCGGCGTGATCGCAGGCTCCAGCCACTTGACCAAATCGGGCACGCGCGCGGCGATCAATACGTCGCCCGAGCCGGTATCCAACTGGGCCGCGTCGCTCACCGAAGATGCCGTGACCATTGGCGGCTTGACGCTCGCCATCTTCAACCCGTGGGTGTTTTTGGTGTTGCTCGTGGTGTTTATCGTGTTTGCCCTATGGTTCATCCCGAAAATCTTCCGCTTCATTCGCACTATCATCGGTCGATTACGAAATGTTTTTGCGGATGCGTGATGCAAGTATTTTCCAAAGGTTGGCAAGCGTTTACCCAAGACTGGCGGCTCTCTGAGGTCAAGCTGCTGGTGATCGGTTTGGCACTCGCCGTGGCGGCGGTGTCCAGCGTCGGCTTTTTGGTAGACCGGTTTGAAGCGGCGCTCAAGCGCGACGCGGCGCAGCTCTTGGGCGGTGATCTGGTGATCTCTGCCGACCGGCCAGTGGACGCGGCGCTGGTCACGCAAGGCCAGGCGCTCGGCCTGCAAAACACGCAGACCACCAGCTTTCCCAGCATGGCGGCCAACACCACGCAGGCAGATGCCACCGTGCTGGTGTCGCTCAAGGCGGTTGAGCCAGGCTATCCGCTGCGCGGGCAGGTGGTGCTCAGCGATGGTAACGGCAAAGAAGAGAGTCTGCAGGGCATCCCGCCGCGTGGCGAGGTGTGGGTGGACGAACCACTTCTCAACGCAATCAACGTCAAGCTTGGCGACCTTGTGCAGCTTGGCTCCACCAACCTGCGCATCACCCGGTTGATTACGATAGAGCCAGACCGCGGCGCGCAATTCACCAGCTTTGCGCCGCGCGTGATGATGAATGCACAAGATTTGCCTGCGACTGAGCTCATCGGCCCCGGCGCGCGCGTGCAGTACCGCAGTTTGTTTGCTGGTGAGCCGCCCGCGGTGCGCGGCTTTGCCGCGCAGCTCAAAGACAAGCTTGCGCGCGGCCAGCGGCTGGAAACGCTGGAATCCGGTCGGCCCGAAATGGCGCAAACGCTAGACCGCGCGCAGCGGTTTTTGGCGTTGGTCTCCATCGTCGCAGCATTGATTGCCAGCGTCGCGGTGTTTTTGGCCGCACGTGAATATGCCAACCGCCAGCAGGGCACGATTGCGATCCGTCGCGCGCTCGGCGCGCAGGGTGGCGAAATTCTCGGCACGCTGGCGGTGGAATT
>JBOFGW010000399.1:0-2740 GCA_051649325.1 Burkholderiaceae bacterium | reverse complement strand
GGTACAAGCAAGCGTCGATCTTCTGGCGCTGGCTCATCGAACGGCAGAAACGTGTACACATCACCACTTGCATTGATCAATGCGCTGGCCTGTGTCTGCGCTGGGGAGCGCACAACAAGTCGGGGCTTGGATGCCAACTGCGCTGAGGCGATCGCGCTGATTTGAGGTCGATGCCTGACAGTGCCTCGCGTAATGACAGC
Organism: Burkholderiaceae bacterium; assembly: GCA_051649325.1. Taxonomy (GTDB): domain Bacteria; phylum Pseudomonadota; class Gammaproteobacteria; order Burkholderiales; family Burkholderiaceae_C; genus JBJOQV01. The sequence continues at coordinate 2,540 of JBOFGW010000399.1, read as the reverse complement.
ACATGCAGCGACAACCGCAACCGGAACGCGAACATCATTGCGTGGCCAGATCGTCGGGTCTGTCTGAATGCTGGCCGATCCGGTCGTTACCGTTGGCGCGCGAACCAATACCTTGCCCGTCACCGAGACCAACGCACTTGCAAAGCTGGCGACTGCTTGCCGCAAAATGACACGTGGTTGCGTTGTCGTCACTGCCCGCGCGATCAAACTCACAGCCGATCGAATGCGACCCACAGAAATAGTCACCTGGGCCTGTGCAACCAAGCTCGTCACAAGCCTTGCGCGCAGTCGTCCAATTGTCGAAATGCTGGCGAGCGCTGTCGTTTGCAACGCCTGCCGCATACGAACCCGAGCAAGCGCGCCGGAAATCTGAGCGGTAGGCTGACAAAGCGTTGAATTCTGAATCCGCAGCCGCGCGGTCACGCTCACCACAGCAGCGGCGATTGTCGTGACTTTCTCACTCACGACCGGCGCAAAGCCTGCGCCGTTGAGTTGAAATGCGTTGAAGCTTGCGGTGTTCATGCGTTACACCAGAGACAGCTTCCAGTCGCCGTCAGATCCGATAGAACTGATGTCATAGACATCGTTGATCTGCATGGTGCGGGCGATCGGCAGCTCCACGGAATAAAGCAGTGTCGAGGTTGGATCAGTGGGGCTTGATCCTTCGACCACACCCACGTGCGTGACGGTTACCGCCGAGCCACTGACTGGCGGAAACGGTACAGACGTCGAGTTGTAGGTACTGCCGTTCGTTGGAGCGGCAAACGCGCCCGTAGGCTGACGCACGTACCACGCGCCGACCACTTCCGTCCCAGCGTTGAATGCGTCAGTCGGATCGGCGCTGAACAGTGCAAAGTAGCGGTTACGAATCGTTGGCAATGCCGCGCCGCGCAGTGTCGAGTTGATGAGTGCATTCGCCAAACTGTTTGAAAACCCTGCCATGTGACTCTCCTATTAGGTTTTGGGTGCGACCGCAGAACTGCTTTGCAGCTCTCCAGTCAAAATTTCTTGGGCGCGCTGCAGATATGCAGCCGATTGACCAGCACTGGCCGTGACTTCGGCGTCCTTGGCAAATGCGTAATGCAGCACCAGGCAAAGCAATGCGTTTTCCCATTGCGGTTGAACTGAAAGTGCGGGTGCAATTGATGCCACATCGGATGCAGTGGGTACGTCTTCTGGGTAAGCAGAAAACTCCATCTGCACCTTCGTGCCCGCCAGCGCAGGCGGATAGACCTGAAATTGACGCGGCGTGCGCAGGTCGTGCATGAAGTGGCGCAGCGTGGCCGTCTTAGTCTTCTTGCGCCAAGCCGGTTCTACAGAGTCCAGCATCAACAGGTCTGTTTTGGTGATGCGCTCACCGCTTGCCAAGCTGGGAATGTCAATCAGCACAGCCGCGTCAGCAGGAATCGTTTGCAATGCGCCATCCACACAGGTGTGCTCTGCAATCTTGCTGGTGGTGTCGGGCCTCGTGCTCTGCACTTCACGCTGTGCGCGGTTCAGGTAGTTGATCAGCTCAGGAACCGTCCAGCGAATGCCGTCTGTGTCCTGTAAAACGCGCTGGGCATCTTCAATGATGGTGCGTGCCGTCATGGGTCAGCACCACACTGGGCGGACACGTGGCATTTCCTGCACATGTCCTTTGTAGATCGGCAAGATCGCCGCGTCTTTCAACTTTTCGTACTGGCCCTTGTGGTAACTGGCCATTTCAAGGTTCGTGTACGGCGTATTGGGAACGATCATCAAGCGGTGAATTGCTTCGTGCTTAATCGGCTCCAGATACTTGTCAGCCAGCCATTCAGGCAATCCAGCCGATGTCACAGTGGGAATCAACGTTGCCTGTACGGAGATTTTTTGCCCTGCCGCAAAGGTACCCAACAAGCGAAAAGCCCGCAGGTCTGGCGACATCAGCGCTGGGCACCCATCGCCATAAGCAACCAGGTCTTTTTCGGTGTCTTGGTAAACGCGAATCCCAAGCCTGTTGCCGTTGACAGTGGCTCGCTCCAGGCGATGCACTTCAGCGTCTTGAGGGGTTTCAAAATCGTATTCAGCAGAAACGCTGGCGCTGGTCACCGTTGGCTCAAGCCATTCGCGCCATGCCATCGTTTCTTGCAAAAAACTGCGGGCGCTACGGCGCAACGCCTGAACCACCAGCGGTTCAGGCGCGTTGGGGACATGAGGCATCACGTCCGGCATCCATGCGCTCCACGCTTTCATGCTCAGACTGGCTTGTCAGCTTTTGGAGCGGCGTCTGGCTTGACTGGCTTGTCAGCTTTTGGAGCGGCAGCAGTTTGAATTTCTGCAGCCTTGAAGTTGCCTGTAGCAATTGCTGCTTCAGCAACTTCATCGTTTTCAATGTCCACAATGAATTTTTTCGCGTTTGGCTCGCGCTTGAACTTGTGCGTTTTGCCTTCAGCGTCAAGCAGCTCCAAAGTTCCATCCGTGCGCGGCTGAATCAAGACTTCTAATTTCATGGTGTACTCACTTTGCTTTGAAAAAAGGCGGGGTGATTAGCCCCGCCGAACGCTTCTAACCCCAAGGAG
>JBOFGW010000398.1:0-4537 GCA_051649325.1 Burkholderiaceae bacterium | reverse complement strand
GAAATGGACCGCTTCGTAACGCTTGACGGGTACGGGTACGGGTACGGGTACGGGTACGGGTCCGGGTACGGGTACGGGTCCGGGTACGGGTACGGGTCCGGGTCCGGGTCCGGGTACGGGTCCGGGTCCGGGTGCGGGGACGGGTCCGGGTACGGGGACGGGGACGGGTCCGGGGACGGGTACGGGGACGGGTACGGGGACGGGTACGGGTACGGGGACGGGGACGGGGACGGGTCCGGATGATGCGCCGCCCTCACCGCTTATGGTCGCGCGACCGCGCCATCCGCGCTTTCACGCGCCTTACTTTGGGCACGCAGCCGATCAAGCCGGACAGCGTGACCGAGTTGGCGCTCAACGCCCGCTTGGCCTTGCATTGCCTGCTGACCGGCGCCGCCGTTGAAGCGCATGCGCACACCCTCGCGCAAACCGCCAACCTCACCATGCTCATGGCCGAGCTGGGTTACGGCGCCGAACACCTGCCCGTCATCAAGCTTGCGCAAATGGGCTGCGTGCGCTGCCTGGATCGCGGCGCGCGCCTGAACACCTGGGCGCTCGACGGCCCGGCCATCCAGCCGATGAAAGACACCCTGGACACCTTCGAAGCACAGATCCTATCCGCCACCGCCGCGGAGTTTTTGGGCGCAATCGAAGAATCGTTTCGGCGGTTGGATGCAGGGGAGGTGCTGCAATGACGAGCAGAACTTTTACAGTTGAAAAACAAACCTCCGTACACGTGGAGGTTGACGTCAAAGCCGAAGACATTCCAGACGAAATAGTTGCAGAAGAGAGCGCGCTGCGCGGCTTAATCTTTTGGCCAGACAACCTCGTCGAATTGCTCAAATTAGGCAAAAACGACGAAGCGCTCGCCGAGCTTAAGCGTCTGGTTCAAGATTCACTTGGGATTGTTCTATCACCCTCCCCTACGAATCCGCTACCAGCGGCGAGCGCGCCTTGGGCGAGCTGCAAAAAATCTTGCGCGGCTTTGGTTGCAGCAAATTTGGCAGCATTGCAGACGACGAAGGCAGCGTGCTTGTGCAGTTTGAGCATCGGAGCCGCAGCGTCAGCGTCAAGGCTTCGGTGCGCGGTTACGCCGCCCTTTGGCTTAAACAGAACCCGATCGGCCCGCGCATGCGCATTACAAAGATCGATCACGAGCGCAAAGCCATGAACATCGCCAGCGTCGCGGTCTACTCGATTCTGCGTGATTGGATCAAAGGGCAAGTCACCGCGATTGAGTGCGGGGTCTTGAGCTTTGAGGGCGCCTTCCTTGGACAGATCCTGCTGCCTTCTGGCAAGACGGTTTTGGAAACCGTTGAGGAAAAGCAGATGCTTGCGCTTTTGATCAAGGCGTCTGATTCGTGAACGAACATGAGTGAACTGACCCGCGCCGAGCTGGCTGCGCGCTGGCGCACCAGCGAAGAGACCATCTCCGACTGCGTGCATCGGCGCGGGCTGCCGGCCTATCGCGTCGGGCGCGACTGGTTGTTTATTGAAGCCGACTGCATAAACTGGCTGCGGACACAACCAATCAAGGGGGACGCATGCGGCTCTACCAGCGAGGAAAAAAAGGCATCTGGTGGATCGATTGGGGCGCTACGGGCGTCAAGCCTGCTCGATGCAGTACTGGCACCACAGACCGGGCGCAGGCGCAGGAGTACGCCGCCAAAACTCACGCCGATTACTGGCGGCAAACAAGGCTTGGTGAAAAGCCCCAGCGCACCTGGGATGAGGCCGTGATCGCCTGGATCCAAGACAATCAGCATTTGCGCGATCTTGAGCAGCGCAAAGATCATCTGCGCTACCTCACCACGCACTTGCGCGGCCGCCGCTTGCGCGCGATCGACGCCGACACAATCAAGTCGATCATCGACGCACTTCGCCGCAGCCTGCCCGGTGTGCGGCACCAAGGCCGGCCAGCCGCACCGGCGACCATCAATCGCTACATGGCCAGCCTATTGCGCGTGCTGAATTTTGCGCGCGAGATGCAATGGCTCGATGCCGTGCCCTATGTTGCCAAACTCAAGGAAGAAGAAGCCCCGCCGGCATGGCTGACGCCCACCGAGGCCGTTGCGCTGCTGGACGAACTCGCGCCGCATCTGCGCCAAATGGCGCGCATGGCACTTGCCACCGGCATGCGCGAAGCCAACGTCCGATTACTGACGTGGGATCGCGTCGACACCGCCCGCGCGCTTGCTTGGGTCAACGCCCAAGACACCAAAGCGCGCCGCAATCTCGCCGTGCCCCTGAACGAAGACGCCCTTGCGGTCTTGCACGAACAGCGCGGCCAGCACCCACGCTACGTGTTCACCTACAAGGGCCAGCCGATTCGCGGCGGCGTCAGCAACAACGGCTGGTACGCCGCCATGCGCCGCGCCGGCACCCGGCCCGACTTCACCTGGCACGGCTGGCGCCACACATGGGCCACCTGGCACGTGTTGAACGGCACACCCCTACGCGAGCTGATGGATCTGGGCGGCTGGAGCAGCTACGAAATGGTCCTGACCTACGCCCACATGGCCGAAAGCCGACTTGCCCAGTTCGCCGGCGCCTCCGGTCTCGGTACAAATCTCGCACAAGTCGATCGCTTCGACTCGCGCGGCGCTGTGGATAACAGCGCTAAGTCTTTGAATTCTTTGGGGTGGCTGATGGGGCTCGAACCCACGACAACGGGAATCACAAAACGGCAAGCCGCCGTGGCCCCGGTGGCAAAAGTCTTTGAAATCAACGAGTTGCTGCGCCGGAAAAAACGCGATGCAGCCTGAAACGCTCACAGATGGCGGTCTGATCGAAGACGAACGGTACAAATCCCGCACAAATTTGCCGCCGACGAACGAGCCTACAAGACCGGCGCTGCGCTTCCCAAGCCTGTTCAGCGGCATCGAAGCCGCCAGCGTTGCTTGGCGGCCTCTTGGCTGGAAATGCGTCGGCGTTGCGGAAATCGAGACGTTTCCTCGCGCTGTACTCAAGCACCATTACCCAGACGTGCCGAACCTCGGCGATGTCACTCAAATTACCGATGCGCAAATTGCCGCACTCGGCCCGATCGATCTGGTGTGCGGCGGCTCGCCCTGCCAAGACCTATCCACCGCCGGCAGGCGCGCACTTCAGGCGGTGGCGGATTCGGACTTGACTTTGAGTGCGACGGCGGGCTTGTGCCGAGCACCGCCATGTGTTTGAACGCCGGGGCCATGAGGCGGCAGGACGCGGAACCGGGAACGTTGATTCCGGTGGCGCACTCGCAGACCTTTCCTGCGATGCTTGCTGGATCTGCAAACGGCGGGAAGGGTCACGGCGCGCGCAGCGGCGATTCAAAAGATGAATACATCGTGCCAATGCTTGATTTATCGTCAGTCATCGGATTCCAAGGCAAGATCACATCGCCGACGAATCGTTCCCGCGTTGGAGCGGATTTGCCATATCCAACTCTTTCGACGCGCGCGGGAGCAATTCATATAGCAATTAATTTAGAAAAATCTGATGCCAGTCTATTTTACGCAGACGCCAGATCTGTTTTTTACGCAGACGCCAGCTCTGTTTTGCGAGTATTGCGCCCGGAACTTGGACATGAAGTGGTTTGGAAAAACTAATGGGTCAAATCGAATGACAGCAGCATTCACCATCGGCCAAGAAGTTGTGCTAACCAAGAATATTTACGAGGAACCAAGCGGAGACAACCCAGGCGGAATCTTGGGGCGACGCGGCGATCACGTGACCATTCGCAGCGTTAAAGAAGCCGTAGTGTGGCCATGGACAATCAAGGTCTCGCACGCCGATGTCACGGACGGCGGCGGTTTTATGGTGTCTGCGAGCGAAATCCGCGCAAAAAACCAGGAGGCAACATGAAACCAATCGACGAAGAGCCGATCGCTTGTTTTCCCAATCAGCCTGGGCACGAAGCCTTGCTTGGCTACTTCGGACTGTCTTACGCATCATGGCTAACTCTGCCGAGAGTTTTTATGCAAGCCATACCTGACGACTGGCAGGCGCGCATGGCCGCGCTGCTTTATGAGTACAGCGACACATGGGGCGTGGATGAGTCGGTCGGTTTTGAAACGCGCGTCCAGGCAGTACGTAACGGCAGGCTGCAGCGCATGCCGGAATGGGTGGGCAACTATCGCCACCCTGACCGCGATCAGATTGATTCGTTTCGGCGCAAGGTCGCATCTACGCTGGACGGTGTTGAGACTCCGAAAGGAAAGTGATGATTGAAACCGTTAACCCAATCGACGAAGCGGCAGAGCGCGCGCGGTTTGAGGCGTGGGCAGAGCGAGAAAAGCATGCTTTTCGAAACAAGCATGGATTGTGGTTTTATACCGACCGAATAAGAGACGACATTTTTACTGGATGGCTTGCCGCCAAGCGCGACGCAGCCAAGCAATACGGCGTGCTGCGGGAGGACTTTGAACGTTTGAAATACGGCGACCTAAAACTAGGCGATCGCGTCACCAAGAAGTCCGGCTCCAAATGGACGGGTCGCATCGTCGGCTTTTACTCAACCAAGCTGACGCCTCTTGGCTACGCAGTTGAAAGCGAAAAC
>JBOFGW010000397.1:0-9652 GCA_051649325.1 Burkholderiaceae bacterium | reverse complement strand
GAATTCCCCCGAACTTCCCCTGCGCGCAGGGGAGGGAACTGAGTGCAAAGTGTAGTGCATAGCATGCTGTACGCAGTATTCATGCGGGTTTTGGAGCGTTTTTGCCTCAAAAAGCGCATGAATATTGGGTAGAGCACCTTAAGAAATCCGTTGAATCGTCGCCCCAACCGCTGCGAGCTTCTGTTCCATGCGGTCGTAGCCACGGTCCAGGTGATAGATGCGGTCTACCAGCGTTTGCCCCTGTGCGACAAGCCCCGCAATCACCAAGCAGGCCGATGCACGCAGATCGGTCGCCATCACCGGGGCGCCGGTGAGTTTTTGCACGCCTTTGACCACAGCGGTTTTGCCATCGATGCTGATGTCCGCGCCCAGCCGCACAAGCTCCTGCACGTGCATGAAGCGGTTTTCAAAAATATGTTCGCTGATGGTGGCGGTGCCTTCTGCAATGCAATCTACCGTCATTAACTGGGCTTGCATATCCGTGGCGTAGCCGGGGTATTCGACGGTGCGAACGCTCACGGCGCGCGCACGGCCGTTCATCACGGCGCGGATGGTGTTTTGCCCCAGATCCATTTGCAGCCCTGCTTCGCCGAGCTTACCCAGCGTCGCACCCATGGTGTCTGGCGCGCAGTGCGTGAGCGTGACATCACCGCCCGCCGCAGCTACAGCACACAAAAAGGTGCCGGCTTCAATGCGGTCAGGCATTACCGAGTAGGTCGCGCCGTGAAGCTTTTCCACGCCCTGCACCACTATGCGATCAGTGCCTGCGCCGCTGATGCGTGCACCCATGGCGAGCAGCAGGTTGGCCAGGTCTACGACCTCGGGCTCGCGCGCAGCGTTTTCGATGATCGTTTCACCTTCGGCCAGCGCAGCGGCCATCAGAATGTTTTCAGTGCCCGTGACGGTGATCATGTCGGTGCGCACGCGCGCGCCCTTCAGCCGTTTTGCCTTGGCGTAGATGTAGCCGCCTTCCACATTGATCTCCGCGCCCAGCGCTTGCAGCGCCTTGATGTGTTGATCTACCGGCCGCTGGCCGATGGCGCAGCCGCCGGGCAGGCTCACTTTCGCCTGCCCAAACCGCGCCACCAGCGGCCCAAGTACCAGCACGCTCGCACGCATGGTCTTCACCAGTTCATACGGCGCTTCTGGCTTGCCTACATGCGCGGCGTTGATGGTGACTTGGCCGGCCTCGTTCGGCGTAACTGTGGCGCCCATGCCCGCAATGATCTTGCTCATGGTGCGAATGTCCGCCAGCTTGGGCACGTTGTTGAGCACGACCGGCTCTGCCGTGAGTAGCCCCGCGGCCATGATCGGCAGCGCGGCATTTTTTGCGCCGGCAATCGGAATTTCGCCTTTGAGTTTGTTGCCGCCAGTAATCAGTAGTTTGTCCATTTATTTCTTCTCATTCCATTCGGTGGGCGTGAGTGTTTTCATCGACAGTGCGTGCACTTCTTCACGCATGCGGTCACCCAGCGCGGCGTATACCATCTGATGCCGCGCAATCAGGCGCTTGCCTTCAAACGCCGCGCACACAATCGTGGCTTGAAAGTGGCGGCCATCGCCTTCCACGTCCAGGTGTTCGCAGGTCAGGCCAGCGGCAATGTATTGCTTGACCTGTTCAGGCGTGGGATCACTCACGTTTCATGTCCTCAATTTGTAGCCGCGCTTGAGCAGCACGAGTGCCCAAGCGCTGATGATGGCAAAGGTGGCCACCACAACCGCCAGCGAGAGCCACGGCTGCGTATCAGACACGCCAAAAAAACCGTAGCGAAAGCCGTCGATCATGTAGAAAAACGGGTTGAAGTGGCTGATGGTGCGCCACACCGGCGGCAATGAATCGACCGAGTAAAACACGCCGCTCAAGAACGTTGCGGGCAGAATAATGAAGTTCTGAAACGCCGCAAGCTGATCAAACTTGTCTGCCCAGATGCCGGCGACCAGCCCAAGCGCGCCCAGAATAGCGGCGCCCAGCAACGCGAACGCGAGAATCCACAGCACATTGACCACACTCAAATGCGCAAACCACACCGTGGCAAGCAACACGCCCAGACCGACGGCAATACCGCGCACCATTGCGCCGCCGACATAGGCAAAAAAGAAATCCCAGTGCGATAGCGGCGGCAACAAGATAAAAATCATGTTGCCGGTGATCTTGCTTTGAATCAGGCTGGACGATGTATTAGCAAACGCGTTTTGCAGCACACTCATCATCACCAGGCCGGGAATCAAAAACGCGGTGTAGCTGACTTTGTCAAACACCTTCACATGATCTTCCAGCACATGGCCGAAGATAAGCAGATACAGCACCGCAGTGAGCACCGGCGCGGCCACGGTCTGAAAGCTCACCTTCCAGAAGCGCCGCACTTCTTTGTTGAACAGCGTGATTGCGCCGGGGGAGAGCTGCATCATGCGGCCAGCCTTGCGTCTTTGGCGCTCATGATTTGAACAAATACGTCCTCCAAATCAGCGCGCTGCACTTCTACTTCTTCAATGTGAATCTGTTGCGCACGCAGCATGCCTAGGATCGTGGCGGCTTCATCGTAAGTAGCCAAGCGCAGGCGCATGCGCTCGCCGGCGGTGCCGCTGCCGTCAATGAGTTTGTCTTTCAGATCAGCCGGTAGCGGCGCGGCCAGGCGCAGCATCAGCTGAAGGCCGGCGAGCCGCTTAAGTAGATTAGCGGTAGTGTCCAGCGCCACCACTCTGCCTTGCTTGAGCATGGCAATGCGGCTGCACAGCTCTTCAGCTTCTTCAAGATAGTGCGTGGTCAGTACGATGGTGCGGCCTTGCGCGTGCAGTGTGCGGATGAACTTCCACAGCGTTTGGCGTAGCTCTACGTCCACGCCCGCAGTAGGTTCATCCAGCACGATGACGGGCGGCTTGTGCACGAGCGCCTGTGCGACCATGACGCGCCGCTTCATGCCGCCAGACAGTGCGCGCATATTGGCATCAGCCTTGTCTGCAAGGCCCAGGCCTTGCAGCAGTTCATCAATCCATGCGCCGTTATTGCGCAACCCAAAATAGCCGGATTGAATCCGCAGCGCCTCGCGCACGGAAAAAAACGGATCGAACACCAACTCCTGCGGCACGATGCCCAGTGCCCGCCGCGCGGCTTTGTAGTCGGTCACCACATCGTGGCCCAGCACACGTACGCTGCCCGAGGTGGCGCGCGCAAGGCCGGCGAGAATCGAGATCAGCGTGGTCTTGCCCGCGCCATTGGGGCCGAGCAAACCAAAGAACTCACCTTCTTCGATGGCGAGCGAAACCCCGTCCAAAGCGCGCAGCTTTGGATATTGCTTGACAAGGGAATCGATCGAGATGGCGGCAGGCATTGCGAGAACGAGAGTGTAAGGCACCGGCCAAGGTGCCTTCAGCAACCTGCCGGACGCGTGTGTTAGGTGTGGTGGGAAACGCCGGATGCGGCAATGAATTCGCTCACGCCGTAGAGCGCTGCTAGCTGATGCGCACGCTCGGACAAGCCTGTGAACTGCACGTCCGGAGCCGCGCGGCGCGCCTGCAGCAGGATGGCAACCAGAGAAGAATCGTTGTGGGTCACACCGCTTGCGTCCACCGTGCGCTCACCGCCGCGCAGGGCGGCAGCAAGCGCCGCGGATGTAGCAGCGGCGTCTTTGACGGTGACGGAGGCGGGAAGCGTAAAGGCCATGTGAGAAAAAAGAAGTGTGTGGAACGATCAGCTCTTTTTGGCTGCGCTTTCCAGGCTCTTATTCTTTTCCGCCAGGGTTTTAATCAGGCCATCAATGCCGTTCTTGTCGATTTCTTGCGCGAAGCTGCCTTTGTAGGTTTCTACCAGCCATACGCCGATGACGTTGATGTCATAGATCTTCCAGCCATAGGGGCCTTTTTCCATGCGGTAATCAAGCTGAATTGGATCGGCGCGCGGCTGCACCACTTGGCTACGCACGATCAAATCGGTGTCATCGGCTGCAGCGCGCAGCGGACGCATCTGGATCGTGGCGTCTTTAGCGGCGCCCAGCGCGCCCGCGTAGGTTCGGATCAGCAGACCGCGAAACTCTTGCTGCAGAGCTTTTTGCTGCTCCGGCGTAGCCGAACGCCAGCTACGGCCTACGGCCAGCGAGGTCATGCGGGCAAAGTCCACATGCGGGAGAATTTTTGTCTCGACCAGGCCGTTGATCTTGCGCAGATCGCCGCCTTGAATGTCTTTGTCGGCCTTGATTGCAGCGAGAACTTCATCACCCAGGCTCTTAATGAGCGCATCTGGTGCCGTGGGGGCGCTTTGCGCCATGACAGCGCCCGCAAAGCTGGCAGCTGCCAGCGCAACGCCGCCACGCAACAGCGTTCGGCGAGCTGATTGAAACATCGGTTGAAACATACTTTGCACGGACAGCATCTTCTTACTCCTGGTTTGACGCCGGTAAAGATGGCGCCGCTTGCGATATTTTCAACTCTTGAGACTGCTCAAGCGTTGACGGGTTCGCCCCCGTTACAGCCATTGAAACCTCTGTTGCACCTGGTAACACGGGCAGATCCACCTCAGATTTGGGCGGAACTTCCGGCTTTGCCGGCGTTTCTGGTGCTATCGGCGCTGATTGATCCTTATCTTTGCTTTGCTCAGATTCTGCTGCGGGCTTTTCAGCCGGCGCGGGATCTGGCTCTTCCGGCGGGTCGCCGTCATAGACCGCGTTGCGTCGGCGCTGCAGATAGGTATCACGCACAAAGGTGTACCGATCTAGTGCCAGCTCATCCAGCAAGCGTTCGGTGCCGAGCAAGCTGGCGCGCAGATCAACCGCGCGCAGAAATAACAGCGAGTATCTGTCTTGGTCTTCATCAATATATTGGTACGGATCGCCGCCTACTTTTGCATAGCTGGCTGCAAAATCGCGCGTGGTGTTCGGCCCCAGCAGCGGCAGTACCAGATAAGGCCCTGGCGGTACGCCCCATTTGCCCAGCGTCTGGCCAAAATCTTCATAGCTGCGCTTAAGCCGCAGCTCCGTGGCGATATCCAAAAAACCCGCAAAACCAAACAGGGTGTTAAAGCCAAAGCGCAGCACGCCTTCGGCCGCATCGCCCACTTTGCCTTGCAGCAGGCTGTTCACCACGCTGGTGGGCACGAGCAAATTGTCAAAGAAATTGCCGATCCCCGTGCGCACAATCTCCGGCGTCACGGTTTTGTAGGCGGTAGCAACGGGTTTGGCCACGGCCTTGTCCACCGTTTCATTGACGGTGAACATGGCGCGGTTAAACGGCTCAAACGGATCGCGCGAGGTCGTGGCGCAACCCGATGCGGTCACGACCAGCAGTGCTGCGGCAAAACGGAACAACCAACGGTTCATGAAATGGCTTCTCAATTCTTCGGCGCCGCCGGCGCGCCATCTTTGGGTGTTTCAGCCGCTTTGTTGAAGAGAAACTGGCCAATTAGGTTTTCCAGCACCACGGCGGATTGCGTCATCCTGATACGGTCACCGCCGGCCAAATTCTGCGCATCGCCGCCGGCCTCAAGACCAATATATTGCTCACCGAGCAGACCTGCTGTGAGAATTTTGGCGGACGTGTCTTTAGGAAACTTGTAGCGCGCATCCATCGACAAAATCGCGTTGGCCTGGAAGGTTTTGTCGTCAAAGACAATCTCTTCCACCCGCCCCACCGTCACACCAGCGCTTTTGACCGGCGCGCGCGGCTTGAGGCCGCCGATGTTGTCAAAGCGCGCGGTGAGCGTATAGGTTGCGGAGGTGGAGAAGGTCGCCAGATTGCCCGCCTTGAGCGCAAGAAACACCAGCGCAATCAGGCCCACGGCCACAAACAACCCCACCCAAACATCGTATGACTTACTTTCCATTGTGACGCCCTTTATCCGTGCTTGCTTAGCTGAACATGAACGCGGTCAGAATAAAGTCAAGACCGAGCACTGCCAGCGATCCGGCCACCACCGTGCGGGTGGTGCCGTAGGCCACGCCCTCCGGCGTGGGCTTGGACTCATAACCTTCAAATAGCGCAATGGCGGTGACCACTGCGCCAAAAATAATGCTCTTGATGACGCCCTGGCCGATGTCTTTCCACCAATCCACGCCAGCCTGCATCTGGCTCCAAAACGCGCCGGCATCCAGCCCTACCAGCGCCACCAGCAGCAGATACGCGCCAATCAGGCCAGCAAACGAAAACACCGCAGCCAGCAGCGGCATGGCGATAAAGCCCGCCCAGAAGCGCGGCGCAAGGATGCGCGAGATCGGGCTCACCGCCATCATCTCCATTGCATCCAATTGCTCGCCGGAGCGCATCAAGCCAATTTCCGCGGTGAGCGACGTACCGGCGCGGCCGGCAAATAGCAGCGCAGAGACCACCGGCCCCAACTCGCGCACCAATGAAAGGTTCACAGCCAAACCCGCAAGTTCTGCCGAGCCGTAGCGCGCAAGCAAGTTGTACAGCTGCAAAGACAGCACAAAACCCACGAACAAGCCGGAGACCGCGATGATCACCAGCGAGTAGTTGCCGATAAAGTGGATTTGCCGCACCACCAGCCGCGGGCGCGACAGGCAAATGCCCGAGCTTTTCAGCAGCACACCGACAAAACGCGTAAAGCGTCCAAACGCGGCGATGAATACGCGTACAAATAAGCCGAATCTTGCCAGCCAGTTCACAGTGCAAGATCCTCCGAATAACTACGTTTGGCCGGCATATGAAACTTCACCGGGCCATCGGGCTCGCCCAAAATAAATTGCTGCACGCGCGGGTCTTTGCTCGCGCGTAGCTCTTCCGGCGGGCCAACCGCGGCGATTTCACCCGCAGCCACCAGCACGATGTGGTCAGCCATGCGAAAGGTTTCTTCCACATCGTGCGAGACCACAATCGAGGTGCTGCCCAGCGCGGTATTCAAATCTTTGACCAGTTGCGCGGCCACACCCAAAGAAATTGGATCGAGGCCCGAAAACGGCTCGTCAAACAAAATCAACTCAGGGTCCAGCGCGATGGTGCGCGCAAAGGCCACGCGCCGCGCCATGCCGCCGGAAATCTCACTGGGCATCAAATGCGCCGCGCCGCGCAGACCCACGGCGTTGAGTTTCATAATCACGAGGTCGTGGATCAGGTTTTCCGGCAGATTGGTGTGCTCGCGCATCGGAAACGCCACGTTCTCAAACACCGACAAATCCGTGAACAGCGCGCCGAACTGAAACAGCATGCCCATGCGCATACGCAGCGCGTACAGCCCGGCCTTGTCGATCTTGGCGATGTCTTGCCCGAACAACTCCACCGTGCCGCGAATCGGCTTTTGCATGCCGCCGATCAGCCGCACCAGCGTGGTCTTGCCCGAGCCGGACGTGCCCATCAAAGCAGTCACTTTGCCTTGCGGGATGTCCAGGTTGATGTCCTTGAGAATCATGCGGTCGGGCTTGAGCCCGTAACCGAAGTCAAGGTTTCTTATTCGAATTGGCATACGCCCATTTTACTTGTGCAGCGCAAAAGACGTATTGCGGCTTGCTTAAGCTTGGTTACTGCACGTTAACGTGTTTGTGTGAAAACAACGGCTCTAAAGGGCATGTACGCAATATCCATGCGCTTTTTCAAGCACTTTGTGCTGGAAAAGCTCATGGATATTGCGTATTGCACCTCGGGTTGTTGCTTAGTGCTTATTTGGCAGTACATTTTGCCGCAGCACCGCGCTTGCCGGCCGCGGCCAACCCTTAAAAACCTCTGAACCGCGCGCTGCCCGCCAGACTGTTAGCATCGCGGCTTCAACTTCACTTCACGCTCTATGTCCCTCCACTCATTGTTAAGCGGCCGTTTGTCGGTGCCCGTGATCGGCGCGCCCCTGTTCATCATCAGCAACCCAAAAATGGTCATCGCGCTGTGCAAAGCCGGCGTGGTGGGCAGTTTTCCAGCGCTCAACGCGCGGCCCGCCAGCCAGCTGGATGAATGGCTGCACGAAATCACTGAAACGCTGGACGCATACAACAAAGCCAACCCGGACAAGCCCGCCGCGCCCTTTGCGGTGAACCAGATCGTGCACAAGAGCAATGACCGCCTAGAGCACGACATGGAAATGACGGTCAAATACAAAGTGCCGATTGTGATTACCAGCCTAGGCGCACGCGAAGACGTGAACCAGGCCGTGCACAGCTACGGCGGCTACACGCTGCACGACATCATCAACGACCGCTTTGCACGCAAGGCCGTGGAAAAAGGCGCAGACGGTGTGATCGCCGTAGCCGCTGGCGCAGGCGGCCATGCGGGCATGCTCTCACCCTTTGCGTTGGTGCAAGAAATTCGCCAGTGGTTTGACGGGCCGCTGCTGCTCTCAGGCAGCATTGCCACCGGCAGCGCCGTGCTCGCCGCGCAGGCGATGGGCGCAGACTACGGCTACATCGGCAGCGCCTTCATCGCCACCGAAGAAGCGCGCTGCAGCCAGGAATACAAACAAGCCATCGTCGATGGCAAGGCCGACGATATCGTCTACACCAACCTGTTCACCGGCGTACACGGCAACTACTTGAAGCCCTCCATCATCAACGCCGGCCTCGATCCAGATAACTTGCCAGAAAGCGACCCGACCAAGATGAATTTTGGCGGTGGCGAAAGCGCCAAGAAAGCGTGGAAAGACATTTGGGGCTGCGGGCAAGGTATTGGTGCGGTGGATCGCGTGAGCACGTGCGGGGAGCGTGTGGCGCAGATTGCAGAGCAATACAAAGCTGCTAAAGCGCGACTGGCGGCTTAAGTTTTAATTCGAAGCACGCAGTATTCATGCGGGTTTTGAGACATTTTTGCCTCAAAATGCGCATGGATATTGCGTACAGTATTTTGGATTTTTCAATCTCCGCCGTTCAAAGCGCGGTGCTCGCACGTTGGATAGCCCTCTACAGCGCCGCTTTTGCACCGTGCTTTGCGGGGCTTTCGGGCAAAAACTGTTTGAGCGAAGCGAGTTTTTTTGCCCGCCGCAAAGCACGGTGCAAAAGTGGGCAGCCCGCAGGGCCGCTGTAGTGGGCGCGCCTTCTTTTGGTTACTTTTCTTGGCAAGACAAGAAAAGTGACTTGCCGCCGGGCAACCCCCGGCAAGTCTTGCGTGGGACGCGATGCGCTTAAAGCGATAAATAAGCGCGCCTCGATGTTCCCCCACCCTAACTCTCCCCCGCTCGCTGATGCGGCGGGAGAGGGGATTAAAACCCATCAGCTTTGCAGCACATACAGCTTGTAGCGCTTCTCCCGCCGAAACGTATCCGCATCCAGGGTATCCATCCGCACCCCATCAAGCTTGCTCTTAAGCGATGGCTGAAAGATGTACTGCGCAATCGGGTGCGAAAGAAAAAAGCGGTCGCTCGCAAAGCGGATGCCGGGTAGCGCCATGCGATCAATCAGGGTTTTGGCAAACATCAGGCAGGGCACAACGTTTTCCGTGACATCCACTTCTTCAATCACGGTAAAACCATGCTGCTTGAGCGCGGTATCGAATTCGCTGAGCAGATGGCCGCTCTTGTTCTTGGCACTGGTGGTGAGCCGAAAGTAATCGATCACGAGCCATTTGCCGCCGGGCTTGAGCATGGCGCGCACGTTTTTCATGCCGGCGTGCAGATCGATGTACTGAAAGCTTTCTGAGTTGATCACGGCATCAAACGGCGCGCCAGCCTGCGCCGGTGTGGCCGCTTCAAACCCGCTGCGCACGATTTTCTGCCCGGGCATGAATGATTCGA
>JBOFGW010000396.1:0-3316 GCA_051649325.1 Burkholderiaceae bacterium | reverse complement strand
CACCTTGCTTACGCACCCTGCATCCACAGAGCGGGTTTACAAGCCTGCGGGCTGTGCGCAAGCGGCGTAGGCTAGCAATTATGCAGATGACGCAAGTGCTGTACTGAATGCCTGACTTACACGGCAGGCTCACTTTTATTCGCGAGGCCGAGCGGCTCAAAAACACGCTGCGCTCCGCCCACACCTCCACTGGGCGCACCGAGAGCACGGCCGAGCACACCTGGCGGCTGTGCCTGCTGGCCATGACGTTTCAAGATTTGCTTGGTCCGCTCGACTTTGAGCGCGTGTTAAAGCTCTGCGTCGTGCATGATCTGGGCGAAGCCATCAACGGCGACGTGCCCGCCATTGCGCAAACGCAGGAGCAAGATAAATCTGGCCGCGAGCGGCGCGACTTGATCGAACTGTCCAAATCCCTGCCGCCCCTGCTACAAACCGAGCTGCTCGCGCTGTGGGACGAGTACGAGCACATGGCAACGCGCGAGGCGCAGATCGTCAAAGCGCTGGACAAGATCGAAACCATCATCCAGCACAACCAAGGCGCCAACCCGCCGGATTTCGATTACCTCTTCAACCTCGAATACGGCAAGCGATATGCTGGCGCACATCCCGTTATAGAAGAGCTGCGCGCAATGGTGGATGCGGACACGCAGAGCAATGCGGATCGGTCGGGGCAAGTCAAGCCGCACAACCTCGCTTAGGCTTACTGGCAACTTCCGCATCAAGCTGCCGTTTCTACGCAAGTGCTCGTACAGTGGACGCGTGATCTAGCCTGCACCACCAAAAAGTTATAGTGATGAATGATCGATAAAAGAGTAAGCAATTACAGGGACTATTCCAATCTATGAAAGATTTCAACTGGACTTGCCCTCACTGCGAGCGTGCGGTAACAATCAGTGACCAACGCTATTCGACCGGTCGACACACGCTGTACATCACCAATAACGATGGCCGCCACTCGTTACTAACACGCTACTTCGTTTGCCCAAACCCAGACTGCCAACGGTTCACACTAACCGCTTCACTCCATACAAGCGAGCCTACTTTACATAACGGCCATGAACACATTGGAGCGCAGTTACATCATTGGAATCTGATTCCTGATTCGCGGGCTAAGAGGTTTCCGGCCTACATACCTCAAGCAATTCTCGACGACTACAGCGAGGCATGTCTGATAAGGGACAAAAGCCCAAAGGCTTCGGCCACCCTTTCGCGCAGGTGCCTGCAGGGAATCATCCGAGATTTCTGGAAAGTCAAACCGGGTCGTCTCGTTGATGAAATTGACGCCATCAAAAATCAGGTTGATACGCTGACCTGGGACGCAATTGACGCGCTTCGGAAGCTTGGAAACATCGGTGCGCACATGGAAAAAGACATCAACCTCATCGTCGATGTTGATCCGAATGAAGCTGAGCTGCTGATTGATCTAGTTGAAACGCTACTCCGAGATTGGTATGTCGAGCGCGAGGAGCGGAAGGCTCGTATGGGTAGTCTAATCGCGGCAGCTGCCAGCAAGAAGCCATAGTGCAAGCTACGCGACGAAACTAATCTTTCGCCTAAGCAGGGCGCAGTTTCTAAAGCTACGTACGCAATATCCATGCGCATTTCCAACCATTTTTGCCTGAAAAGGCGCATGGATATTGCGTTATCTATGCCGTAAGACTCCCCAACACCCGCTCCTCTCCCGCACCCGTAACGCTAGGCACGTTGCCCGCCTGCCCCAGCAGCCGCGCACGCGCGAGCCAAGCAAAGGCGAGGGCTTCGACTTGTAGTTCGGGCACGCCGCGCGCGCTGGTGCCTTGGGCATGCAGGCCGGTAAGTTCGGTAAGGCGGCGCATTAGCACGTGGTTGAAGGCGCCGCCGCCGCAGACCCAGAGGGCTTGGGCGTAGGGGGCGGATTTTTTGATGGCGGTGGCGAGGGTGTGTGCGGTGAGTTCAACGAGTGTGGCTTGAATATCGGCGATCGATATATCAAACCGACCCTCACCCCAACCCTCTCCCGCTGATGCGGGAGAGGGAGCTGAAGAGCGCGCCGCAAAGAGGTTTAAGCGCGCATCCAGCCACTGCGCGTTGAACAGATCCCGCCCGGTGCTTTTGGGCGCGGGCAGATCAAAGTACGGTTCAGAAAGCAGCGCGGCCAGCAGCGGGGCGTGCACGCGGCCTTGGGCGGCAAGTGCGCCATCTTTATCAAACAGATCGTTCAGGTGGCGCTGCGCCATCAAGTCTAAAAACACGTTGCCCGGCCCGGTGTCAAAACCCTGCACGCGGCCATCGGCATGCAGCACGGAAATATTGGCGATGCCGCCGATGTTGCACACCACCTGGGTTTGATCGCGCAGCGCGAACATGCGCGCGTGAAAGGCCGGCACCAGCGGCGCGCCTTGCCCGCCAGCGGCAATGTCTGCACTGCGAAAATCGTAGGCGACAGGGATGCCGGTGCGTTCGGCCAATAACGAGGCATTGAGCAGTTGCACGGTGTAGCCATGCGGCTTGGCACCCGGCGCATGGCGGATGGTTTGGCCATGCGCACCGGTCACGTGTATATCTGCGGCGGTTAACTGGGCTTGCGTCAGTAGCTGCTGCACCACGGCGGCGTAAATCTCTGCTATGGCATTAGCAGCTTGCATGCTGCGGGCAAGTTCATCGGCACATGGCAGCTGCAGTGCAAACAATTCTGTACGCAAGGCTTCAGGAAAATCCAGGTGCTGAAAAGCGAGAACCTGCGGCGCGCCTTCTGCGCTCCAGCGCACGGCAATGCCGTCCACGCCGTCGAGCGACGTGCCAGACATTAAACCTACTGTGGTGAGAGAAGCAGGCATACCTTGCATGCCCGCCATGATAAGTGAAAGGCGCTAAAGACGCGTTTAGTTCAGACGCGCCTTATTCGGCTTGCATGTAGCTTGAATCTTGCGCCATCAACTGGATGCGGCGCTGCATATCACTGGCTTGCTGTACAAACTTGCCCCAATAAACCGGTGAAACGGGCTGCGCATCAGGCAGGGCAACCGTGGCGGGGTTCACCGCCACATCATTGATGTGATATTCATAATGCAGGTGCGGCCCCGTGCTCCAGCCCGTGGAGCCAACATAGCCAATCACATCACCTTGCGAAACCTGTGAACCTTTACGCAGGCCAGAAGCAAAGCCAGACATGTGGGCATACAGCGTTTCTACGCGGCCCGCATGCTCTAAAACAATCACGTTGCCATAACCGCGCTGTACGCCAATAAACTGCACTACACCGTCTGATGCGGCCATGATGCGCGTGCCATGCGGCGCGGCAAAGTCAATGCCGGTGTGCTGGCGTGAATAGCCAAAC
>JBOFGW010000395.1:0-16845 GCA_051649325.1 Burkholderiaceae bacterium | reverse complement strand
AGCGCGCGCCTTGTTTGCGGATGCTGGCGTGCTGCTTGAACCGGGCGATTGGTTGGCCAGCCGCGCGCCAATTGCGGTTTTGGCCGATTTGATCGACAAATCATTTGCCAACGTGGGCGAGGAGCAGGAGCACGATGTTGAGCTGCCCAAGCTTGCCGGCGCCACCGGATACGCCGGAGTAGAGCGCTACAAGCTGCGCATTGTTCGGGTGGCGCGTGCCATTTCTGACGAGTCAGACACCGTGCTTTTTCTGGAATCCGCGCGGGCGGTGGAAGAGCGCGCGCAAAGCGCCAAGCTCGCATCGATGGGCCGGCTCACCGGTTCAATCGCCCATGAAATCCGCAATCCGCTGGCCGCAATCGATCAAGCCGCGCAGTTGCTGGATGATGGCGATGCGGATGCAACCACCCGCAGACTGACCCAGATCGTGCGCGAAAACGCGCAGCGCATCAACGGCATTGTGGAAGATGTGTTGGCGCTGTCACGCTCGGACCGCGCGCAACCTAGCCGAGTGGATTTACTTGGCTTCGTTGGCGACTTGGTGGCCGAACTGCCGCAGCAGCCGCGCGTGACCGTGCACGGTGCGCAGGTTGCCGGCTGGTTTGATCCACTGCACTTGCGGCTCACGCTCACCAACTTGATTCGCAATGCGCAGCGCCACTGTGAGCAGCAGGTCATGGTGCGGGTGGATGCGGTTTCCTCGGAAGAAGTTGAGGTTGTTGTGATTGACGACGGCAAGCCGATCTCTTCAAAGATTCGCGGCCATCTATTTGAACCTTTCTACACTACGCATGTGCAGGGCACCGGCCTGGGCCTCTATCTGGCGCGGGAATATTGTCTGGCCAACCGGGCCTATCTCACCTATGAAGAGCGTAGCGGCGGCGCGCAACCTATGGAAAAATGTTTTGTAGTGCGAATGCCTGCCCCACCTGAAGAGCGAGCGTAGAACAATGAGCAAGCAAGCCAAACGCGTACTGATCGTTGATGACGAGGCCGATCTGCGCGAGTTGCTGTCTCTTTCCATGCTGCGGATGGGCGTGGAAGCCGATCTTGCCGAGAATGTAGCGCAAGCGCAGGCATTTCTGGATGCAAATACCTATGGCCTAGTGCTGACCGACATGAAGCTACCCGATGGCAACGGCCTTGAAGTCGCCGCCAAAGCCAGCGCGATGAACAACACGCCGGTAGCTGTGATCACCGCCTACGGCAGCGCAGAAAATGCAGTTGCAGCGCTCAAAGCCGGCGCTTTTGACTATATCGAAAAGCCGGTCGATTTGGCGCAGCTCAAGCGCATGGTCACGCAGGTGCTAACGCAAAATGGCACAGCAGAACCTGCTGCAAAAAGCGAGCGCGCGGCGCGTCCCGCAGCAGCAGATACGCGCGGGCTGCCGCCGCTGCTGGGCGACACACCGGCGGTTGCGCAAGTGCGTGAACTGATCGGGCGGCTCGCGCGCACCATGGCACCAGTGGCCATTACAGGCGAATCCGGTAGCGGCAAGGAGCTGGCGGCGCGTTCGATCCATATACAGTCGTCTCGTGGCAGTGGCCCGTTTGTTGCCGTGAACTGCGGCGCGATTCCGGAAAACCTGATGGAAGCCGAATTTTTCGGCTACCGCAAAGGAGCGTTTACCGGTGCGGATTCCGACCGCAACGGCTTTTTTCAAGCAGCCAGCGGTGGCACGTTGATGCTGGATGAGGTGGCTGATTTGCCTTTGACCATGCAGGTCAAGCTGCTGCGCGCGATTCAGGAGCGCAAAGTGCGCAAAGTCGGCGCGACTTCTGAAGAACCCGTGGATGTCAGGCTGATCAGCGCGACGCACAAGAACCTACCGCGCATGGTCGCAGAAGGCTCGTTCCGGCAGGATTTGTTCTACCGTTTGAACGTGATTGAGCTGCGCATGCCGGCGCTGCGCGAGCGGCGCGCTGATATTCCGGCGCTCGCGGAACATCTGCTCGGCCGCATCGCCGAGCGCCACGGCCTTAAACGCCCCAAACTGACGCGCCAAGCGACGGAACGATTGATGGAGCATGAGTTTCCGGGCAACGTGCGCGAACTCGAAAACTTGCTGGAACGCACTGTTGCGCTGGCGGGTGAGGGTGTGATTGAGGCCGATGATCTGGGTCTCGCGCTATCCAGCAGCAATACCGCGCAAATCACGCCGGCTGCCTCACCCAGCGAAAGCGCGCCGGCGCCCGTCAAGACCGATGCGGTTGCGCTGCCGATCGATTTGCCGGCGCATCTGGACCAGATCGAACGTGACTTGATTGAGCGGGCGCTGGCAGCCACACGCTATAACCGCACGCAGGCGTCGACCTTGCTGGGCATCAGTTTCCGGCAGTTGCGCTATCGCATGCAGCGGCTGGGTATTCAGTGACGGGCGCAGTGACCGGCGCGGCGCCTGCCTATGCGTTTTCGCATGGATGGGTGAGCGGGCCGGGTGTGCATCACATTCCCAGCCCCAATGCGGATGCGCGACCTGTCGATACAGCGATTGATTTGCTGGTGATCCACAATATCTCGCTGCCGCCGGGGCAATTTATGACGGGCGCTGTTGCGCGCTTGTTTACCAACATGCTGGACACTGCACAGCATCCGTATTACGCCGGGTTGCTTGGTTTGCGTGTGTCGGCGCATTTTTTGATTGATCGTTTGGGCGGTCTCACTCAGTTTGTGAGTACCGACCAACGTGCTTGGCATGCGGGCGCTTCAGTGTTGGAAGTTGATGGAACGCGTCGCGAACGATGTAATGATTTTTCGATTGGAATCGAACTCGAAGGCTGCGATGATCTTGCTTATTCGGCGTGTCAGTACCGGGCACTGGCTGCGCTGACTTTAACGCTTGCACAGCACTATCCAATCGCGCATCTGCGCGGCCACAGCGAAATTGCGCCTGGCCGCAAGTCCGATCCGGGGCCAGCATTTGATTGGTCAAAATACCTCGCATTGACGGGGTTTTCCGGCTGCATGCGTCCGTGCGCGTAGTGCGGCAAGATGTATTTCATTGAGACATATGTCAGGCGCAATACCATGTTCTTGCCATGCCCGGTTTTTCCCTCAAGGCGCTACTATTAGTGGCCGAAGGGCGAAATTTCACTAGATATAGTGGGCGATATCGTCTATAAAAAGAGTTGGCTGGTAAAAAATGTTGCGGCCGCCGCTTACCTTCAGCATCGGGCAAGGCTCTTGTTTGGCGTGAGCGGCGATCGGAGCAATCCGGCCTTCGGCATTAAAGTTAGCAATCGCTGAAGGAGCGTGCCCATGGCACTGAAGAGAGCATGTTTGTTTGCTGAAGTTGAACAACCGCTTCGGACTCAAGTCATATTCACAGTGCAGCAGCCTTGGTTGCGCAATGCGCGGCGGGTTGCATCTATTTGTACTACAGCTGCCGCAACACAGCAGGCCGGTCGCTAAGAGCGGCGGGGCTGTATTGCTTGGGCTGTCAAATCCCTTGATGTGCAAGTCCCCGACGTGCAAATCCTTATAAACCCACCCGGATTCCGGGTACAAATACTTCATAAAACAATTAGAGAGAGGTGAACGATATGCAGCAAACTTCCCCCGCCGCTTCCCCTGTACGCATTCCGGGAGCCCTGCCTCCGGGTGAGGCAGAGCAAGCCAGCGTCTACTCTGACTACAAGATCATCAGACGCAATGGTGCGGTGGTGGCATTTGAGCCGGCAAAGATCGCCGTTGCGGTCACCAAGGCGTTTTTGGCTGTCAATGGTGGGCAGGGCGCTGCCTCTGCGCGCGTGCGCGAGCAGGTCGAATCCATTACCGGGCTAGTAGTCGCTGCACTGCTGCGCCGCCAACCGTCCGGCGGCACCTTCCATATTGAAGACGTGCAAGACCAAGTTGAGCTGTCTTTGATGCGCGCGGGCGAGCACAATGTTGCGCGTGCCTACGTGCTGTACCGTGAGGAGCGTTCACGCGCACGTGCGCAGCAAAATGCCAGCCAGCCTGCCGCTGCGCGCGCAACATTAAATGTGCTTGTGGACGGCGTGCTGCAACCGCTGGATGAAGGTGCGCTGCGCGCGCTCGTCACCTCAGCCTGCCAGGATCTTGGCAAGCATGTCAGTGCTGATCAAATTCTTGAGCAGACGGTGCGCGATCTATACGAAGGCATGCCGCTGGATGAGGTGTACAAGGCTGCGATTCTGTCGGCGCGCGCCTTGATCGAGCAAGACCCCGATTACAGCAAGGTCACGGCGCGGCTGCTTTTGCACACTATCCGTGGTGAGGTGCTGGGTGAAGACACCACGCAAGAACAGATGGTCTCTGCCTACGCGCAGTACTTTCCCAAATTCATCAAAGCTGGGGTTGAAAACGAGCTTCTGGACGAAAAGCTACTGCAGTTCGACCTGAAAAAGCTTGGCGCCGCGCTGGATTCTCACCGCGATTTGCAGTTCAACTACCTGGGTCTGCAGACGCTGTACGACCGTTATTTCCTGCACGTGAAAAAGCGCCGAATCGAGCTGCCGCAGGCATTTTTCATGCGCGTGGCGATGGGTCTGGCAATTGAAGAAATCGATCGCGAAAACCGCGCCATCGAGTTCTATCAGTTGCTCTCAAGCTTTGACTTTATGAGCTCGACGCCGACCCTGTTTAATTCCGGCACCTTGCGCTCGCAGCTCTCGTCCTGCTATCTCACCACTGTGGGCGACGATCTTGACGGCATTTATGAAGCCATCAAAGAAAACGCGCTGCTGGCCAAGTACGCCGGCGGTCTGGGCAACGACTGGACGCCGGTGCGTGCCATGGGCTCCTGGATCAAAGGTACCAACGGCCAGAGCCAGGGTGTGGTGCCGTTCTTGAAAGTCGTGAACGACACCGCCGTGGCGGTGAATCAGGGCGGCAAGCGCAAGGGCGCCGTGTGCTGTTACCTGGAAAGCTGGCACCTAGATATTGAAGAGTTTCTGGAGCTGCGCAAAAACACCGGCGATGATCGCCGCCGCACGCACGATATGAACACCGCCAACTGGATTCCAGACTTGTTCATGAAGCGTGTCATGGAAGGCAAAGACTGGACGCTGTTCTCCCCGTCCGATTGCCCTGATCTGCACGATAAATTCGGCAAAGACTTTGAACAGACCTACCTGCAATATGAGGCAGATGCTGACAGTGGCCGCTTGAAGCTGTACAAGCGCATCCCAGCGCTGCAGCTATGGCGCAAGATGCTGGGCATGCTGTTTGAAACCGGCCATCCCTGGATTACGTTTAAGGATCCGTGCAACCTGCGCAGCCCGCAGCAGCACGTGGGCGTGGTGCACAGCTCTAATCTGTGTACCGAGATCACCCTGAACACCAGCGATTCCGAAATCGCAGTGTGCAACCTTGGCTCAGTCAATCTGCTGGCGCACATGGTCAAGCAAGCGGATGGGCGCTGGGTGCTGGATCACGACAAGCTGCGCAAGACCGTGCATACGGCAATGCGCATGCTCGACAACGTGATCGATATCAACTACTACTCCGTGGGCAAGGCACGCAACTCCAACCTGAAGCACCGCCCGGTGGGCCTGGGCATCATGGGCTTTCAGGATTGCCTGCATGTGATGGGCGTGCCGTACGCGTCGCAGGCGGCGGTGGAGTTTGCCGATACCTCGATGGAAGCGGTGTGCTACTACGCCTACTGGGCGTCTACCGAGCTGGCAGAAGAGCGTGGCCGCTACAGCTCCTTCAAGGGCTCGCTGTGGGACAAAGGCGTCCTGCCGCAAGACACGCTCAAGCTGCTGGAAGAGCAGCGCGGCGGCTATGTCGAAATCGACATGTCCTCGACCATGGATTGGGACGCGCTGCGCAGCCGCATCAAGCAGCACGGCATGCGCAATTCCAACTGCGTGGCGATTGCGCCAACGGCGACCATCTCCAACATCATTGGCGTGTCGGCCTGTATTGAGCCGGCGTATCAAAACCTGTACGTGCAGTCCAACCTGTCTGGTGAGTTCACCGAACTGAACGAGTGCATGGTGCGTGACCTCAAAGCCCGCGGCCTGGGGGACGAGGTGATGGTGGCCGATCTCAAATACTTCGACGGTTCGCTGGCCAAGATTGACCGCGTGCCGCCCGAAGTGCGCAACTTGTACGCCACCGCATTCGAGGTGGACACCAAATGGGTGATCGAAGCCGCAGCGCGCCGCCAAAAGTGGATTGATCAGGCGCAGTCGCTCAATATCTATATGGCGGGTGCATCCGGCAAAAAGCTGGACGAAACCTACAAGCTGGCTTGGCTGCGCGGCCTGAAGACCACTTACTATTTGCGCACGCTGGCCGCGACCAGTGCAGAAAAATCCACTGGCCGTGGTGGTGAGCTCAATTCGGTATCTTCAGGGCCGGCAAACACTGCTGGCACGGCTGCGATGCCCGAGCCGGAGATCATGGGCGCTGCATGCGTGCTGCGTCCAGGAGACCCGGGGTTTGAAGAGTGTGAAGCTTGTCAGTAAGTTCGGAGGGTTAACAATGGCTAACAAACAAACATCCAGTCGGTTGGCAGATCTGGCATCTGAAGTGCTCGACACCAGTTCAAGTAAAACTGTTAAGAGTCTGGCGGGCAGCGTCTTAACTCAGTCGCGTTCGCCAAGTGAAGCCACGTCTAAACGGGTGGCAACTTTGGCCGCACAAGTACTGCAAGATGGTCGTTTTGGCAAAGACGCAAAGTCACTGGCTGGAAGTGCGCTCTCGCAAAAGCAAAACAAGAAATGAACTGAGGACAATCAAAATGCTTTCCTGGGACGATGAATCTCAATCCGCGGCCAAACCGCAAGCGCCGCGACCAGCACTGCAACCCGTGCAGCCTGCTGCGCCGATGCTAGACCGCGCTGCCATGCAAACCCCGCCGCAAGCGCAAGCGGCCAACGCTGCTGCCGCTTCGACCGGCCGCGTGCGCGCGGTAGACAAGCGTGTGATCAACGGCGGTACGGATGTGAACCAGCTGGTGCCGTTCAAATACAAATGGGCCTGGGAAAAATACCTAGCCGGCTGCGCCAATCACTGGATGCCGCAAGAGATCAACATGCAGCGCGACATCGAGCTGTGGAAAAATCCCAACGGTTTGACGGATGATGAGCGCCGCCTGGTCAAGCGCAATCTGGGCTTTTTTGTGACCGCAGATTCGCTTGCGGCCAACAACATTGCGCTGGGCACTTACCGCCACATCACGGCGCCAGAATGCCGCCAGTTCTTGCTGCGCCAAGCGTTTGAGGAGGCGATCCACACCCACGCTTACCAGTACATCGTCGAAAGCCTGGGGCTGGATGAGACGGAGATTTTCAACGCGTATCACGAGATTCCGTCGATCCGCGACAAGGACGAATTCCTAATCCCGTTCATCGAACAGATCATGGATTTGAACTTCAAGACCGGCACGCCAGAGAACGATCAGAAGCTGCTGGAAAGCCTGATTGTGTTTGCCTGCCTGATGGAAGGATTGTTCTTTTACGTAGGGTTTGTGCAGATTTTGGCGCTGGGCCGGCAAAACAAAATGACCGGTGCTGCAGAGCAATACATGTATATCCTGCGCGATGAATCGATGCACTGCAACTTCGGGATTGACCTGATCAACCAGATCAAACTGGAGAACCCGCATCTGTGGACGCCGGAGTTCCGTGCCAAGATCACCGCGCTATTCAACAAGGCGGTGGAGCTTGAATATCGCTACGCAGAAGACACCATGCCGCGCGGCGTGCTCGGACTGAACGCGAGTATGTTCAAAGAATATTTGCGCTTTGTGGCCAACCGCCGCGCGCTGCAAATCGGACTTGATCCGCTGTTTCCACAAGCGACTAATCCGTTTCCATGGATGAGTGAGATGATCGATCTGAAGAAGCAGCGTAACTTTTTTGAGACGCGGGTTATTGAATATCAGACCGGTGGCGCGTTAAACTGGGAATAGTCAAGTAGCAAGAGGACGCAGCGCGTTGTCAACGCGACACTTAAAACCTTCTAACAAGCACACCACTCGCGAAGTTGCGCAGGGTTTCGCTTCCTCTAAAAAAACGCATTGCGATTTCCTCAGAACGCCGGCCTTCGTGTCGGCGTTTTTGTTGGTCTTTCGAGAAGCCGAAAGCTTTGAGTGTGAAGGCATGTGCCTTCCGTCTCTCGCCTTCTCGAAGGGCCTGGTGCAGCATTCATTAGCGCATGCAGGGTAGTAAC
The DNA here is from genome assembly GCA_051649325.1 of Burkholderiaceae bacterium. Taxonomy (GTDB): domain Bacteria; phylum Pseudomonadota; class Gammaproteobacteria; order Burkholderiales; family Burkholderiaceae_C; genus JBJOQV01. The sequence goes on along the minus strand of JBOFGW010000395.1, from coordinate 8,699 downwards.
GCTTGTGCCGATGAATCGCCCGGCGGGTGTCCAACGCCAGCCGGGTGTCATTTAGAAACTGCTCATTCACGTGAAGGAGAGCACCATGGCAACAGCAAAGAAGGCAGCCAAGAAACCGGCAGCCAAGAAACCTGCAGCTAAGAAAGCCGCTAAAAAACCAGCGGCCAAGAAAGCAGCAGCTAAGAAACCCGTAGCCAAGAAAGCTGCAAAGAAGCCCGCAGCTAAAAAGGCCGCGAAAAAGGTCGCAAAAAAAGCGGTCAAAAAGGTAGCCAAGAAAGCAGCAAAAAAGGCGGCTAAGAAAAAGCCTGCCAAGAAAGCTGCGAAAAAGGCTGCCAAGAAAGCTGCGAAGCCTGCGGCCAAAAAGGCCGCGAAGAAACCTGCAGCTAAAAAGGCCGCTAAACCGGCCGCCGCAAAACCTGCCGCGGCTAAGCCTGCCGCAGTGAAGCCTGCAACGGCCGCAGCACCTGCTGCGCCTGCTGCAAAAGCTCCGCTGAACCCGGCAGCTGCGTGGCCGTTTCCGACGGGCACACGTCCGTAAGAAACGTTTAGCTAGGTACTGCTAGACAATCCCGCGCCGGGCAACCGGTGCGGGATTTTTATTTGCGGATTTGAATGTGTTTGAGAGGCTTCTACGCAATATCCATGGTGAACGCGGGATTTCGGCAGGCACTGCCTGCCGCCGCGTGAACGGCGAGCGCTTGCAAGCGCAAGCTCCCTGCGTACCAGCAAATATTCACGCGATTCTTCGGGCAAAAATGCCTGAAAAGGCGCATGGATATTGCGTAACTGCTCTTTAAATTGAAGCTAGGGCAGCACAGCGTATTGAACGAATATGCATAGCGCGCACCGCTGCTAGATGAGCAAGACTGCGCTGCGGTTCTGGCCCCGCGTTATCCCTTGACCACGCGCGATGTGCTGCCAGTCTGCAAAATCCGCACGCGGTCACCGGCTTTGAACACCTGATCATCGGCTTCTTGCACAATCGCGCGGATGTCGCCGTTGTCATAGCGCAGCGTAATTTCCACGCCCGGCTTTTTGTTGGCGCTGCCTTCCATCGCTTGGCCAATCACGCCGCCGGCTACTGCGCCCAAGATGGCGCCGGCGATATTCTCGCGCCGCCCGCCAATTGAAGAGCCCGCTACACCGCCCACTGCCGCGCCCGCGAGCGTACCAGTGCCGGTCTGGCCGCGGTCAATGACTACTTCACGCACGCCTTCCACGACGGCGTAGCGCACGGTCTGCTCGCGCTGCGCTTGGCTGGCGGAATACACCGAGGCGGAGTTGGTCTTGGTCGCGCAGCCCGCTGTGAACAAGAGCGCGGCCGCAGCCGTAAGTACAGCGATGTTGCGGGTCAGGGTAGCCATATGCAGTCCTTCAATCCTTCAGCTTGGGTAATGGTGCGCAAGCATTGCAGAGACTTCAGCCCAATTGGTTTGGTAGTTCTGGCCGCCATGGTGCGCGATTTTGATCGCCCCCATGATGCAGCCAATCCGCGCCGCCTGCAGAACATCCATTTCGCGTGCCAGTCCAAACAAAAAACCGCTGCGAAATGCGTCACCACAGCCGGTGGGATCTACGACCGCTTGCGCTTTGATCCCCGGAATCGAAGTGACCGATCCTTTGGAAATCACGTCTACGCCATGCTCACCTTTGGTCACAATCACAGCACGAAGCTGCTCGCCAAGCTGTAACAAGGTGTGTCCCGTGCGCTCGACGACCAGCTCAGCCTCGTAGTCGTTTACCGCCAGCCAATCGGCTAGTCCGATCAGCTCACGCAAATCATCGCCGGTGAGAATCGGCATCATTTGACCGGGATCAAATACAAACGGAATACCGGCCGCGTGCATTTGCCGTGCGTGCACAAAAGTGCCTTCCTTACCGTCCGGGCCGAGCAGGCCGAGCTTGACGGCGCCCGCGCTCGCAACCGGCGCGCTGTGTGACGCCATCATCGCACCGGGGTGAAACGCGGTGAGCTGGTTATTCGCCAGATCGGTGGTGATGAAGCACTGTGCCGTGTAGCTCTCAGCGATGGTTTTCACGCCGCGCTCGTCAATGCCCAGGGTTTTCAAGCGCTCCATGTAAGGCGTGCCGTCGTTGCCAATGGTGGCCAACGGCCGCGGATCGCCGCCCAGCAGCTTCAGGCCGTAAGCAATATTGCCGGCGCAACCGCCAAACTCCCGCTTCATGTTGGGCACCAGAAACGACAGGTTGAGCATGTGGATCTTGTCGGGCAGGATGTGGTCGGCAAACTTGCCTTCGAAAGTCATGATCATGTCGTAGGCCAGCGAACCGCAAATACAAACGCTCATAAATGTCCTAGGGGGAGTGTGGGCGGGCTTGCGCCGCGCAAGTTGAATCAAACGTGAGGTTTTTCAGGGCGCCGGGTAAAAGAGCGCGCCGCCAAAGCCGGAAAACGCATTGATGCCGGACGGGCCTTTGTCCACCTGCAATGAAAACTGCGCCACGGTTTCGCCGCTGGCGGGCAAACCCTGCGTCACAACCCGCGCTGGCAGCCAATCTTTGGGCGCGAGCACGCGGCGCGCAACCAAATCGCCGTTCACGCGCGTCAGCGTCAGTTCAAGATGCGGGGCGCGCTGGGTCATGCTGCTGGTGTTTTTGATCAGCGCCGTGGCCTGATACAAATCGCTCGCACCCACTTGCGCGAGTTGCAGCGAATCCAGCGACAGCACATTGGCATGGGCCGGCAGCTCGATGGTGCAGCCGGCGACCTCGCACATGGCATTGAGCACGGGCACGCTGCCGGGCGCTTTGACGGCCAGCTCATTGCGGAAGGTGTAGGACAGTTGCCCGGCCAAAGCGATCGCGGCAACTGTCGCACCAAAGGCGCTCACGCGGTTGATGCGGCGTGCGCGCGCAGCCTCTTCTGCGTCGCGCCGCAGAAATTGCGCCGCCATTTCCTCTGCCGGCCCCAGCATGTACTCTTGGCTCCGCTCACGCGATTCATCCAGTTCAATGATGGTGTGCAGCTCGTACGCTTCGCTGTCCGCAGGCGGTGCGCTGCTCTTTTCCTTGCGGCGTGGCGGCGGCGCAGCTTCTACTTGTTCAACATCGGCTGGCGCGCTGGCTTCAGGTTCACTGTGCGGCGCTGGCGCGGCAGTTAAAGCGGGCCGTGCTGCGACCGCGCTGTCGGTCAGCGCAGTTGGCGCAGCCTGTTTTGCGCCGTCGTCTTTCTCGTCTTTGAGTTCTGGCCAAGGCAGCACCGCGTCCGCAGGCGCGGCCACTGGGCCGGGCGACGGCGCGGCAGATTCGCGCGATGCCGCTTCAAACTGCGCGTCCGGCCCGATGGGAAAGCGTGATTTTGGCGCGGCGGGTGCCGTGCTGGCGGCTGCAACAGAGGCATCTGCCACCGCAGTGTCTTGACTGCGCCTCGCCAGCAGCTCGTCCATGGCCGAGCGCCGCATGACGATGGTGTCGTCGGGCACATACGTGAGCCGCTCGACCGCGTTAAACGCAAAGCCGCACGAGCCGCAGCGCACCCAGCCGTGTTTGAGCTTGAGTTGATCGGCGACCACGCGAAAGCGCGTACTACATTGAGGACAGACTGCTGCTAAGGCCATAGAACGCGATTATCGGGTATTGGCGCGGGCGCGGCCAACCATGCACACCCAACCATCGTGTGCACGCCACACTTGCATGTCGATCCACGGCGCATATGCCGCGGTGATTTCATCGGCCTGGCGCTCAAGAATGCCCGAGAGCACCAGCATCTTCCCGGTGCGGCCCGCCAAGAGGCTCGCCAGCAGCTTGAGTGGATTAGACAGAATATTGGCTACCACCACATCAAACACCCGCGCATCTTGTTGCATCATCTCCGGCAGACCGAAGGCGATGCCGCTCGCGCCGTTGTTCTGTGCATTGAACTGCGCGGCAGTGATCGCTTGCGCATCGATGTCTGTCCCCACCACCGGCGCCGCGCCCAGTTTGGCCGCGGCAATCGCCAGAATGCCCGATCCGCAGCCGTAGTCCAGCACGCTCTTGCCCGCAAGATCCGCTTGCGCCAACCATTGCAAACACAGCCGCGTGGTGGGATGGCTGCCGGTGCCAAAGGCCAGACCGGGGTCTAGCTCGATCTGGATGGCGTTGCCCGGCAGATCATGCGCAGCCGCTTCGCGGTGCCATGAAGGCACAATCCACAGATGCGGTGTGATTTCAATCGGCTCAAACTGCGCCTGCGTTTGGCGCACCCAGTCTTGCTCCGCCACTTCTTGCACACTGTGCTCAAAGCCTTGCACAGCGGCCAGCGCGGCGGTGAGCGTGGCTTCATCTTCAAAATAGGCCACCAGCTTGCTGCTGTTCCAGTAGCGCGGCTCATCGGCCGGCGCGGCAGAAGGTTCGCCGAAGATCGGCGACTCAGAATCCGTACCCGCCTGCGCATCCTCTAGCGACAAGCCACTCGCGCCCAGCTCGTCCAGTGCGTTGAACAGCGCCTCGGCCTCATCTTCATTGGCAATAACAGTGAGTGACTTGAGCATAAGACATTGTACTTGGCGTTACCAAAAGCCAGTACGCAATATCCATGCGGATTTTCAGCCATTTATGCCTCAAAATGCCCATGGATATTGCGTATTCACATCTGCAAACTCTTCCCCAAATCAGCAGCGCACGCTGATAAAGTGCCGGCGGGACGCAGTTTTGCCTCTGCAACGCAGCGCCTCAAGTCTTGTAGCACTCATCACTACGGAGGCTCTTATGCTTTTTCTCGCGCCCACCCGTTCCAATGCACTGATCCGCTTCGTCGTCATGATCGCATGCATGCTGGCGCTACCCGGCTGTGCGATGTTCGAGAATTTTCAACGCGGCCTCGCCAAAGATATCCAGGCCAATGCCGCTAAATCTGGGACGTTATCCGCCGATAGTTCACGCGTCACCATCAATGAGCTGAATGCGCTGACCAACGCCTTTGCCGATCGCTACATGACCTATATGGTGGACGCGGCCGAGGCCATCAGCAAAGACAACCCCAACGTGCAGCAGCGCAAAATGGCCAACGATGTGCGGCTGGTGCAGGTCAGCGCGGTGTACGACATTGTGACCAATGCCGATCCGTACACGCAACTGCTGGATTTGACGCTCGTGGTCACGCTGCAATCGCGCCAATGGATCGATGAAGACCAGGCAGAGGCGCAGTTTGGCCCGCGCGGCCGCTACTTGATCGACGCTTCGCGCAAGGCGCGCGAGGACATCTGGCGCATCGCCGCGCGCGTGATGAAGCCGGAGCAACTGGAAACGCTGGACAGCATGATTCTCGATTGGCGCCGCCGCAACCGTGATGTGCAAATGATCAGCTACGTGCGCTTTGATGACTTTGCCGCCTCGCGCGACAAGTCCATGATCGCAGACGTCAAGTCTGGCGGCGGCCTGCTCGCCCCGGTAGACGAAGCCAAGAAGGCGGTGGATGAGGTGCGCCTGCTTGCCGAGCGGGCGTTTTACGTGGGCAAGCGCATGCCGTTTTTGATGCAGTGGCAGGTGCGCAGCACGCTGGACGATACGCTGACCAATTCACAGGTGGCGCAGGTGACGGACTCTGTGCCGCAAATGGTCAAGGCGATTGACCGCTTGCCGCAAGACATCGCGCGCGAGCGTCAGGCGGTGTTTGCCGATCTGCGCGGCACTGAACCGATGCTGGCCAATCTGTTTGCGCAGTACCGCACTGCGATTGCGGATACCAATGCCCTTTCCCGCAACGTGCGCGGCATCACCGGTGATGCGGATGGGCTGCTCAAGCAAGTGAGCACCGCCTCGGCCGCGCTAAACGAAAGCATGCTCACGATGGACAAGGTGTTCATGGCGCCCGGCCGCAACGCGCCAAAAGATCCCACCGCCAAACCCTTCGACATCAACGAATACACCCAAAGCGCGATTCAGTTCACTGCCGCGCTGCGCGAGGCCAATCAAGTTATGCAGCAGATGGGCACGCTGGCGCAATCGCCCGCCTTCATGAAGCCCGTCAACGCCGCTGCAGAAACAGGCACCCGCGTGATGGACGCCGCCTTCTGGCGCGGCCTGATTCTGATTGTGGTGTTTTTTGTCATGCTCACGCTGTACCGTTATGTCACGGCCAGGCTGGGTGTGCGAAGCAAGCCGCTGGCGTAGGGTGCTGATCGATGCATACGATCAAGTGGCTGCTCGCCTGCACGCTCTTCGCTACAACAAGCGGGTTGCAGGCGCAAGCACGTTTTCAAATCGACCCCGCTCTGCCCGACTACCGCCGCGCTGAAAACGTCAGCGGCAAGCTCACGAGCGTAGGCTCCAGCACGCTCACGCAACTGCTCAACCGCTGGAGCGACGATCTGCGCCGCATCTACCCCGGCCTGGAGCTTGAGGTCACGGGTGGCGGCTCCGGCAGTGCGCCGCCCGCGCTACTGGAGGCCCGCGCCGATCTTGCGCCGATGAGCCGGCCGATGAACGCGGCCGAGATCGCCGCGTTTCGCGCCAAGTTTGGCTACGCGCCCACGCAAGTTACCGTGGGGCTGGATGCGCTGGCCATCTACGTCAACAAAAATAACCCGCTCAAACAAATCTCACTGCGCGAGCTGGATGCGATTTACTCCGTCTCGCGCAAGCGCGGCGGCGCAGAAATCAAAACCTGGGGCCAGCTCGGACTCCTAGGTGATTGGGCGCAGCAACCCATCCGCGTGTTTGGCCCGCAAAGCACGCACGGCATGTATAGCCTGTTTCGCGCCGACGTTCTTCAAGGCGGAGAATACCGTTATGACATGCGCGCCGAACCCGTGGCCTCCGCCATCGCGCAAGGCGTAGGCGCAGACAACTTTGCCATCGGCTTTGCCAGCCACGTGTTCTTGAGTGCACGCGCCCGGCCGCTGGCCGTGGCAGAAGAACCCGGCAGCCCGGCGATAGAGCCCACCCAAACCACCGTGGCCAGCAACCAATATCCGCTCGCGCGCAGCCTGTACATCTACATCAACCGCAAACCCGGCGCGCCGCTGTCACCAGCGCTGGCCGAATTCATCACCTTCATCTGCAGCAAGCAAGGGCAAAGCAGCGCGGTAGAACTGGGCAACTATCCGTTGACAGCGGCGTTGGCGCAGAAAGAGTGTTTAGAGGCGTTGAAATAGCGTCTACGCAATATCCATAAGCTTTTTGAACCATTTTTGCCTGAAAAAGCTCATGGATATTGCGTAGAGTGCCTACCAAACCTCCATATGCCGCAGTTCAAGATGCGTGACGGATGGAAAGCCTGCGGCCCGGTCTGCGGCATAGCGCTCTTTCAGCACCGGCGGATACACCGTGAACTGTTGCAGCTCATCAAAGGCGAGCCAGCGCGCCTGCGTAATGTGCTCCGCACGTGCCTCGGGCGCGTCGACCGAGAGCATGCCGCCCAGCAGCGTGCCGGTAAACCAAAACTTGCAGTGCCGCACACCGGGCTGCAACATCTCTTCGATATAGACAAGCTTGCCGACTTCAACGATCAAGCCGGTTTCTTCGCGCGCTTCACGCTGCGCCGCCATGTGCAAAGACTCATCGTTCTGCACGCCGCCGCCGGGTGCGACCCAAAAGTCATACACACCCGGCTTCTCATGGTTGACCAGCAGGATGCGGTGCTCGTGTTCTACGAGAACGCCTGCGCTTAAACGGTGTTGCATGGTGGATCGCCGAGTGGAAAGGGGCGGCAGTTTAGCAGCGGCTGGAGCACTTTTTTATTCAACGCGCGGTGCCTGCACGTTGACCAGCCCTCTGAAGCGCCGAATCTGCTGTTCTGTCAGCGGGGTTTCGGCCAAAAGCTGTTTGAGCGCAGCGAGTTCTTTTGGCCGCCGCTGGCAGAACAACAGATTCGGGAACCTGAAGGGCGCTGAAGCGGGCGCGCCTTTCTTTGCTTACTTTCTTTGGCAAGACAAAGAAAGTAAGTTGCCGCCGGGCAACCCCCGGCAAATCCGTGCCCCGTTCAACCCTTCGACAAGCTCAGGGTGAACGGTGGCGGGTTCTGCAAGAGCGGCGCGTCAACCGTTCTTGCGCTGCGCGAGCTTATGCTCCAAATAATGAATGCTGGTGCCGCCATCCATAAACTTAGTGTCTTGCATTAACTCCCGATGCAGCGGCACATTGGTCTGAATACCTTCGACCACGGTTTCAGACAGTGCGATACGCATGCGCGCCATCGCCTGCTCGCGCGTGTCGCCGTAGACGATCAGTTTGGCGACCATGCTGTCGTAGTGCGGCGGGACGAGGTAGCCACTGTACACGTGGGAATCCACCCGCACGCCGGGGCCGCCGGGCGCATGCCAGGTCGTGATGCGGCCGGGGCTTGGGGTGAATTTGTATGGGTCTTCGGCGTTGATGCGGCACTCGATCGCGTGGCCTTTGATGATGATGTCGCGCTGGCGTAGCGTCATGCGTTGCCCGGCGGCGATCTTGATCTGCTCCTGCACGATGTCAATGCCTGTCACCAGTTCTGTGACAGGATGCTCCACCTGCACGCGGGTGTTCATCTCGATAAAAAAGAACTCACCGTTTTCGTATAAAAACTCAAACGTGCCGGCGCCGCGGTAGCCGATTTTCTTGCAGGCCTCGGCGCAGCGCTCGCCAATCTTCTCAATCAAGCGCCGGTTGATGCCAGGCGCAGGCGCTTCTTCAATGATTTTTTGATGGCGCCGCTGCCTCGAGCAATCGCGTTCACTCAGCCACACGGCGTTTTTGTATTGGTCGGCCAGAATCTGAAT
>JBOFGW010000394.1:0-7970 GCA_051649325.1 Burkholderiaceae bacterium | reverse complement strand
ATGAGTTTATCTGAGCACGCCGCAAGGCGCGCCAAAAACGTGTCTATACCGTGCCTCTACAATGCGCCGACTTCATTTGCAGATGACACAATGCATGCCGAGCGCCGACTGATCCTGACTCTGTCCTGCCCCGACCGCGTGGGCATTGTGGCGCGAGTTTCCACCTTTTTGTCCGAGCATGCCGGCTGGATTTTGGAGGCCAATCACCACGCCGAGCGCGATGCGAACCTGTTTTTCATGCGGCAGGAAATTCTTGCATCATCGCTGCCCTTTGATGCGGCGGGCCTGGCGCAGCGCTTTGCACCCATTGCGCAAGAGTTCGGCATGCAATGGCAGGTGCGCGACACCGGCGTGCGCCGCCGCGTGATGCTGCTCGTCAGCAAGCTGGAACACTGCCTGTACGACTTGCTGGGCCGCTTCAAAGCGGGTGAGCTGGAGGCAGACATCGTCGGCGTGATCTCCAACCACCGCGACTTTGAGTCTTTCGTGCAGTGGCACGGCCTGCCGTTTCACTACGTGCCGGTGAGTGCAGAGAACAAGGGCGCCGCGTTTACGCAGATGGAAAGTATTGTGGACGCAAGCGGCGCAGACACGCTGGTGCTCGCGCGCTACATGCAAATTGTGCCGCCGGCGCTGTGCGAAAAGTATGCGTACCGCATCATCAATATTCACCATTCGTTTTTGCCAAGCTTTGTCGGTGCCAAGCCCTATCAGCAGGCTTGGGAGCGCGGTGTCAAACTCGTAGGCGCCACGTCGCATTACGTAACTGCCGAGCTGGATGCCGGGCCGATCATTGATCAAGACGTAATCCGCGTAGACCACAGTGATACCGTGCAAGACCTAGTGCGCTACGGTAAAGACGTGGAAAAAGCCGTGCTCGCGCGGGCACTGCGCTATCACCTGGAAGACCGCGTTTTGGTGCACGGGAACAAAACAGTCGTTTTTCGTTAGATCCAAAGAGGCTCTACGCAATATCCATGCGCCTTTTGAGCCAAAATTGGCTGAAAAGGCGCATGGATATTGCGTAGACGGTTTCAACACTCCCACGTCCTTCGTTGCACCAATTCGGTGCGCATGCATTCGCCCGCCCCAAAAGCGTGCAGCTTATTGCGGAGCCGCACCTGCCAAGCCCCACCTTTGCGCATTTGGTGTGCCGCAGCACGCATGGCATGGTTTCTGCACTGCTCTGCCAAGCACTAAAACGGTTGCCGGTTGGTTTTAAGCATCATCCTTCACACTCAAGGGGCTTTACATGAAAAAGACAGTTCTCGCAGCGCTTGTCGCCACGCTGGGCATCACCGCCGCGCCCGCCGCGTTCGCGCAGTTGTCATTTAACGTTGGTGCGGTCACTGACTATCGCTACCGCGGCATTTCGCAAACCCGTCTGAAGCCCGCGATTCAGGGCGGTGTGGACTACGCAGACAAGAGTGGCTTTTATGTGGGCGCATGGGCATCCAACATCAAATGGATCAAGGATTTCGGTGGCGACGCGGACATCGAAATCGATCTGTACGGCGGCTTTAAAGGTGAGCTGACCAAAGATGTGGCGTTTGACGTGGGCGTGCTGACCTACCAATACCCCAGCAACAAACTGAACCCAAGCGCCAACACCACTGAACTCTACGGTGCATTGACCTACGGCCCGGTCACGGCCAAATACAGCCATGCGGTGACCAACACCTTCGCTAACTTTGACAGCAAAAACAGCTGGTATCTGGATCTGACGGGTACGTTCGAAGTTGCCAAAGGCACCAACGTCATTGCGCATGTGGGCCATCAGAAGATCAGCGGACCCCTGTCCGACGTTGCGACCTACACCGACTATTCGCTAGGCGTCACGTATGACCTGAGTGGCGTTCTGCTCGGCTTGACCGTCATCGGCACGGATGCAGACAAAGTCTTTTATTCATCGCCGGTGAATGGCAAAGAATTGGGCAAGGCCGGTGTTGTGTTGTCGGCCAAGTACTCGTTCTAAAGCAACGTACATCACAAGGGGTTTCTTATGAAAATGATTACGGCAGTGATCAAGCCGTTCAAGCTGGATGAGGTGCGAGAAGCCTTGTCCGGTATCGGGGTGTCGGGCATTACAGTGACCGAGGTGAAGGGTTTTGGCCGCCAAAAGGGCCATACCGAGCTGTATCGCGGCGCGGAATATGTGGTGGATTTTTTGCCCAAGGTGAAGGTCGAGGCCGCGGTGGCCGATGAACTGGTGGAGCGCGCGATCGAAGCGATTGAAAGCTCGGCGCGCACCGGCAAGATCGGCGACGGCAAGATTTTCGTCACGTCGCTGGAGCAAGTCGTGCGTATCCGCACCGGCGAGACCGGCAAAGAAGCCTTATAGATCGGGAGAGAAAATGAAAAGCCTAATTGCCAGTGTTCTTTCCGCAGCGGTGCTTGCGGCAAGCCTGTTTGTAGCTACGCCTACGCCTGCTTACGCGCAGGCGGCATCGCCTACGCCCACCGCTACTGCAGCCGCAGAAGCCAAACCTGCAGAAACGGCAGCCCCGGCCGCTGCCGCCCCTGCGGCAGAAGCAGCGCCCGCCGCTGCAGCGCCACCCGTGCCCAACAAAGGCGACACCGCGTTTATGTACATCGCTACGGCCCTGGTCATCATGATGACGATTCCGGGTCTGGCGCTGTTCTACGGTGGCCTGGTGCGCTCCAAAAACATGCTCAGCGTGTTGATGCAGGTGATGGTGGCGTTCTCACTCATTGCAGTGCTGTGGGTGATTTACGGCTACACCATGGCCTTTACCGCGGGTAATCCGTTCTTTGGGGGGTTCTCCAAGCTGTTCTTGGCGGGCATCACGCCGGAGTCTGCGGCGGCGACCTTCAGCAAGGGCGTTTACATTCCTGAGCTGCTGTTTGTCGCGTTCCAGCTCACGTTTGCAGCGATTACCTGCTGCCTGATCGTCGGCGCGTTTGCCGAGCGCATGAAGTTCTCTGCCGTGCTGCTGTTCCTGGCCATCTGGTTCACGTTCTCTTATCTGCCGATGGCGCATATGGTCTGGTACTGGGATGGTCCTGATGCCATCACCGATGAGAAAACGCTTGAAGCCGTGGTGGCCAACGCAGGCTGGCTGTGGGCCAAGGGCGCGCTGGACTTTGCCGGCGGCACCGTGGTGCATATCAACGCTGGTGTGGCAGGTTTGGTGGCCGCGTACATGATTGGCAAGCGCATCGGCTATGGCCGTGAATCAATGGCGCCGCACAGCCTGACGCTGACCATGGTCGGTGCATCGCTGCTGTGGGTGGGCTGGTTTGGCTTTAACGCCGGCTCCAACCTGGAGGCCAATGGCATTGCCGCGCTGGCCTTCATCAACACGCTGGCGGCAACCGCTGCGGCCGTACTGGCCTGGATCTTTGCGGAGTGGATGCTCAAGGGCAAACCTTCCATGCTCGGTGCCGCGTCCGGCGCAGTCGCTGGCTTGGTCGCGATTACGCCGGCCTGCGGTTTTGTGGGTGTGGGCGGCGCGCTGATCATTGGCGTTGTCGCTGGTGTGGTCTGCCTGTGGGGCGTGAATGGTCTGAAGCGCATGCTGGGTGCGGATGACGCACTGGATGTGTTTGGTGTGCACGGCGTGGGCGGTATTGTCGGCGCGCTACTGACTGGCGTGTTTGTTGCGCCGTCGTTGGGCGGCACCGGCATCTGCAACTACGTCACCAACAAGTGCGGCGAATTCGGCGGCATCGGCGCGCAGGTATGGATTCAGGCGCAGGGCGTGATTGCGGCGATTGTGATCTCGGCGGTGGTCAGCTTTATTGCGCTGAAGATCATTGATATCGTGATTGGTCTGCGCGTGCCTGAAGAGGCTGAGCGCGAAGGGCTGGACATTACCAGCCACGGCGAAAGCGCCTATCATTAACAAATAATTTGCTCTCAATCCGGTAGGGCTAGCGCCTGCCGGGGATGATTGCGCCGGAGCCCTAAAAAGCCTGGCGCTTTTTTTCGTCCGCGTGCTTTTGGCCCTACCTTGTGCAAGGTTATTGGCCGGTGCGCTGTTGATTGCGCATGGATGCAATGCACTGTTTGCATGCGCGGCGTCATACGCGCTGCGCCAAGTTTGCATAGAATGCTTGAAAAGCCCTGATGCGGCCTGCAATTGCCGGCCTGCGAAACCAAGCAACTCGCGCGAGCAACTATGGTCCCACATCTGATTACTGCACTGTCCGGCCCGCTCCAGGAGTTGGAAGAGAACGTTTTGGACGCCAGCTCGCAGATTGAGCGCTGGTTCCGCCTGCAGTGGCAGGAGCATGCGCCGCCGTTTTATGGCTCGGTGGATGTGCGTAACGCCGGCTTCAAGGTGGCGCCAGTGGATACCAATCTGTTTCCTGGCGGCTTCAACAATTTGTCTGCCGATACGCTGCCGCTGGCGATCATGGCGGCGCAAGCTTCGATTGAAAAATACTGTGCGCAGGCCAAGCAGCTCATGCTGGTGCCGGAGCGGCACACGCGCAATATGTTCTATTTGCAAAACGTCGCGCGCCTGGCGCAAATTCTCAAGCAAACCGGGCTGACGGTGCGCCTGGGCACGCTGGCAGAAGACATCACGCAGCCCACGCAGCTAGATCTGGGCAACGGCCAAACGATTACGGTGGAGCCGATTATTCGCACGCACACCGCGGCCGGCGTGCGCGTGGGCTTGAAGGACTTTACGCCCTGCGCGATTTTGCTCAACAACGATTTGTCTGCCGGCATCCCCAAAATTCTCGAAGGGTTGGCACCGGGCCAAACGCTGCTGCCGCCGCTGCACGCGGGCTGGGCGGTGCGGCGCAAGTCCAACCACTTTGCCGCGTATGACGATATGGCGCGCCAGTTTGGCAAATTCATCGGCATCGATCACTGGCTGATCAACCCGTATTTTTCGCACGCCAGCGGTGTGAATTTTCACGAGCGCGTGGGCGAGCAAGAGTTGGCGGACAAAGTTTCTCAAGTGCTCGAACGCGTGGCGCGCAAGTATCGCGAATACAAAATTGAAGAAAAGCCGTTCGTGATCATGAAGGCCGATGCCGGCACCTACGGCATGGGCATCATGAAGGTGACGAGTCCCGATGATGTGGTGGGCCTCAACCGCAAAGAGCGCAACAAGATGAGTGTGGTGAAAGAAGGTCTTGAGGTCAGCGACGTATTGATCCAGGAAGGCGTGCCCACCATCGAGCAAGTCGAAGGCGCCAACGCCGAGCCGGTGGTGTACATGATGGACAAGTTTGTCGTCGGCGGGTTCTATCGCATCAACGCTGCGCGCGGCCGCGATGAAAACCTCAACGCGCCGGGCATGACCTTCAAGCCGCTGCCCTTTGCCGCGCCGTGCAATACACCGGACTGTTCTGATTCGCCGGACAAAGGCATCAACCGCTTTTACACCTACGGCGTGATTGGCCGCTTGGCACTGCTGGCCGCATCGGTGGAGCTGGAGCGCACCGATCCGCAGCAGCAGTTGGAAGCGGTTGCGGCGTAAGCGAGACCGAATTCCCTCCCCTGCGCGCAGGGGAAGTTTGCGGGGTTTCGCAAAGCACCGCTTTGCGCCGCAAACCTTCCAAGCGGCGTGCAAGCCGCGCGGTGGAGGGTTAGGGTGGGGTTTTAGCCATGCATTGCGAGCCTCTACGCCAAGCAACCCCCTCCTAACCTCCCCCTGCCCGCAGGGGAGGGATTGGGGCAGCAACATATGGGTTTTACGCAATATCCATGCGCTTTTTCGGGCAAAAATGCCTCAAAACCCGCATGAATACTGCGTAAAGCAATTCCAAAACGATCCGGTGCACCATCGCGTCTGCGCTGTGCAGAACCTCAAGGCGCTATAAAGCTATTCATGGATATTCTCTTCATTGCCGATCCGCTGGCAAGCTTCAATCTCAAAAAAGATTCCACCTACGCCATGATGGCTGAGGCCGGCGCGCGCGGCCACCAGTTGTTTGCCTGCGAGCCGCGCCACTTGAGCGCGGTGCCTGGCGGCGCGATTCATGCGCGTGCGCAGGCCATCACGCTCACCGGCAGCAAACCGGCGTGGTTTGCGGTGCAGAGCGAAGCGGTCAAACCACTCGCACAGTTTGACGCAGTCATCATGCGCAAAGACCCGCCGTTTGACCTGGAATATTTCTACGCTTCGCACTTGCTGGAAAGGGCGCAGGTGCAGGGCGCGCATGTGTTCAACAGCGGCGCCGCGCTGCGCAATCATCCAGAAAAACTTGCGATTCTTGAGTTTCCGCAATTCACCGCGCCCACACTGGTCGCGCGCGACATGGCCACGCTCAAAGCTTTTCATGCCGAGCATGGCGATGTGGTCTACAAGCCGCTGGACGGCATGGGCGGCACAGGCGTGTTCCGCTGCGCGGCGGGTGAGCGCAACCTGAACGTGATTCTGGAAACGCTCACACACAGCGGCGCGCAAACCATCATGGCGCAAAAATTTGTGCCGGCGATTACGGATGGCGATAAGCGCATCCTCATCATCGATGGTGTGCCGGTGGATTGGTGTTTGGCGCGCATCCCCAAAGAAGGCGAAACGCGCGGCAATCTCGCTGCCGGCGGCACCGGCGTGGCGCGCCCGCTGACCGCGCGGGATAGGGAAATTGCTAGCGCGCTAGGCGAGGTGCTCGCCAAACGCGGCCTGCTCTTGGCGGGCATTGATGTGATTGGTGACTATCTCACCGAAATCAACATCACCAGCCCTACGTGTGTTGTGGAAATTACGGAACAAAGTGGCATTAATGTGGCGGGTTTGTTTCTGGATGCAATTGAGCGCCATGCTCAGCATTGAGATTGCGGGATAATCCACCACATTCGTGTTACGAGGCGGTTTTTCCGCAATGATTGGTATTCTTCTCATTACTCACGCGCCCATCGGGCAGGCCTTCATCGACGCCAGCAGCCACGTGTATGGCAGCGTGCCCCCTAAGCTGCTCGCAGTAGACGTCAAGGCCGATGAGCCGATGGATGGCGTAAACGCCCGCGCATGCGCACTGATTCCGCAACTGGACGATGGCGACGGTGTGCTGGTGTTCTCTGATCTGTATGGCGCAAGCCCGTGCAACTGCGCCTCAAGCCTCTCGCAGCCCGGCCGGGTTGAGGTGGTCTCCGGCGTGTCACTGCCGCTACTCGTACGCGCGCTGAACTACCGCAATCTGCCGCTGTACGCGTTGACCGAACGGCTGGTGTCCGGCGCAGCGCAAGGCGTGGTGCGGATTTCCAGCACCGCGCCGCAAAATCAAAGCTACAAACCGTCGGCGGACGGCACACGCCGCTTTGCGGAGCAGCAACAACAGCAGTAAACAATAGCAACAATGAGCTAGTTCAATGGGGCCTATGCTGACGCAGACCATTACCATCACCAACAAACTCGGCCTGCACGCACGGGCCAGCGCAAAACTCACGCAGGCCGCGGCCAAGTTTCAGTCAGAGATCTGGCTCTCGCGCAACGGCCGGCGCGTCAATGCCAAATCGATCATGGGCGTGATGATGCTGGCCGCCGGCCTCGGCGCAGAAGTGACACTGGAAACGGATGGGCCGGATGAAGCGGAGGCGCTGAATACGGTGGCAGGCTTGTTTCACGCTAAATTCGGCGAAGGTAGCTAGTTTATAAATAGCAGTACGCAATATCCATCCGCCTTTTGAGGCAAAAATGGCTCAAAAGGCGCATGAATATTGCGTAGAAGCACTTTGAAGGGTGTTCAACCATGGCAATGAAGCAGCTTGAAGGCGTAGCAGCTTCCAGCGGTTTTGCCGTGGGCCGCGCGCACGTGCTCGCGGCAATGTCTGAAGGCGTGGCGCATCACTTTATTGCGCCAGAATCGATTGATGATGAACTCGCGCGCTTTGATGCCGCCATTGATCTTGCGCGCACCGAACTGCTTGAGCTGCGCCAAGGGCTGCAGCATGATGCGCCCACCGAGCTGTCTGCCTTTATTGAAGTGCACGAGCTCATGCTGCACGATCCGCAGCTAGCCAAAGCGCCGCGCGATCTGATTGCCGG
>JBOFGW010000393.1:0-6673 GCA_051649325.1 Burkholderiaceae bacterium | reverse complement strand
CGCAATCGCCTGAAACGTGCCTTTGGCGGTAAAGCCATCGCCCTGCACGACCTTGACATTGGCGCACTGATTGCGCGCAAGGTTGGCGCGTGCAAATTCCGCCAGCGCCGGCAACCGCTCGTAGGTCACCACACTTTGCGCGCGGTGCGCCAGCAGCGCCGCCATGTAGCCGGAGCCAGCACCTACCTCAAGCACCTGATCGGCGGGCCGCAGCGCAAGTTCTTGCAGCAGCCGCGCTTCCATCTTGGGCGCGAACATCGCCTCGCCGGTGGGCTGGCCGTTCAAATTGAGCGGGATTTCCATATCCATAAACGCCAGATTGCGATACGCCTCCGGCACAAACGCTTCGCGCCGCACCAGTGCGACCGTATCCAGCGTGGATTGGTCCAGGACGTCCCACGGCCTGATCTGCTGCTCGATCATGTTAAAGCGCGCGGTTTCGATATTGACTTGACTCATAGTGCGTTTAAACCCCATCTTCCAGGATTGCGCTGCCCGCTGGCAGGGCGATGCGACCAAATGCGTGTTTAGCGGCTTGAACCGCAGGTGCGCGCATATATAGCGGCGCGGCATTTACATGCGCGAGCGGCCATGCCCCTCTCGCTTCGATGCTGATTTTACCAAGCGCCTTGTTCTGCCAAGCGCTGCTGGGCATGCTGGTCATAGCTTTACTCTGCTGCCTTGATCTGGCCCGCATGCCGCAGCCGCGCCCAGCGGCCCTTGACCCATGCGGAGAGATCATCAAGATACGTGTACACGACCGGCACGACCACCAGCGTGAGCACCGACGACGTAATCGTGCCGCCAATCACCGCCTGCCCCATCGGCGCGCGCTGCTCGCTGCCTTCACCCAGCCCCAAGGCCAGCGGCAACATGCCAAACACCATTGCCAGCGTCGTCATCAAAATCGGCCGCAGGCGCACATGCGCGGCCTCCAGCACCGCGCTTTCTCGGTCCATCGGCAGCTTGCCTTCATAGCCGGCGCGCGCCTGGTTGATAAAGTCCACCAGCAAGATCGCGTTCTTGGTCACCAGGCCCATCAGCAAAATAAAGCCGATGATGGAGAACATCGACAACGGCGAACCAAAGATGAGCAGCGCCAACACCACGCCGATCAAGGTGAGCGGAAGCGAACTCATGATGGCGATGGGCTGCACAAAGCTCGCAAACTGACTGGCGAGGATCATGTAGATAAAGATGATTGCAAGTGCAAGCGCAACCACCGCGTAGCCAAAACTCTCTTGCATATTCTTGGTGGAGCCGCCAAAGCTGGCGCGATAGCCCGGCGGAAAGTCCACGGTTTTCAGCACCGCTTGAATGTCTGAAGACACTTCGCCGGAGCTACGGTTGATCACGTTGGCGTTGATATTGATCTCGCGTGCCAACTCTTTGCGATTGATCTGGCTGGCACCCACATCAGGCTTAAGGTTGACCACCTGCGATAAGCGCACCAAGCGCACAGAACCGTCTGCATTGGACCCGGCGGAAACAGACAACCGCTGCAAATCATCCGCAGTGTTTCGATCCGCCGCGGCAAGCTGCACGTTGACGTCGTAGTTTTCGCCGTCCGGTGCGAGCCAACTGCCCGCGGTTTCGCCGGCAATCAGCACGCGCAGATTGCCGGCGAGCTGCGAAATTGACAAACCAAGATCAGCCGCTTCGTTGCGCTTGAACTCCACAGCAACCGTGGGTTTGGCGGGCTTGGAGCTTGTGTCCAGATCGACCAAGCCCGGCACTTCGCGCACCTTTTGCACAACCTCATCAGCGATACGCTGAATCACTTTTTGGTCCGGCCCGATGATGGAGAACGAAATTGTTTTCTCGCCACCCACTGCGTCCAGCGTGCCGACATTGGTCACGGTGATGCCGGCAACTTGACCAAGCCGCTCCCGCAAAGGCTGCGTCAGCTGCTTTTGGCTCAGCGTACGGTCTTTGCGGTCTTTCAGCTTGACATACAAGCTTGCGTAGTTTTTGCCTGCGGCATTGCCCGTATTGATGGTGGCATAGGTGTACAGCACTTCCGGCATCTCGCGGATGATCGCATCCACCTGCTTGACCTTACTTTCAGTGAACTGCAATGACGAGCCCACCGGTGTGTAGAACTGCACGCTCGTCTCTGAAAAATCCGCTTGCGGAACAAACTCGCTGCCAATGAATTTCATGACCGGAAAGCTGCCGACAAAAGTTGCCGCGGCGATCAGCAAAGTCAGCAGACGATGTTTGAGCGACCATGCAAGCGTGCCTTGATAGGTGCGTGCAATCCACTGCGTCAAACGATCAAAGCGTTCCAGCAAGCGGCCGACAAAGCCGCGCTTGCGCCCCGGTTCGGGATGCGCATCCGGGTCGTGCCAGATGCTGGAGAGCATGGGGTCGAGCGTAAAGCTGACAAACATGCTGATCAGCACGGCGGCTGCAACTGTCAAACCAAACTGGTGAAAAAAGCGGCCGATGATGCCGCCCATGAAACCGATCGGAATAAACACCGCCACGATCGACAGTGTGGTCGCCATCACCGCGAGGCCGATTTCCTTGGTGCCATCCAGCGCCGCGGTGCGCGGGTCTTTGCCCATCGCGGCATGGCGCACGATGTTTTCGCGCACCACAATGGCATCGTCAATCAACAGGCCCACGCATAGCGACAGCGCCATTAGCGTAATCATATTGATGGTGAAACCAAACAAATACATGAACAGGAAGGTGCCGATCAGCGCCACCGGCAGCGTCAAGCCTGTAATAACGGTGGAACGCCACGAGTTCAAGAACAAAAACACAATCAAGATCGTCAGCGCTGCGCCTTCAATCAACGTGCGCTGCACATTGGCCACACCGGTGCGGATTGGTTTGCTGCCGTCCTTGGCCACGCGAATCTGCACATCTGCGGGCAGCTCTTTTTTGAGCGCTTCGACCGCGGCTTTGACCGCGTCCACCACCTCAATCGTGTTTTGACCCTGTGCCTTGAGCACATCAATCGCCAGCGTGCGCTGACCGTCGATCAGCGCCAGACTTTCCTGCTCTTCCTGCCCATCAACGATTTTTGCTACCTGCTTGAGCAGTACGCTTTGGCCGGCGCGCCGCGCGACCAGAATGTCGCCAAACTGCTCTACAGAAGCAATCCGGCCGCTAATCTGCACGACGCGCTCGGTGTCCAGGCTTTTGAGGTTGCCGGCAGGCAGGTCTTGATTTTCGTTGCGCACCGCGTTCATGACCTGGTCAACGCCCACGCCGTAGGCTTCCATCTGCGCCGGGTTGAGCAAAATCTGCACTTGCCGCTTTACGCCGCCGACAATGTTGACTTGACCAACACCACGCGCATTCTCGATGCGTTTTTTGATCACCTGATCTGTAATCGTAGTGATCTCGCGCACCGGCCGATTGGCGCTTGACACCGCAAGCGACAGCACTGGCCGGTCGGCCGGATCAAAACGGCTGATGCGCGGCTCTTTCACTTCCTTGCGGAACAGCGGACGGATCAGCGCAACTTTTTCTCGCACATCCTGCGCGGCCTTGGCACCATCTACATACAGCTCAAATTGGATGATGACGACCGACAGGCCTTCATAAGAGCGTGAGGACAGCGTATTGATTCCGCTGATGGTGTTGACCGCTTCTTCCACCTTGCGCGTGATGTCGGATTCCACCGTTTCCGGTGAAGCACCAGGGTAGGAGGTTTGCACCACCACGACCGGAAAGTCGATGTCGGGAAACTGATCGACCCGCAGCTTTTGATACGCAAACAGCCCCAGCACCACAAAGGCCAGCATCATCATGGTGGCCAGCACCGGGTTTTTGATGCTGATGCGGGTGAAGAACATTCGTTAGTTGCTCGCAGCTGTGGCGGGCTTGGCGGCAAGCACTTTCACCACCGCACCATCGCGCAAAGGCCCCAGGTTGCGGCCAATGATGCGCGTGCCGGTGGTAACGCCTGCAACTTCAACCACCGGCTCGCCGCTGGCGTTTTCGCCTTTGCCGCCCGGCGTGACTTGTACCGGCGCGATGAATTCCGCGCCGTTTTTGGTGGCGAGTGTGTAGATCACGGTGCGCCCGCCTTCTTCGCGTAACGCATTGGCCGGCACGGTAATGGCCTGGGCTTTGTCGGCTAAACGTACTGTAGCGCTGGCAAACTGGCCGCTCTTGACCTTGGCGTTTTGCGGCACGCTGGCAAACACATCAACCGTGCGGTTGGCCGCGGTCACTGCGGCATTGACGCGCAGCACTTTGGATTCAAACGCGGCGGTGCCATCCGGCACAATCGCAAGCTGCATGCCCTGCGTTAGCAACGCGGCATCTGCCGCCGGCACAGCAGCTTCAAACTCCAAGCTGTGCGGATCAACCACAGTCATTAAGCGCGCATCCGGTGACACTTTCTCACCGGCCTGCACAAAACGCTCGGTCACCACACCGGCCAGTGGTGCGCGTACCACCGTGTCTTCCAGCGCCTTTTGCTCGCGCGCCAGTTGCGCCTGCGCGGCGGCGAGCTGCGCACGCAAGGCTGCAGCCTGGCTTTCGGTATTGTCCATTGCGCTGGAAGAGATGAAACCTTTTTCTACCAGCGCTTTGTTGTTGGTCCAGGCGCGCTCACCAATCGCAAGGTTGGCCTTGGCCTGCTCTACGTTGGCGCGCGCAGCCGCTACGCGCGCCGCGTAGTCGGCGCTATCAATCCGCGCGAGCACTTGGCCACGCGTCACAACCTCGCCTTCTTTGACCAGCACAGCAATCAGATCACCGGAGGCCTTGGCCTTGACCACCGTCTGCTGCGTGGCGTTGAGCGTGCCGGTACTGTTCAGCACGCGCTTAAGCTCCGTCAGCTGCACCTGCGTGATATCCGCCGCATTGAGCTCAAGCGGTTTGATGGCCGGTGCAGCAGGTGCAGAAGAGGTAGCGGCAGCATTGGCGCTGCGCTTCACAAACCACGCACCACCGCCGGCAATCAACACCCCCGCGGCAACCGCGGCAATAACTACGCTGAGCTTCATGCGCGCTTGCCCCGGGCGGAGCCGGTCTTGGGCACCTTGGCGCTCTTGGGCGTATGCACGTGCGCGCCCAGGCTGGCAGTAGTGCGTTCAGGAATTTTTGCGCCCGGCGCGGCCAGGCCCCGCTTCAGCAACTCAACAGTGTTGGCAATATGCGCAGAGGTATCGATCTCGCCGCAGCTGATGCAGCGTGCAAACGAGTTTTGCCACATGATCAGCATGACCATCGGCGCGACCATCACATGCACCATATGCTGCGGATCCACTTTGCGGAACTCACCGGCGGCCATGCCGCGCGTGAGCACCTTAATGATCATCTGCTGGCTGCGGGCAATCACTTCTTCGTGATAGAACGTGGCGATCTCGGGAAAATTCGCGGCCTCCGCCATCATTAACTTCATAATGCCGCCGGCCTTGGTCGCACCCACGTGCTGCCACCAGCCGTGCATCAGCTCGTCCATCAAGTCGAAGCTAGAGCCTTCGTAGTGATCCACCAGTTCAATGGCTTCTTGCAAGGCCGGGCCAAAACTCTGGCGCACAACGGCCTTGAACAGCTCTTCTTTGTTGTCAAAGTACAGGTACACCGTGCCCTTGGAGACACCGGCGCGGCTGGCGACCTCGTCCGCGCGCGTGGCGGCGTAGCCTTTTTCAATGAACAGATCGAGCGCGGCGGCCAGAATTTCTTGCGGGCGCGCGTCTTTGCGGCGGCGCCAACGCGGTTCCAATTCTTCCAGCTCAGTAGATTCGGCAGGTGTTGTTCGCATCATTGAACTAAATAAATGACCGGTCAGTTAATAATTTAGGCTTGTCAGGCGCGTGGGTCAAGTTACTACGGGGTTGCCCGCAACAATTGCGCACCATTTTGCGCGGAAAACGCCGTACATTACGGTTTATCACGCGGGGGTCTGGCAGGCTTTGTTCAAAGTCATGCCAGTGAGATCAAACCCTTCGGACCTGGGCAGGTCATGCTGCCCGCGGGAGTCGTGAAGGAAAGCATTTCATTTTTGCTCCTCCTTTTGGCTCCTTTCACGTGTTTTTGAAAGGACGCGCACTGTGAACGCACCCATTTCTGCAAAATTTCTGGCCGCCACCGCGCATGTGGATGACGCCGCCGTCAAACCGCTGCCTAATAGCGAAAAAGTCTACGTGCAAGGCAGCCGGCCCGACATTCGCGTGCCCATGCGCAAAGTCACGCAGGCCGACACGCCCACCAGCTTTGGTGGTGAGAAAAACCCGGCCGTGTTTGTGTACGACTGCTCCGGCCCCTATACCGACCCCGCAGCCACCATCGACATCCGCAGCGGCCTGGCACCGGTGCGCTCCGCCTGGATTACCGAGCGCGGCGATACCGAAGAACTCACCGGCCCCAGCAGCCAGTTTGGCCGCGAGCGCGAGGCTGACCCCAAAACCGCGGAGCTGCGCTTTAACTTAAAGCGCCTGCCGCGCCGTGCCAAAGCGGGCGGCAATGTGAGCCAAATGCACTACGCACGCAAAGGCATCATCACGCCAGAGATGGAATACATCGCGATCCGCGAGAACCTGAACCGGCAAGCGTATATCGATAGCCTCAAACAAGGCGGCAAGACCGGCGAGAAGATGCTGGAGCTGCTGATGCGCCAGCACCCGGGCGAAAGCTTTGGCGCCGCGATCCCCGCGCACATCACGCCCGAGTTTGTCCGCAGTGAAGTCGCGCGCGGCCGCGC
>JBOFGW010000392.1:0-4566 GCA_051649325.1 Burkholderiaceae bacterium | reverse complement strand
GCCTGGGCTTGCTCGCGATGCCGTTCTCGCCCACGCTGTGGATGGCGGCGAGTTTGCTCTGGATCTTGGACGCGGCCAACAACGTGACGATGGAGCCCTACCGCGCCTACGTCAGCGACCGGCTCAATCCGCCGCAGCGCTCGCTGGGTTTTTTAACGCAAAGCGCGTTTACAGGCTTGGGGCAAACGCTCGCGTACCTGTCGCCCACGCTCTTCGTGCTGTTTGGCATGAACAAGGATGCGGTCAATTCAAACAACATTCCGCACATCACCATCGCTGCGTTTGTGGTTGGCGCGGTGTTTTCCATCAGCTCGATCTTGATCAGTTTGAAAACGGTGCCGGAGTTACCGCTGACCGATGACGAGCGCGCGCGCATCGAAAAGCTGCCCAAAGGCGTGGGTGCCACGTTCAAAGAAATCTGGGACGCCATCCTCGCCATGCCGCTGACCATGAGGCAGCTTGCGGTGATGAAGCTATTCCAATGGTATGCACTGTTCTGCTATTGGCAGTACATCGTGCTGTCGCTGGCCAAGACCATGTTTGGCGACACCGGCGATGCCGCGATGCGCGATGCTTCGCTGCTCAACGGCCAGATCGGCGCGTTCTACAACGCCATTGCGTTTGTGGGCGCCTTTGCATTGGTGCCGTTTGCACAGCGCTTTGGGCCTAAGCCCGTGCATGCCGTATGCCTCACGCTCGCGGGTGTGGGCATGTGGATGATCCCCACCATTCAAGACAAGTGGCTGCTGTTTGTGCCAATGATTGGCGTGGGTCTTGCGTGGGCAAGCATCATGGGCAACCCCTACATCATGCTGGCCGGCAGCATTCCCGCAGAGCGTACGGGCGTGTACATGGGCATTTTCAATATGTTCATCGTGATCCCGATGATGATCCAGATTTTCACGCTACCGCTGTATTACCACGCCTGGCTGGGCGGCAATCCGCAAAATGTGGTGCGCCTGGCCGGAGTGCTGATGATTTGCGCGGCGATTGCAACGCTGTTTGTGAAGATGGCGCGGCCCGAGACCTCTGCACAACCATTGGCACCCAGACCAAACAACAACTAAGTCATGAAGAATCAAGTTCAGCTGATCACTTATGTAGACCGGCTCGGCGCTGCCGCGCTTGCCGATCTGCATCGCTTACTCAATCAGGAGTTCAAGGGTTTGTTTGGTGGCGTGCATTTGCTACCTTTTTACACACCGATTGATGGCGCGGATGCGGGGTTTGACCCCATCGATCACACGCAGGTCGATGCGCGCCTGGGTGGCTGGCATGATGTCAAAGCGCTTGCGGCAGATATCGACGTGATGGCTGATGTGATTGTGAATCACATGAGCAGCAGCTCACCGCAGTTCAAAGATTTCAGCCAGCGCGGCGCGGCGTCGGCCTACAGCGGCATGTTTCTCACGCTAGCGAGCGTGTTTCCGCACGGCGCGAGCGAGCAAGACTTGCTTGCCATCTATCGCCCGCGGCCTGGGTTGCCACTCACTACCACCACGCTTGAAAACGGCGAGAAGCGAATTCTATGGACAACCTTCACGCCGCAACAGATTGATATTGACGTACATCATCCGCAAGGCCAGGCGTATCTGCAAGGCATTCTGAATACTCTGGCGCAAAGCGGCGTGAAGATGGTGCGGCTCGACGCAGTGGGATACGCCATCAAAAAAGCCGGCGCGAGCTGCTTCATGATGCCGGAGACGTTTGCGTTTATCGATACGTTTGCCGCGCGGGCCAAGGCGCTTGGGATTGAAGTGCTCGTAGAGATTCACTCGTACTACCAAACGCAGATTGAAATTGCCAAGCGTGTGGACTGGGTGTATGACTTTGCGCTGCCGCCGCTGGTGCTGCACGCGTTTGCGTTCAAAACGGCGCGCGCGCTCAAAGAGTGGATTCGCATCCGCCCGCGCAACGCACTGACCGTGCTGGACACGCATGACGGCATTGGCATCATCGATATTGGCGCAGACACGCAAGACCGCGGCGGGCATCCGGGCCTGGTGCCGCCCGCAGAGCTGGATCAATTGGTGGAGACCATCCACGCCAACAGCCGCGGCCAAAGCCGCAAAGCGACCGGCGCCGCCGCCTCCAACCTGGATCTGTATCAAGTCAACTGCACCTTCTACGACGCGCTGGCCGGTAATGATATGCACTATCTGCTGGC
Organism: Burkholderiaceae bacterium; assembly: GCA_051649325.1. GTDB lineage: Bacteria > Pseudomonadota > Gammaproteobacteria > Burkholderiales > Burkholderiaceae_C > JBJOQV01. Next base: position 2,399 of record JBOFGW010000392.1, on the reverse strand, counting down.
GCGCGCGGTGCAGTTTTTTATGCCGGGCATTCCGCAGGTGTATTACGTCGGGCTCTTGGCTGGCCGCAACGATATGGCGCTGCTGGAGCACACGCAGGTGGGCCGCGACATCAACCGCCACCGCTATACGCTTGATGAAGTGCGCGGCGCGCTGGCCCAGCCGCTGGTGCAAACGCTGTGCAGGCTGATTGCGCTACGCAATCAGCACGGCGCATTTGCCGGCACGTTTGCGCTGCTCGACAGTGCGGACGACACCCTCATCATGCGCTGGCAAAACGGCACAGATTGGGCGCAGCTCACGGCGCGGTTTGCGCTGGGCACGGGATCGCTACAGTACTCAGAGGGCAGCGGTTCACGTGAATTTGCATGGGTTTGAAGTGTTTCTACGTAATATCCATGCGGGTTTTGAGCCATTTTTTCCTGAAAAAGCGCATGGATATTGCGTAGTGGCTTCTGCTCTCACCCTCTGCGGCATGCAGATGCCAGTGCGGCACAATGCTTGGCATGACTGAAGCTGCACTCCCTGTTCGTGCCTGCATCGATATCGGCGGTACCAAGACCGCGGTGTCGCTGGTGGATGCACGCGGCTGGCGTGCGCGCGTGATCGAGCCTAGCGCTTCGGCAGGCGCGTCTGATGCATTGCCGCGCCAGATCATGCGCATGGTGGATGCGGCCTGCACGCAGGCGGGCGTTGATCCGCGCAGCCTCACCGCAGCCGGCATCGCGTCCTGCGGGCCGTTTGTGATGGAGCACGGCGCGCTGGCACTCGCGGCGCCCAATCTGTGTGGTGGTCTGGCCGGCGCCGCGCGCGGGCTGGCCAACGATTGGCAGTCGATTCCGTTGCAAGCCGTGCTGCGCGAACGCTTCGCGCATCTGGTGGTGGAAAACGATGCCGTTGCCGCACTCGTGGCCGAGCGCCGCTGGGGTGCGCTGGCCGGCCTGAATCACTGCGCGTATGTCACGTGGAGCACCGGCATCGGCGTGGGTCTGTGTGTGGACGGCCACCTTCTGCGCGGCAAAAACGGCAATGCCGGCCATGCCGGGCACATGTTCACCACCACCATCCGCGCCACCGCGCAATGCGGCTGCGGCAACGTGGGCGATGTAGAAGGCACCTGCGGCGGCCTGTCGCTTTCCGCCGCGGCGGGCATGCCGGTGGCCGAGTTGTTCGCGCGCGCACAGGCGGGCGATGCCAAGTGCGCGGCCATTGTTGACCACGCCATCGAGACCATGGCCAAGATGCTCTACAACCTTATCGCCACGCTGGACTTGCAGCGTATCAGCCTGGGCGGCAGCATTTTTGCCCGCAACGTAGACTGGCTGCTGCCGCGTTTGCATGCGGCCATGCCCAGCGGCTTGCGCAGCCTGCTGGATGGTGCGGATGTGGTGGCGGCCGGTCTGGGTGAGCGCATCGGCGACTTTGCCGCGCTGGCGTTAATTGCAAGTGATGATTGGGCCGTGTCGCAATGGCCTGCGCCGCCCCTGTCTGACCGGCCAGCGCGCATGCTGGTGTAGCGCTGCGCGATCGTCTGGGCATGACGGTAAGCGTGTAACAATATTACCCATGCAACCCACCATCACTCTGCTATCCGCCGCACCCAACCTGCTGGGCGAATCACCGTTCTGGCATCCACATGAACAGTGCCTGTATTGGATCGACATTGATGGGTGCAGCGTGCAGCGCTTCAACCCCGCCACGCAACAAGCCAAGTATTGGACGTTGCCTTGCGAGCCCGGCGCCTGCGCCCCCGTGGCGCGGGGCGGCGCAGCGACTCACGAATTAATTCTCGCCCTACGCGACGGCTTTTATCTGCTCGATACCCGCAGCGATTCGCTTACTAAAGTGCTCGCCGCGCCCTCCGACACGAGCAAGTTCCGCTTCAACGACGGCAAGTGCGACGCCGCCGGCCGCCTGTGGGTGGGCGCGATGTACGAGCCGCGCGACCAAGAGCTAGGCGCGCTGTGGTGCCTCACGTATGCGCACGGCCAGTTTGCGGTCGAGCAAAAGGCACAAGGCAACGTCACCACCAACGGCCTGGCCTTCAGCCCGGACAATCGCCTGCTCTACTGGGCCCACACCCGCGCCCACCGCATCGACTGCTTTGATTTTGATCTTGCGCAAGGCCGCATCACGGGCCGCCGCGTGTTCAAACAGTTTGAGTTGAAGCAAGACAACACCCCCTACGGCGGCCGCCCAGATGGCGCAGCGGTGGATGCGCACGGCAACTACTGGTGCGCCATGTATGAAGGCGGCGCAGTCGTAAAGCTTTCTCCCGCCGGCGAAGGGCTGCAGCGCATTGTGCTGCCCGCCAGCAAACCCACCATGCCTTGCTTCGGCGGCGCGGATGGAAAAACGCTTTACATCACCACCGCCAAAAGCGACGAAGCGGCGGGTGGTT
>JBOFGW010000391.1:0-1507 GCA_051649325.1 Burkholderiaceae bacterium | reverse complement strand
TCCCCTAGGCGCCGTTACAGATAGTTGCTTTAATTCTGCACATGGGAACACTCTATGTGCTTGAAAAGACTTCCACGCAAACGATCCGCGCTCTGGAAGAAATGCTGCTGGACGCAAAAGCCGGCCGCATTTTGGGCCTTGCGGCCTGCGTGGCCTACAGCAACACGCAATATGCATCCTCATTCACGGGCGTCGCCCGTTTCAGCGCGGTACATGCGCGCGGAATGGCTGCACTCATCACCGCCGCTGCTGATGATGTGGGATGACACCCTGTCAAAAATAACAGTGCCAAAAACAAACATCATGTTTGACAAATAAACAAACAGCGCGTTTAATTCCTCTGTCGAGACCAGGAGGAACCATGAAACGTTTATTCGCAGGCATCTGCCTCATCGCAGCGACCGTCCCGCTACACGCTGCCGCGGCCACCACCGAGCTGACCCTCCACACCGCGTCTTACCACTTTGACCGCGCGGCGCAGTTGAATGAAGTGAATCCCGGGCTGGGCGTGTTGCGCCGCCATGAGGCAGCGTTTGTCGCGGCCGGCGCGTATCGGAACAGTCTGTCCAACAACAGCGTATACGCCGCCGCCGGGTGGCAGCCGGTGAACATCGGCGGCATGCGGGTCGGCGCCATGGGCGGCGCCGTGACAGGCTACCGCTGGAAGGTCGCCCCCCTCGCCGCCGGTGTGATCACCGTGCCGCTGCGCCTGAACGGTCACGCAGTCAACATCCACTGCTTGCTGATCCCGACGATCAAACTCAAAGACCGCACTTTCAACCGCGGTGCCGTGAGTCTCATGGTCGGCATACCACTCTGACGCGTGCCGCATGGACTCCCGCCCTTTCACTTTGATCCGCACGCGGTCCTGGCGTGCGCGTTGTAAAGACGCTTTGACGGAAGCACTTGCAGCACTTGCAGCGCTGGCCATCGTGGCCGCAGTTGCGTGGAAAGCGCTGGATATCTGCTTGCAAGGGGCCTGCATATGACTTGCCAGCTTTGCCATTCAGCTATATCGCTGGACGGCACGATTTTTGGGCGCAATTTGAGCGGTGCGTTCTATGTGCGCAGATCTCACGGCATATGGCCAGATATTGATCCGCGATTGTGGACCGGCTACTTGTCCATACCGCGCGCCGAAAGCGAAGCTTTCGGGCTCCCGACCTTTCGACCTCAGCAGTTTGCGGTCGATGATTTTGGAAACCTTATCCCGGTGGGCGCAGCATGACCTGCGAAGAACTAGTCGCCGAACGCGCCGAAGCCTTCGGCGCCGCAATGCAGTGTCGCAGCGCCGTTGACTTGGCCCTTCATGCATGTGAAACGTGCAGCAACCCGCCTACCAAATCCAACGGCGGCCCGCGCCGCGCGCTGGTTGCTGCCAAGCTACTGGCAGAGCTTGGTGAAGACCTCTGACAAAAAAGGACCGAGATGCTGATTTTTAAGCGCACTTGCCGTTGGATCGTCATGGCACTGTTTGGCGACACGCTTTCGGTTCGTGAACTGAAAG
>JBOFGW010000390.1:0-3172 GCA_051649325.1 Burkholderiaceae bacterium | reverse complement strand
CAATAACAGCGCGGGCACTTTGCCGCCCTGGGATTTTTTGATGCGCTTAGCCGGGCATGTGGTCACCGTGACCGCAGGCACCAAGGTGCTGTATGAGCCTACCCAGTCAATCACCATCAACGGCAGCATGGATGCCAATCAATCCGGCGAACAGTATCTCGCAAAAGATTGCAAAGCGGTGCTGTTAAGCTTCAAGTGTGAGATCGGAAAAACACCTTTGCTGCGCTTCCGAGTGACCGGCGCAGAATCGAGCGCGCCTGCTGATGCGGCTTTAGCCAACGGGGTGTTTACGGACTTTATCGTGCCGCTCAATTGCTCAACCGATACGGCGATTCTGAAGTATGACGGCGTAGCCATTGAAGCCTATGGCTTTGAGGTAGATTTTGGCGCGCAGCTGGAAACCAAACCCAATTTTGAGACCAGCTATACCGCTTTGGCCTCGCGTGCCGTGTCGATCACGGTGCGGCAGAACAAACAAGATTTGTCGGTCATGAACTTCTGGACGCGGGCCAAGTCGGGCGCGAAAGTGCCGCTGATATTGGGTTTGACCAGTAGCACCGAATTGGCGAAAGGGGTGAAGTGGACGTTCCCAAGCTTCCAGCTGACCGAACCGCCGATCCTAGCGCAAGATGGCAACTTCACCCAGCGCACGCTCAAGGGTAATGCGATTGCCGAGACCGCAGGCTCAGAGTATGACGCCGAATTCGGCAATGTGACGCCTTAACCTTCGCCGGAATAGCTCAGTGGGTAGAGCAGCTGACCTGTAATCAGCATGTCCAAGGTTCGACCCCTTGTTCCGGCACCAAACGCCCCGTCATTACGCGGCCAGCCGCGCCAGCCAGGGGCCTAAATGGCTGGTTTCTCCTCTCGCTTTGCTTAGCGGGTGCTGGATAAAGCAAGGCGTGGCTCACCTGAGGGGCTATCTTACATAGGCCCACTTGCGGACGAGCGACCAAATAGCTCGGCGTTGGGCCTGACAGCCGGGAAAGACCGGCACCATGAACCGCGTTTATCGAAACGCTTCAGTCAAAGTGCTTTTGCGCGCGCGTGAGAATGACCTCCACTTACCTGGAGCTACTCATGAAACTAAAAATTTCAAAAACTTTCACCCGCGATGTGCCGCTATCAATCCCGCAGGGCGATGGAGTGATTGATCTGGTCGCCAAAGTTGAATTCGTGATCGATCCGAACATCTCGGTCAGTACCGATGCCGAAGGCTACAGCAGCGCAGTGCATGGGATTCACGACATCACTAACGCAGGCGCAAGCATCCTGGACTTTGAAGGCGCGAAATTGACGCCGCAAGAAATCAAATCCGCCATTCCTGATTCGCCGATTGGCAATTGGGTTATGCCCGTACTCGCAAAATACTGGCGCGAAAACCGTATCGCGGTGATTGAGGGAAACTTACCGAAGTCGCCTGCCGCTTAATCGGCGGACATGGTGACGGTGATGGCATTGATTATGCGGCACTTATCGCAGACTACAAAAAACGCGGCTACCCGATCCCGCCCAAGTGGCTGGAGCGTGTCGATGTGGAAGTGGAGCTGCTGGCGTGCAATGTGGACGCTGTGCGCGTGCTTATGCAGTGCCGCTTTGTACCGCATGTGTTGCCCGGCAAAGTGCTCTGGCAAGGGCTGGATACCGAATGGCTAAAACTCGCGCTACAAGCCAGCCAGCTAGCGTGGACGGAAAGCCTAAGCGCGCAAGTGCGACAGGCCGAAAGCGCCATGTTGAAGTGGTTGAATCGGTGAGCTGGGAAGTGCGGCTCGGTGATTGCTTAATCGAGCTGCAAAAGCTCGCAGATAATTCCGTCGATGCGTTCATTATGGACCCGCCGTATTGTCAGGGCTCTGGCGTTGCATCAAATGGAGTTGGTGCTTCAACCAAAACAAAGTATGTCCAATCAGGACAAAAACGCGGTGCGGCTTTGTTGCCGTCTTTTGTGGGCGACCATCGCACCCAGCGCGGCTTGGCGAGATTCTTGGAGCGCGTGTTCTTCGAGTGCTATCGAGCGCTAAAGCCGGGCGGGCAAATCATGGTCTGCTTTGATTTCCGCAACCTTGTGCTGTGCACAGATGCCCTGCAAATCGCAGGGTTTCTGTGGCATGGCTTGGTAGTTTGGGACAAGACCGTCGCGTGTCGTCCAATGCGCCCCTTCAAGCGACAATGTGAGTACATCGCCTTCGCTAGCAAAGGATCGCTCAAAACCAGTGTTTGTTTGCCCGGCGTAGTGCAAGCACGTTCAAAGCATGAGTTTCATCAAACGCAAAAACCCGATGCGGTCATGGATCACCTCCTGCAGGCGATCGAGCCTGGGGCATTAGTAATCGATCCGTTTTGTGGCTCAGGAAGCACGGGCGTTGCGGCACTAAAGCGCGGCTGCCAATTCATCGGCATCGAGCTAGTGCCGGAAATTGCAGAGATAGCACGCACACGCTTGGAACAGGTCAATGGCCGCCGCGAATGATCTGCGCATTGCCATGCGCATTGATGGCGACAACCGCCCGGCGGTGGTGTCGCTGCAAGGATTTGAAACCGCTGTAAAGGCGGCGCAAAGCAGCATTAAGGGGCTTTCCAGCGCGCAGATTGCCGCGAACCAACAAGCACAGCAAACCGCCGCTGCTCAGCAACGCAGCGGCCAAGCATTGGGCGAGCTCAACAGCGTGTATCGCGGCCTGCGCGCAGAAATCGGCGGGCCGTTGGTCGCGGCGCAACAACGCTATCAAGACCGCTTGGTGCAGCTGCAAAGCATCGAAGCACGCTTAACGGCTGAAGCCCGCAACAGCGTTTTGGTGCAAGGGCAGTTGCGGCAAGCGCGCAATGACGCGACCGAAGCGCTGAACCGAGAAACGGCGGCGGCGAATAAAGCGCAGCAATCCGGCGGCGTGCTGAGCGGCGTCTACGGCAACCTGCGCGGCGCGGTGCTGGGGTTGGGCGCGGCGTTTGGCGCTAGCCAACTGGTTAGCACAGCCGATCAATACACGGTGCTAAGCGGGCAGCTAAAGCTGGTAACGGGCAATGCGCAAGAACTGGCAAGCGCGCAGCAAGGGCTGCTGCAAATCAGCAATGATAATGGCTCCGCGATTGGGGCCAACGCATCGCTCTACGCACGACTGGCGCGCGCGACCGAAGATGCAGGCCTAGGGCAGAACAAGCTGCTGACGATTGT
>JBOFGW010000389.1:0-10332 GCA_051649325.1 Burkholderiaceae bacterium | reverse complement strand
CAGCGGCTTTCCGTGCCGCGTGAGTTTGCGTGAGGCGGCGCCGGGCCAGCGCGTGATTCTCGCGGCGTTTGAACACCAGAGCGCGCATTCGCCCTACCGCGCGAGCGGGCCGATTTTTGTGATTGAGGGCAGCAGCGCTGCGGCGCGGTTTACAAACGAAGTGCCGCCGGTGGTGCGCCCGCGCTTGATGTCTGTGCGTGCTTATGATGCAGACGATTTGATTGTGGACGCAGAGGTGATTGAAGGCGCGCTGATTGAACAGGCCGTCACGCGCATGTTTGCGGATGCGCGCGTGCGCTACCTACACCTGCACAACGCCAAGCGCGGCTGCTATTCGTGCCGCGTGGATCGTGCGTAAGCTGGAGTTTTGTGAGTATTCCACAACACTCTACGCAATATCCATGCGGATTTTGAGGCAAAAATGGTTCAAAAAGCGCATGGATACTGCGTAGAGCACTATCTGATCATGCTTATTGATTGCGATACAGCGGCTGCGCCATCTGCACCGGCGCCACATCCAGATAGAGATTGACCACGGTCACATCGTTGCCGCCAAACTGGCCGGTGGCGTAGCCGCGCGTGTCTGGCCCTTTGCGGAATTTGAACTCAAAGCCATGCGGATCTTGCGGGCCACCAAATGCGAGGCCCATCACTTCTCTCTCAGCGTTATCAATAAAGTGCGTCATCAATTCCACCAGCGTCAGGCGGCCGAGAATCGCCGGGTAAAAGCGTACGTCGGTGGAGCGCGGTTTGAAATCGGGCGCGTTGGGATTGATGGTTTCATCGTCGCGCTTGGCTTTGGCAGGCGTTACTTCACGCGTTGCAAGCGCAACTTTGTCGCCGCGCTCCAGGTAACTGAGCTTGGCATTTTTCACGTTGAATGCTGAGGCGGATGCATCGCGCGTGGCCTGCGATAGATCGATCATCAACACGCCGCTCGCGCCAACGACTTCTGCTTCGCCACTTTTAACGACCAGCGCGGTGTTTTCATCTACACCCAGCCCGATCTTGTAGCCCTTGGCGAGCATGGCGGGCAGCATGCGCGCAAAGCGGCCGCGCATCAGCAAGTGCTGGTCAACAAACACATCTGGCCCGATAAAGCCGAGCCCCGGTGCAAGTACTTTGTCACCCGCAACGCCTTGTTTGAGCACATCCAGCACCTCGGGCGGCTCATAGAACATGGCGCTGCTCATGATGGCGGCGCCTGCGCTGGTGCCGGCAATCACGCCGCCGCTTCGGTACACGTGCCATATCGCTTCGAGCATCGGCGTGTGCTTGCCATCAGCACCCACGAGCGCTTGCGTGATACGGCCTTGATCGCCGCCGGTGAAATACACGCCGGCGGCAGCGCGCACTTTGGCGGCCAGCGCAGAGTCATTGGCGGCCTTGACTGCATCGCTGTTTTTGTAACGCGGCGCAATCGGCACCACAAACGCTTCTGCGCCGTAACGGTTCAAGCTCTCTACGGTCTGCGCGCCTGACCGCTCTGGATTGCTGGCGGCCGTGGGCAGCACGGCAATCTTGGCGCCCTTGCCGCCGGCAAGTTGCACCACCCGTTCCCACACCGCGGCGTTGTCGGTGCGCAGCGCGCCGCCGATGATGACAAGCGCTCCTTTTGGAGCGCTACCCTCCACCGATTGTTCTTGCGCTGCGGTTGCCATGCTGCTGCCTATTGTTCCCATGATCAACAACGCCGCCAATGCCCTGCGCGCAGCGATCTGAAAGGATTTAATCCAAACATCAGGTACTCCATGCATCAATGCATTCTCCTGCTCCAAAGCAAACAGGGCGGACGTTTGTGGCGCCCGCCCCGTGTGCGCATGCAGAACTTTAGCCCGGCATACGCATTGGCCTTATTTGAACGAGTAAGACGCGCTCATGTAAAACGTGCGGCCCCGCGGATCGGTATACGTGGGGTCGTACGTGGCCAGAAAGTAGTACGCCTGATTGGAGAACGGCGGCGGTGTGTCCAGCAGGTTTTGAATGCCGGCGCGGACTTTCAGGTTTTTGGTGGCGCTCCAGCTGCCGGACAAATCCCACAGCGAATATGAGCTGACTTTACGCGAAGGCAACAATGCATTGGCTACGGGGTCGTATGTGGTGTTCTGATCCGTATAGCCCGAAGAGAACTGGTTAGCCAGCGTCAAACCAAAGTTGCCGTAGTCCCAATCAACAGAAATGCGATGACGCCACCGCTGAATTACCTGATCGTTCAGGAACACACCCAAGTTGCTGCGGAACGGCTCAAGCGGACCGAACTGCCGGTCGTATTTCAGGATGTAAGTGCCCGACACGCCCAGACCAAAGCGGCCGTAGTCGCCCTTCTGCCCGCGCAGTTCAACACCAAGGTCGATACCTGAGGTTTTGAGACGGCCCTGGTTTTCCTTCTGCAGAATAATGTTGGAGATAAAGCCATCTGCATCGCGCTCGATATAGCGACCGTTGTATTTGTCGGGATTTTCGACAATCACCTGCTCACCAAGAGTGCTAATGACGTTTTTCTTCTGAATGTTCCAGTAGTCAACACTAAAGTTCAAGCCAGCCATAGGTTCAAACACGGCACCTAGCGAAAACTGCTTAGACTTCTCCGGCTTAAGATTGGCATTGCTGCGGCGCTCGACATTCCATTGGTCAGTGCAGTTGTCGATGATGTCACCACTTGCGACGCACTGCGGGTCGGTGAGCACACTGGAGGTCGTGCCAAACGTTGTAGGACGTTTCAGATCCGCCAGCGAGGGCGCTCTGAATCCCGTACCAACAGAACCGCGCAGCAGCAACTCCTTGCTTGGCTGCCAGCGGACCCCAGCTTTCGGATTGGTGGTATTACCCACACCGCCGTAGTTGTCATAGCGCACTGCAAACTGTGCTTCAAGCTCTTTGGTGAAAGGCGCACTTACTTCTGTAAAGACGGAGCTGATCCTGCGGCTGTCGCTTGTGGCAACCAAGTCTGTGGAAAGGCCGGAACCGTCGCGGTCACCTGCGATGTTGTTGGATGTGAGCAGCGCAGAAGGCGTGAAGCTCGTGGTCTCGCGGCGCAGCTCAGCACCTAGAGCAAGCGCCAGGTCTCCACCAGAGAGCTTAGTCAGCGGGCGCGAGCCTTTGATATCAAAGGCGGTGGTAACCCCTTTGGACTTGCGCGCTTCATCATTAATCTTAATGCTGTTGATCAGATCGCGCCCTGCTTGCGTTGAGGGTCCAAACGGGTTGATCGTGCCGTTGCGCACTCCAGCTACGAACTGATCGAATAAGACATATCCATCTACATACGCATCAACAGCTTTGTTTTCTGCGCGGCTGATCGCAGTGTCGTAGTCCCACCCTGCGAAAGTGCCGGTAGCTCCAACGACCAGACGGTTGGCGTCGCTGGTGACCTCGTTAGTGCGGTTGCCTGCTTCACTCATACGCAGGCGCACCTCGACGTTTCCGATGCTGTTAGCGGCGAGCGGAGCGGGGTAGTACACCGAAGCAGGACCGAATCCCGTAATCGCGATCGGATTGGCACTCAGTACATAGCGGCTCTTGGTTTGGCTGAGAACAAGTTCGCCGAAGAGTTGATGCTCGTCGGTCAGCTGATACGCGGCGCGACCTAGAAAACTAAGCTTCTTGGACTCGGGATAAATCTCCGTGTCTTGCATGTAGTCATAGCTGCAGCCGTTGGCCGAACCAGGACCGTCCGGTGCGTACACGCTGGCAGGTGGATTGCACCCGGGCGCGCTAAAGTTGATGGTGCGGTTAGTGATTAGTTGCCCGCCTGCCGTAACGCCAGCGTTGCGCAGAGTATTGCGTTGGCCGTTACTCAAGCGAATGTTGGCTGGAAAGGTACGGCTCGACATCAACGCCGGCAGCGTAGTCGCCAGCGGGCGTTCTTTGATGAAATCGCGCTGACTGGAACGCAAGGCGTCCAGCTGCTGAATGTCCAGTACGCCCATGACGTTGAAGCGGTCTTTGCCCAAATCACCGAATCCACCGCTAATCGTGGCGGTGCGCTTGCCGGCGCCGCCTTCTTGCGTGCCGGCGGCGTAGGCACCGACATCCACGCCTTGATAATCGCGCCGGGTGATGAAGTTGATCACACCACCAATTGCATCGGTACCGTAAATCGCAGATGCGCCGTCTTTTAGTACTTCCACGCGCTGAATCGCGCCTGCGGGAATATTGTTTAAGTCCACGCCAGCCTCATCGCCTGGCGAGGCAAAGTTCGCCATGCGCCGGCCGTTGAGCAGGATCAACGTGCTCGACACGCCAATACCGCGCAGATTGGCGCCGTTAAAGCCGCGCTGGCCTGAGGTGCCGTCGGTAATGCTGGCGCCATCAGACAGCGGCGCGGTGTTTGCGCTGATGGTCTTGAGCAGCTCGGCCGCGGTCGTTACACCGGCTTTGTTGATGTCCTCGCGCGTGATCACCTGCACCGGCAGGGCCGTTTCCCCTTCGATCCGTTTGATCGAAGAACCGGTGACTTCTACCTTGCCCAGCGTTTGGCTTGGCTCAGCGCTTTGTGCCAGCACTGGCAAGCTGATGCCCAGCGCCAGCGATGCGCCGAGCGCTTGAAGTAGCGCCATGGTCAGGCGGTTTGGTTGTGGGTTTGACTGCGCCTTGAACCCTTTGCTTTGAGACTGCATTGCTCCTCCCGAGAAAACGATGCGATTGGCCCTTTGGCCTTGAAAACGACTGGGAGCAATGTACAGATAATTTTCGTTTTTGAAAATATGAAAATTAATTTTCTTTGAGAGGTTGCGCGCAACAGCGCGCGTCTTATCGGTGCGGCAGCGCACCAATTCGGCGAAAACCTGCGACTTACTGGGGCGTGGATGCAGCCGGGCGGGCTGTGGCGCTTTTAGCGGCGCTTCTTGCGTTCGCCCGGCGCGGGCAGCGGCGCTGCGCGTACTGCGCGCGCCGGCTCGCCGCGGTACATATAGGCAGAAATGGCTTCTGTCAGCTTGGCGGCTTGTTCAACGTTATTCTTGTTAGACACCATCAAACGGCTGACGAGGGTTTCAATTACCACCAGGCCGGCGCTTAGAGAGCTGGACAACACCGGATGCGTGGCTGGCGCAAGCAGCAGGCAATCGGCCAGTTGCGCGAGCGGGGAGGCCGGCGAATCGGTGATGGCCACTACCGCGGCGCCGCGCTGGCGGGCGTAATGCGTGAGATTGATGGCGTCATTGGCGTAACGCGGAAAAGAAACCACCACCAACACATCATGCCGGGTAATGTTCATCAACTGACCGGCGGCCACCTCGGTGCCGCCAAACTCCACCACATTGGTCATGCGGGGGCAAAACGGCTGCAAGTCCAGCGCCAGAATGGCAGCCAGATGCGCGCTCAGCCCGAAACCCAGCGTGTACACGTGCTCCGCCTGCGTCAGCCGGGTCACTGCGGCAGACAGCAATTCGGCAGACAACGCTTGGGCTGCGGCGCGCACGTTGGACAAAGTGTTTTCAAGCCCGTCTGTCACCGGCGTGCCGGCACGCGAGCCGGCGTGTTCCAGCGAGCTGCGCAGCTTTTCAATCGGTTGCAGCACAGACTGCAGGGCCTCGGCAATCTCGCTGCGCAGTTCAGCGTAGCCATCAAAGCCCAGTGTGCGGGCAAAGCGCGACAGGGTGGCGGTGGAGACCGCCGCGCGCCCGGCCACTTCTTCAATGCTCCAGGCGGGGATGCGTACCGGGTTGCGCAGCAAATAGTCCGCAATTGCGCGGTTGGACTTGGAACCCTCGTTTTGCAGCACGATCAGTTTGCGCCCCAGGCTGGACTGGGCAAACGCGGTTTCGGAGTTACCGGTGGGCGCCGGGGTTGCGCTGAGCGGTGATTTTCGGACGGCGCTGCTGTGTTTCTTTGACATAGGCAGAAGATTAGCGATTACGCTGGATAAATACTATCTGATGATTAGCGCGACGAATGAAATTATATTTTCGTATTTTAAATTTATGAAAATAATGCTACATTTTTCCTAACCTTATCTTGCACCGCAAGTGCATCTACTTAAATTCTGGAGGAGCCATGAATTTTTTCCGAACCAAAGCGCTGCTGACTGCGCTGCTGTTGCTCAGTGCTACCTGCGCCAGTGCCCAGGCGCCCGACTGGAAGAAGATTCGCATTGGCGTAGAAGGCAACTATCCGCCATTTTCAATGATTTCGCCGGACGGCAAGCTTTCCGGGTTCGATATCGACATTGCCAACGCCATCTGCGCGCAGCTCAAGGCCGAGTGCCAGTTGATTCAGCAAGAGTGGGACGGCATGATTCCGGCGCTGAATGTCCGCAAGTTTGATGCGATTGTGGCCTCCATGACCATCAGCGAAGAACGCAAGAAAGTGGTGGACTTCAGTGACCCGTATTACGACGTGCCTTCGCGCTGGGTGGCCAAGGCTGGTGCGTTTAAAGACGCATCGCCGGCCAGCTTCAAGGGCAAGAAAATCATTGTGCTGCGCAACTCACCGCGCGCCAAGTATGTGGCCGACAACTACAAAGAAAGCGAAGTCTTGCTGGTCACCAAAGAAACCGACGTGTATATGGAACTGGCCGCCGGCCGCGGTGATATTGGTTTTGGCTCCTCGGTAGTTTCGGCGGAGTCTTTCCTCAAAAAGCCGGAAGGCAAAGGCTTTGCACAGGTAGGGCCCACGGTGAACTTGGGCGCCGGCGCGGGGGTAGGCATTGCCGTGCGCAAGGGCGAGGACGCGCTGCGCGAAAAGATCAACGGCGCGCTCAAAGCCATCCGGGCTGACGGCACCTATAAAAAGATGGCCGATAAGTACTTTGACTTTGACGTGTCCGGTCAAAGCAAGTAACGCGCACCCTGCAGGCGCGGCTTTGCCCGCCTGTTTCTTTGCTTAACTTTTTTGGCTTAACTTTCCAGCATCCCCACGCATGCTTTACGGCTACCTGCCCGCGATTCTTGAAGGCCTCTGGCTCACACTGCGCTTGGCCGCAGTGTCACTAGCTATCGCTTGTGGATTCGGCCTGCTGGGCGCAGTCGCCAAGCTATCGGCCTCGCGCGCGGCGCGCACCGTGGCGGATGTGTACACCACGCTGATCCGCGGCCTGCCCGAGCTGGTGTTGATGCTGCTGATCTTCTACGGCGGCCAGTCGCTTGTGAACAATCTGGCACAGCGCATGGGGCGGGAGTATGTCGATATCAATCCTTTTTTGGCGGGCACCATCACCATTGGCTTTATCTTCGGCGCTTATCTGACCGAAACATTTCGCGGCGCGATTCTGGCAATTCCGCGCGGCCAGATGGAAGCGGGTCACGCATTTGGCCTATCAGCCGGCCAGGTGCTGTGGCGCATTACTGTGCCGCAAATGATCCGCCACGCCATTCCCGGCTTTACCAATAACTGGCTCGTGATGGTGAAAGCTACCGCCCTGGTTTCCATCATCGGGCTGGACGACATGGTGCACCGGGCCAACCTGGCTTCGTCGGCCACGCGCCAGCCGTTTAGTTTTTATATCGCCATTGCGCTGATCTATCTGGCCATCACCAGCATTTCTTTGCTGGCACTGCACGGGATTGAAAAGCGCTACTCGCTCGGCGTGAAGAAAGCGGATTTCTGATGATCGATTGGAGTGTCATTGGCGGCGCGCTGCCGGAATTTTTCAAAGGCCTGCAGGTCACGCTGCTGCTGCTGGCCATTTCTGTCAGCGTGGGCTTTGTCTTGTCAATTCCGCTGGCGATTGCGCGCATCTCTAAGAACCGCTTGATCAACGCGCCGGTATGGCTTTACACCTATGTGATTCGCGGCACACCCTTGCTGGTGCAATTGTTCATCATCTACTACGGCTTTGCGCAGTTTGAGTGGCTGCGTGAAAGCGCGGCGTGGGTGCTGTTTAAAAACGCGTGGTTCTGCGCCTGGCTGGCGTTTGTGATCAACACCACCGCGTACACCACCGAGATTTTTGCCGGCGCACTCAAGGCTACGCCGATTGGTGAGATTGAAGCGGCGCGCAGTCTTGGCATGAGCACGTTTACGCAGTATCGGCGTGTGCTGTTGCCCGGTGCGCTTCGCCGCGCTATTCCGCAGTACGGCAACGAAGTGGTGGGCCTGATGCATGCCACCGCGATTGCCAGCACCGTGACGCTGGTGGATCTCACCCGCGTGGCGCGCGACGTGTATGCCAATCATCTGCTGACGATCGAGTCTTTTGGCACGGTTGCCGTTTTCTATTTTGTTCTGACCTTTAGCTTTGTTGGCTTGTTCAAGCTGGCAGAGCGCCGCTGGCTCAAGCATCTCAAACCCATGCAAGCGCACGCGCAAACTACAGCGCGCGCCTGAACATTCAAAAGACATATGCGAATTGAAACCCACCTTTTGCCAATGAGCACGCCCGGCACGCAGCACCAGCTGACGGTGCTGCGTTACGGCCAGGCGGATGCGCAGCCAAAGATCTATTTGCAGGCTTCTTTGCATGCCGATGAAGTACCGGGCATGCTGGTGCTGCATCACTTGCGCACCCTACTGGCCACGCTTGAAGGGGCGGGCCAAATCAAAGGCGAGATCGTGCTGGTGCCCAGCGCCAATCCGCTTGGGCTGGCGCAGCATGTGCACGGCAGCCATCTGGGCCGCTTTCATTTGGCGGATGGGGTGAACTTCAACCGCGGCTTTCCCAATCTGATTGAAGGAGTTGCCGCGCGCGTGGGCGATCAGCTCGGCGGCGATGCGCAATTGAACCGGCAGCTTATCCGCAGCGCGGCGCGGGCCGAGTTGGCGGCAACGCCGGCACATACCGAGCATGAACAGCTCAAGCACTTGCTGCTTGGGTTGGCACTGGATGCAGATGTCGTGCTGGACCTGCACTGCGACTCCGAAGCGGTAGTGCATTTGTATTGCGGTACACCACTGGTTACGCAGTGCGCGCCGCTTGCGCAGCTGATGGGTGCGCGCGCGATGCTGTACGCGCACGAATCCGGCGATGATCCATTTGATGAGGCCTGCGCGCGCTTGTGGTGGGAACTTGCGGCGCGATTTCCATCGGCAGCCATTGAACCTGCGTGCCTGGCCGTCACCGTAGAGCTGCGTGGCGAGACGGATGTAGGACACGCCACCGCCAAGCAGGACGCGCGCGCACTACTCTCGTTTATGACATTGCGCGGCGCCATTGAAGGCGTGGCAGCGGCATTGCCGGCTGCGCTGTGCGAACCGACGCCGCTAGCTGGCTCTGAGCCGCTTACCGCACCGCACAGCGGTGTAGTGGTGTTTCATCGCGCACCCGGCGACATTGTGCAGGAAGGCGAAGCGGTGGCCGATGTGATTGATCCAATCAGCGGCGCCTTGCAATCCGTCAAGGCAACCACGAGCGGCATTTTGTATGCGCGCATTGCCAGCCGTTTTGCCACCGCGGGCCGCCGCCTGGGCAAGATTGCAGGCACGCGCCCCACGCGCAGCGGCAAGCTGCTGTCGCCTTGATCAAATAACTCTCAATCCTTAGCCGCCCATGGAAAAACTGACCGCAGAGAACATCACCAAGCGCTTTGGCGAGGCGCAAGTGCTCAAAGGGGTGAGCGTGCACGCCAAAGCAGGCGATGTGATCTCCATGATCGGCTCATCCGGCTCGGGCAAAAGCACCTTCCTGCGCTGCATCAACTTGCTTGAAAAGCCCAACACCGGCCGTATCGTGCTGGAGGGCGAAGAGCTGCGCTTGGCGCCGGACAAAACCGGTGCGCTGATGGCGGCAGACGCGGCGCTACTGCAGCGCATGCGCAGCCGCGTGGCAATGGTGTTCCAGCATTTCAATTTGTGGGCGCACATGACGGCGCTGGCCAACGTGATTGAAGCGCCGGTGCATGTGCTGAAAAAACCGCGCAAAGAAGCGATTGAGCGCGCAGAGCATTACTTGCAGCGCGTGGGTGTGTATCACCGCAAGGACGCTTACCCATCGCACCTGTCCGGCGGCGAGCAGCAGCGTGTGGCGATCGCGCGCGCGCTGGCGATGGAGCCGGAGGTGATGCTGTTTGATGAACCTACTTCAGCGCTCGACCCAGAACTGGTGGGCGAGGTGTTGAAAGTCATGCGCGATATCGCCGCCGAAGGCCGCACGATGATTGTGGTCACGCACGAAATGGGGTTTGCACGGGAAGTCTCCAACCACGTTGTGTTCTTGCACAAGGGACTGATTGAAGAGCAGGGCGCGCCGCAAGAAGTGCTGCGCAATCCGAAGAGCGAGCGCTTGCAGCAGTTTCTATCGGGTACGCATCGATAGAATAGTGGTTTTTAAATGCCTCTACGCAATATCCATGCGCCTTTTCGGCTATTTTTGGCTCAAAAAGCGCATGGATATTGCGTACAGTGCTTGTAAATCGTCATTGCGAGCGCAGCGAAGCAATCTCTAAGCATGTATGT
>JBOFGW010000388.1:0-3512 GCA_051649325.1 Burkholderiaceae bacterium | reverse complement strand
CTTCTGCATCTTTTTCATCATGCCGCTGATCTGGTCAAACTCCGCAAGCAGACGGTTGACCTCTTGCACCGTCACGCCTGCGCCGGCAGCGATGCGGCGTTTGCGCGTGGCCTTGATCAGCTCCGGCTTGGCGCGCTCTTGCTGCGTCATGCTGTTGATAATGCCTTCCATGCGGCGCACGCGTTTGGCGGTATCGGCCTGGTTGACCTGGCTGGCGGCTTGCTGAAACTGCGCGGGCAATTTATCCAGCATACTTTGCATGCCGCCCATGTTTTTCATCTGGCCGATTTGCGCTTTGAAATCCTCCAAGTCAAAGCGCGAGCCTTTCTTCATCTTGTCGGCAAACTTTTGCGCTTGCTCGACATCTACCGCCTTGGCCGCTTCTTGCACCAGCGCGACAATGTCACCCATGCCCAAAATGCGATTGGCAAATCCGTCGGGATCAAACGGTTCAAGCCCATCGATTTTTTCGGATACGCCGATGAACTTGATCGGCTTGCCGGTGACATGCCGCACCGACAGCGCCGCGCCGCCGCGGCCGTCACCATCGGTTTTGGTGAGAATCACGCCGGTGAGCGGCAGCGCATCTGCAAAAGCTTTAGCGACGTTGATCGCGTCCTGGCCTTGCATGGCATCGACCACAAACAGTGTTTCAATCGGGTTGAGCGTTTTGTGTAGCTGCGCAATTTCTTGCATCAGCGCTTCATCAATCGCCAGGCGGCCGGCGGTATCCACGATCAACACATCAAAGTAGTGCGTGCGCGCATAGTCCAGCGCGGCTTTGGCAATATCCGCCGGCTTTTGGTCCGCGCTGGACGCAAACCACTGCGCGCCGGCGGCAGCGGAAACGGTTTTGAGCTGCTCAATCGCGGCCGGCCGGTACACGTCGGCGCTGACCGTGAGCACTTTTTTCTTGCGCGAATCAATCAAATGCTTGGCTAGCTTGGCCACGGTGGTGGTCTTGCCCACGCCCTGCAGGCCGGCCATCAAAATCACCGCCGGCGGCTGCGTGGCAAAGTTCAGTTGGCTGGCGTCTTTGCCCAGATCGCCGCCAATGATTGCGGCGAGTTCCTTGTGCACCAGACCCACCAGCGCCTGGCCGGGCGAGAGGCTGCCAATCACCTCTTGGCCGAGGGCTTTTTCTTTGATGCGGGCCACAAAATCGCGCACCACCGGCAGCGCCACATCGGCTTCCAGCAGTGCCATGCGGATTTCGCGCAGCATTTCCGCGGTGTTGGATTCGGTCAGGCGTGCTTCGCCCTTCATGGTCTTGACGACCTTGGCCAGGCGCTGCGTGAGATTGTCTAGCATGGTGCGTACAGGCGAAAGTTAAATACGGCAGTTAAACTCGGGTGGTGGAACTAGTGTACGCGTTCACCGCTGTGCTTTATTTTGTCTGCGCCTTGCGCGCGGGCCAGCTCGTCATGCGCGCCAAAGGGCCGCTGCAACTGACGGGCTGGGATGCGTGGTTACCCTGGGTCGCCGCCGCTGCCCACGCAGGTTTGCTGCTAGCGGATGTGGATGTTCCCGAAGGGCTGCGGTTTGGGTTTGCGCAGGCGTTGTCGCTGCTGATGTTGATTGGTGTGGTGGCGTTTTTGATTGAGGAGCGATTTGTTCCCATCTCCGCGATGCGGCCCTTTGTTCTAGGGCTGGCCGCCGTGGTGGCCCCGCTGACCCTGCACTTCACCGGCACGGTGATCCGCACGCCGCACTGGGCGCTGACGCTGCATCTGTGGCTGGCCATGGCGGCCTACAGCATGATTGGCGTTGCGGCCGTGCATGCGATGTATATGGTCTTGGTTGAGCGCGGTTTGCAAAGCAGCACCGCGCGCGCCGCGGCGAGCGGCAGCAGCAGCGGCAAGGTATCGCTGTTTGTCAAGATGCTGACGCTGCACGCACCACCGCTCATACCGATGGAACGCCTGCTGTTCAAATTGATCGGCGCAGGCTTTGCGGTGCTGACTGTCGCGCTGTTGCTGGGCATCTGGCTTGCGGTGGCGGAGTCCGAGCGGGGCCTGCGGTTTGATCACAAAACGGTGTTCTCGATTGCGGCTTGGGGTGTGCTGGGCGCGCTGCTGCTGGGGCGTCACTTCTCCGGTTGGCGCGGCAAGACCGCGATCCGCTGGACGCTCGCGGGTTTTGCCATGCTCTCACTGGCCTATGTGGGCAGCCGCTTTGTGTTTGAGGCGCTGCTGCAGCGCGGCGGCTCATGAGCGGCGTACGCTGGAGTTCTTGATGGGCAAGATTTTGCTGTTTCTTGTCGTGTTGTTTGTCGCGCTGTTTGTGCTGCGGCTGTTGAATCCGCGCACCCGGGTCAGCAAATCCAGTAAACCGCCCGCCAATCCGCAGCGTGACCAGCAGCGGCTGGGTACCGAGCCGATGGTCGCGTGTACGAAGTGCGGCGCCTTGGTTCCCAAAAGCGAAGCAATCGTCGCCGATCAGAAGCCGTATTGCAGTCACGAACACGCGCGAGCACCGCGCACGCCAGACGCATGAATTCAATGTCCAATTGGGCACAGGTCTTCCCGATCCCCACGCTGGAGTCTTGGCGGTCGCTGCGCTACCTGACGGTTGCACGTCTGATCTTGAGTGGTGTACTGGTGGTCTTTGTGGCAGTGCTGGATGGGAAGCTGGGTGCTGACAGCAACCAGAGCGATCGGGTGCTTGCGCTGCTGCTTGTGTATCTTGCGTTCGCAAGCGCGTTTTGCTGGCTGGCGTACCGCGTGCGCAGCAGTTTTTACGCGCAAGTGCTGGCCGCTTTTTTTATCGACGCGCTGTTCATCGCGCTGCTGCTGTCCATGGCTGGCGGGCTTCGCTCCGGCCTTGCGGTGATGTTTTTCCTGCCGCTGTCGGGCACCGCGGTATTGCTGCCCACCGGCCCAGCCTATTTTTGCGCAGCGGTAACAGCGCTGACATTTTTGGGTGAGTCCGGCTACCGCGATCTGATCGAGCGCGGCGATCCATTGTGGCTCGCGTCCGGGCTGCACGGTGTTGGCGCTTTTGCCATTGTCACCTTGCTGCGCGGCCTGGCGACACAGGCGAACGCGCAGGAAAAGCGCGCGCGCGAGGAAGCGACACGTGCGCGCCAGGCCACAATGCTGTCCTCAAAAGTGATTGGCGTTCTGGGGCCAGCGGTGACGGTGGTGGACGCTGCCGGGATCGTGCGTGCCCTTAATCCTGCAGCGCGCGCGTTGTTTGCAGACGCCGGAGTGCTGCTTGAGCCCGGCGATTGGCTGGCCAGTCGCGCACCTATCGCGATACTGGCCGATTTGATCGAGAAATCGTTTGCCAATGCGGATCAAGAGCAGGAGCACGACGTTGAGCTGCCCAAGCTGGCCGGTGCCACCGGGTACGCCGGGGTTGAGCGCTACAAGCTGCGCATCGTACGGGTGGCGCGTGCCATTTCTGATGAGTCAGACACTGTGCTGTTTCTGGAATCTGCGCGGGCAGTGGAAGAGCGGGCGCAAAGCGCCAAGCTCGCATCCATGGGCCGGCTCACCGGTTCGATCGCC
>JBOFGW010000387.1:0-5193 GCA_051649325.1 Burkholderiaceae bacterium | reverse complement strand
GAGCCGCTGGCCAGCCTGCTGGATTTGCAGACGACGCTGCAGCTTGAGGCGTGCCTGCGGATGTACAGCTCGATTGACGGCAAGCTGGATTGCTTTGGCAAGTGGATTGAGCAGCAGGTGCTTGCGCCGCGCGTGCTTGGTCAAGCTGCGCAGCGCACCGCACGCGTTGCGATGCAAATTCTTGCGCGTCCGCATCTGCCGATTGACGAGATTGCGCGTGTGGAGAGTGTGAGTAGCCGGCAGCTTGAGCGGGATTTTCGCCGCTGGTTGGCCGTTTCGCCCAAGCGTGTCGCGCAGACCGCACGCTTGCAGCATGCGGCGCGGCTCGCGCACCGCGGTTTGAGTCTTGCGCAGGTGGCCAGTGAAGCACGCTTTGCGGATCAAGCGCATATGAGCCGATCAGTCCAGCAGCTCACCGGTCGCACGCCGCGGCAGCTGTTTGCACCCAACCTGCACCCGATGGCGACGGCGTTTAGGCAAGTGACGGGTGGCGGGCTGGTCTACGCGTAACCGCGTTCCATACACCGTTTTTGAGAGAAAAAATAAGCATATACGCAATATCCATGCGGGTTTTGAGGCAAAAATGCTTCAAAACCCGCATGGATATTGCGTAGAGCACTTTGAATTCTATGCGTTCAGTGCAATTTCAAGCGTGGAATCAAACAGCGCATGGTTGGGTGTTGCCAGCGCATCGCACACAGTGAAGTGGTTGTCATAAGGCAGCGGCACTTCGCGCTTGAGCACTTCTTTCCACGCCTTGTTGATGATATTGGTCTGATCGCGAAACGCCTGCGCTTCGAGCGCGCCTACGGCGGTGACCAGCGGTGCGTCCGTAGCCGGCTCCATTAGCGCGGGTGACAAGCGCACGGCGGATTCTTCTGTGAGTTTGAGATCAACGTTCACATAGTCAGACAGCAAAACGGGACGCAGATCAAACACGCCTGATACGGCCACCGCGCCGCGCACAAGTTTTTCCGGCAGATCGGCGCGGTAGCTCTTCCAGCGGCAGGCCAGCATCATCGCCGCCAAATGGCCGCCTGCGGAATGGCCGCTGACGGTGATGCGCTGGCGATTGAAGTCGTAGTCCTCGGCTTTGTCATACAGCCACGCGAGGCTCTTGACCACCTGCATCACAATGTGGTCCACGTTCACCGCGGGTGCAAGCGCGTAGTTCACCAGCGCCACACTCACGCCGCGGCTGACATAGGCCGGTGCGATCCAAGAAAAATCTTTTTTGTCCAGAGCGCGGAACCAGCCGCCATGGATGAATACATGCAGCGGTGCGTTGCTGTTGTGCGCCGGAAAAATATCCAGCCGCTCACTGGCGTCTTCACCGTAGGGCACGTCCAGCACGCAGGCGCTTTTGCGGCGCGTGGCCTCGCCCAGTTCTGCCCAGCGCGCCAAAATCTGCGGATGCTCGGGAATCTGCGCGCGGTTGTTGAACTCGTTGTTGTAGTTGCGTCTGGATTTCATGTGATTTATGCGGCCCCTTGTGTGGACCCCTGTGCGGACCCTTCAACGGCTGCCGTTGAAGGGTACTTGCGTGCCAGCAAACGGTCAAAGTTGGGCAACGAGTTCAGGTGGGTATAAATCAGTGCCATGCCGCCGTTTTCAATCAGGGCGCGCAGGTCTTTGGCCGGCTGTACGCGCAGCACTTCGGTGTCTACACGCAGCATGCCGCCCAATTGAAAATCCGTGCCGTCAGGCAGCTTGGCTGAGACGGTAAATTCCTTCAGCAGCCCCAGCTTGTTCATATAGTTGATCAAGCGCATGGTGGCGCGCAGGTCGGCATCAAAGCTTTGTACAAACTGGTTGCGCGCTGCAAACTCCGGCGTGGGCTGGCCGTTTGCATCGGTGATGGATTCGCCGTCGGATGCGCCATCTTCCGCTACAAAGCTGGATTCCACACACACCAGCGCCTGGTCTTGCAGCACGCCGTCGATTCGCACGTTGCTGGTGCAAAATGGGTAGCGCCGCATCGCAGCCGGCATGTAAGCCGCCGCTTCCCACTGGCCATCGTGCATGAACAGGTTTTCATCCTTTTCAAGCCCCAGCACGGCCACCATCACATCGCCGCCGCCAAACACCAGCGGAAAGCTGCGCGCGGCTTCCAGCACCTCGCCGGCGCACACCGGCAGCGCGTGCGCCTTAGTGAACGCAGCAGGAATCGGAATGTTGTCCCAAGGCTTCAAGCGCGTACCGGCGGCAAGCGGGATCACATTTTCAAATCCAAACGGCGGGGTAATCTGATCAGGTCGTTCGGAGTTGCTAGACATGGTTTCGGGCGCTGCTGTTGCGCTAAATGCAATATTTTGGATGGGCTAGCCCTCTATCTTGCCCAAAGAATGCCAGCAAGCGCAAGTGACAGCTCACATAAGCCGCGCGATACGGTGAACTTGCAACTGTGAAGCGCCTGAAAAGCCAGCGCAGAAGCGCCGTTTGAAGCGCTGCGGCGCATCTCATACACTTTGCAACCGCGGGGATGTAGCTCAGCTGGGAGAGCGTCGCGTTCGCAATGCGAAGGTCGGGAGTTCGATCCTCCTCATCTCCACCAAACATCAAGGCTTGGAAACGTTCTGAGCTTTGCCTCTAGCCGCAAAACTCTTAGTCATATGCTGGGCCGCGAACGCTAGCGATGCGACGAGACTGTACGCGCGACCGAAGCGGCCTCGCCACAGCAGGCATTCAATGACGCTGCGCGTTGTTAAGCAAACCAGTTTTTTTGTGACAAGACTGAAAAAAGACTATATTTAGTCTTATCTGATTTTAGGACTTAAATCATGCGCTACTCATCGCAAGTCAAGCCCATCAGCTATCTCAAGGCCAATGCCGCGGAGGTGTTGACGCATCTGGCCGAGCAGCGCGAGCCCCTGGTCATTACGCAAAACGGCGAGGCTAAAGCGGTGCTTCAAGACCTGGCTTCTTACGAAGAGACTCAAGAAACGCTGGCCTTGCTCAAGCTCCTGGCGCTTGGCCAGCAAGACGTGGAAGCCGGCCGGGTCAAGCCGGTGGCGGATGTGGTCGCGCGCCTGCGCGCCAAGCGAAAGGCGGCCTGATGGCGGGCAAGCCGAGTCGCTACGCGGTTGTGCTCACCCAGGGCGCAGAGCAGGATTTGGAATCCATTTTTGACTACATCGCTGAGTTTGACAGCGCGGCCAACGCCAACCATGTTCTCGATAAGTTGCTTGAGGCGGTGGATAGTCTTACCCGCTTTTCTGAAAGAGGGAGCTACCCAAGGGAGCTGGTGGCGCTTGGCATCAAGGAATATCGCCAGACTGCATTCAAGCCGTACCGGGTGATCTACCGCGTGCTCGGTAATCAGGTTGTGGTGTATCTGATTGTTGATGGACGGCGGGACATGCAATCTGTGCTGGCCCGCCGTCTGCTTGGCGCTTGATCCATGCCCATGGTACAGCCGGCTTTAGCTGATAGCTCATCACGCGATCCCGCTTACATCCTGGCTGAAGTCTTCGGCTACACCACATTTCGCGGCGAGCAGGCAGCGGTTATCGCGCACGTCACCGCGGGGCAAGACGCGCTGGTGCTCATGCCCACGGGCGGGGGAAAGTCACTGTGCTATCAGGTGCCAGCGATTGCGCGGCAGCGCGCGGGCAAGGGCGCGACGATTGTGGTGTCGCCGCTGATTGCGCTGATGCACGACCAGGTGGGTGCGTTGCACGAGGCTGGCGTGAGCGCAGCATTCCTGAACTCTGCACTGGATGCAGGGCAGGCGCAGACGGTGGAGCGCGACCTGCTCGCGGGCAATCTCACGCTGCTGTATGCCGCGCCGGAACGCGTGACCACGCCGCGTTTTATGGATTTGCTCGCACGCTTGCATCAGCACGGCAAGCTCGCGCTGTTTGCAATTGATGAGGCGCACTGCGTGTCGCAGTGGGGGCATGATTTTCGGCCGGAGTACGCAGCGCTCACGGTGCTGCATGAACGCTTTGCCGATGTGCCGCGCATTGCGCTCACCGCCACGGCCGACGCGCATACACGCGCAGACATCGTGGAACGTCTGCAATTGCAAGATGCGCCGCAGTTTGTAGCAAGCTTTGACCGGCCCAACATCCGCTACACCATCATCGACAAGCAAGACGCACGCAAGCAGCTTTTGCGTTTCATTCAGGACGAGCATGCCGGGCACGCCGGCATTGTGTATTGCCTGTCACGCAAAAAGGTGGAAGAGACCGCGGCTTGGCTCACCACGCAGGGTGTTATTGCGCTGCCGTATCACGCCGGCTTGCCGGCGGAGCTGCGACAACACAATCAAGACCGTTTTTTGCGTGAAGACGCGATTGTGATGGTGGCCACGATTGCCTTTGGCATGGGCATCGATAAGCCGGATGTGCGCTTTGTCGCGCACCTTGATTTGCCCAAAAACATTGAAGGCTATTACCAGGAAACCGGCCGCGCCGGGCGTGATGGCTTGCCTGCGGATGCATGGATGGCCTACGGCCTCGCCGATGTGGTGCAGCAGCGCCGCATGATCGATGAATCGCCAGCAGGCGATGAATTCAAGCGCGTGCAGCGCGGCAAGCTGGATGCACTGCTGGCCTTGGCCGAAGCGCATGATTGCCGCCGCGTGCGCCTGCTGCGTTACTTTGATGAAGAGTCTGCGCCCTGCGCAAAGTATCAAAACGCCTGCGATAACTGCCAAACCCCGCCGCAAACCTGGGACGCGACACGCGCCGCGCAAATGGCGCTATCGGCCGTGTACCGCACCGGCCAGCGCTTTGGCGTGCAGCATGTGATGGACGTGCTGCGCGGCCAACGTACAGACAAAGTGCAGCAGTTTGGGCATGCCACGCTGTCGGTGTTTGGCGTGGGCGCGCAGCATTCAGAGCTGGAGTGGCGCAGCGTGATTCGCCAGTTGCTCGCGCTCGGTTATCTGGAAACCGCGACGGAATTTTCTACGTTGCAGCTTGCCGGCGATGCGCGCGCCTTGCTCAAAGGCGAGCACAGCCTGCATTTGCGCCGCGCTGCGCCCAAGCAAGCAAAAGCGGCGCGCGAGAAAAGCGCGAGCAAGGCTGGCAAAGATGCGGTGCTGGAAGCATTGTCTACTACTGCGCGGCGACGCTTTGAGTCGCTGCGCACCTGGCGTGCAGAGGTTGCGCGCAGCCACGGCCTGCCGGCGTATGTGATCTTTCATGATGCGACGTTGATTGCAATTGCCCACAGCGATCCGCAAAA
>JBOFGW010000386.1:0-2157 GCA_051649325.1 Burkholderiaceae bacterium | reverse complement strand
CGCGATCATGAATCCATCCATCCTCCGTGCGCTGAAAGTACTCAATCAACACACTCTTTGCAGCATCTCGATGCTCGTTCGTGGCGCATCGCAGCTGCCGAAATAGCTGACGCTCGTCAAGCGTCAGCGGCTTTTCGCTCATGTACGACAAATCGAGTAGACGACGATACATGCAGTCTTCTTCGAGCGTTAAATGCGCTGTCGCGCTGACATAGTCGCCAATGTGAAATGGGTAGTAGTTCAATCGCCACTCCCGTGCCAGTGCTCGTGAATCGACTCCTGCAAGTCAATCAACCCAGCCATCGCAATGACGGTGCCAACTCCCGCAATCAAGCCGAAGAGAAAAATCGCAATTGCTGCAAGAATCACGGCGACACCCTCGCGGCGCGCTTGGGCGCTTTGCCGAAGTACACAAACTTGCACCCTGCACGCTTCGTCTCGCGCTTGGTGATTCGCCACCCTACAGCCTTAAGGTCTGCGATGCGGCGGTGCGGCGAAACGGTGCCGATCGCTCGGCAAATTTCGGCGCTTGTTGCACCACCAAAGCGCACCAGCAACACGGCCAGCCGATCAAGCTGGCTTTTCGCTTTTTTCTTCATTTCGCGTCTCCTGAAAATCGATTCAGAGCGGCCACCAAGTCGGCCATTTGCGAGCCCATCTCAAGCACGCGGCGGCGCAGCTCAGCAGCCTCATCCGATGCCGCAATGGGAGCGGGTGCGCTGTAGCCGCAAAACCCAGCCAGCGCGGCCATGGCGTCGTGCTTTCCCGCGTCTTTTGAAAGCCGCAAAATGAACATCGCTTGCTCTGGGCTCAACTTGTGGGGGCGCTCTGGATTGAGGCAGTCAAGCAACTTTCTTTGCGCGGCCTCTGAGAGTAGTTCGGGCCACAGCCGCGGCCCCACAACCTTCGATCCCCCGGCGTCCTTGACCGCCTGGATCAGCGCGTCATTTATAGATTCCACGCTATCAACCTCGTAGCGAATTCGAACCGCTGCGAAAAGTTCGCACGCATTCGCATAGCGTTTTTTGGACAAAAAAACGAAGATGTCGGCATGCAACAACTTTCCGAAATCCTGCCCACCGCACTTGCGCATTTGCTGCAGCCAGAAGTACCCAGCACTGGGCCGCATGGCGCGCTGATTGAAGCTGGCGCAGCAGGATGGACTCGAACCACCAACCATCGGTTTTGGAAACCGATGCTCTACCGTTGGAGCTACCGCCGCGTGTTTTTTGAAGTGCAGAAACAAGGAGGTTTCGTCCGCTTGCCGGGAATGAAGACCCGCTGCGCTGCGCCTGCACTTCAAAAAACACCCTGGCTTCAGGGTGAAGCAAGCCCGAAGACTTGCAGGGAGGAGTGCTGTTCATGCTGTCTGCGCGCCACTCGCGCACTCTTGATGCAAGGTACGCAAAGCGTCGGCAAGGTCGGCCATGGGCTGCTTGTTCTTGCCTGCGTAAAGCTGGCTGATTGCCGACTGCGAGCAGCCGCACCGCCTCCCAATTTCAGACTGCGACAGCCCCATCTGGCCGAGTTCGGTTATCAATTTTTGCCAATTCATGCCTGGAATATAACCGTTGTTATTTAGAAAGTCAACAACCATTGTGATAGATGAAGTCCTACAGTGGGGAATGGACACTTTCGGCAGTCGATTGCGCATCGCCCGGGAATTTGCTGGGCTTTCTCAAGCCGAGCTCGCAAGGCGCGCAGGTTTGGCCCAAGCGGGGCTCAGTCGTCTAGAGAAAAGCGGCAAAGGCTCAAGTCACACCCCGGCCTTAGCTGCGCTGCTCAATGTCTCACCAAGGTGGCTGGCTACAGGCGACGGAGAGCGTAATCCCGCCGCGATGTCTCTTGAGGCGCAGCGCATCGGCTTTGCAATAGACGCAATGTCTCCGGAGCAACGCCGATCGTTTATGGCAGTTTGGCTTGCCTTCGGTATGCGCCCAGTGAGCGACGCCCAGGTCGAGATAGCGATGCCAGCCACCAGGCGAGCGAAAGTCTAACGAACGCTGATCCCGCGCATTGCGCGCCGACCTTCTCAAAGTCTTTGCACTTTTCGGGTCAAAAAGGGAAAACCCCTACTCGAATCAATAACCAAAGGCATTGACAACATCAATCACATTGGTTATAGTTCACCCATCGCATCAACAGGCAAAACGAAGC
>JBOFGW010000385.1:0-13125 GCA_051649325.1 Burkholderiaceae bacterium | reverse complement strand
TCACGCGTGGCGCGCGCCTGCATCGCGTCCAGCGCTACTGCGAGAAAGATGATGGATGCGACGGCGAGTGCCAGCAGCGCCGCGTTGGCGACAAAACCGCCTTTGCGCTGCGCGATGTGGGCGAGGGCGAGTGTCGTCGCTGATACTGGCTTCATCGCGTCGCACCTCGGCTCCTCCCCCTGCTGGCAGGGGGAGGTTGGGAGGGGGTTATAAGGAAACGACGAGATATCTCGCGCATGGAACCCCACCCTAACCCTCCCCTGCGAGCAGGGGAGGGAATGGCTCCGCGCCCGTCGACAAGAAAATCAATGTACTCAGATCTCATGCGGCTTCTGAAGCAAAAACGGCTGAAGAAGCCCGCAGATCAAGCGTGTGGGCAAAGAGCGGCTTGACCCGCCCATCGTGGCTGGCCACCAGCAGCGCGGCGTTGTGCGCCTTGGCTTGCGCGATGAGTAAATCGATGGTGGCGCGCGTGGCTTCATCGTCCAGATTGGCAGTGGGCTCATCGGCCAAGAGCACTGCCGGCTTGACCGACAGCGCCCGCGCCAGCGCCACGCGCTGCGCTTGCCCGCGCGAGAGCTGTGCGGGGCGGCGCTGCGCCAGATCCCCAATGCCAAGTTCTTGCAGTAGCGCCGCGCAAAATGCTGCATCAAGCGGCTTGCCGGCCGCAAAGCTCGCGCTGGCCACGTTCTGCGCCACGGTGAGGCTGCCGATCAGGTGCGGAATCTGCGGCACCAGCGCCACATCGGCCTGCGGCTTGAGCGCCCGGCCATCAAGCTGCATGGCGCCGCCCTTGGCCGCATGCAGCCCGGCAATGATGTGCAGCAGAGTGGTCTTGCCGCAGCCGGACGCGCCCGTGACCAGCAGCGCCTGGCCGCGCGCGACCGCGACATCCGGGTACGTGAGCGGCGCGCCGTTGGGGTAAGCAAATTGCAGATTAGACAGCGTGAGCATGCCCGGCAGTCTAATGCAAGCCAGTTGCAAGGGTGCGGCGCGCGGCGCTAGGGTTTGCGCGTGGATTTGTAACTGATTTTGAGGTGCTTTACGCAATATCTATGCGGGTTTTCGGGCATTTTTGCCTCAAAAGGCTCATGGATATTGCGTAGTCATGTTTCAGGAAGCTGTCATTCCGAGCAAAGCGAGGAATCTCTTGGTGCGTGCATGAGATTCCTCGCTTTGCTCGGAATGACAGATCGGGGCGGTTGTTGCTGCTCGCAAAAACAAAACCGCGGCGCAAAGGCCGCGGTTTGTCGTGATACGACTGCGACAGCGATCAATCAATCGCCGTACATCTTCTGGCGAAGCTCGCGTCTTTGCTGCGCTTCCAACGACAGCGTAGCAGTAGGCCGCGCCAGCAACCGGCCAATCCCAATCGGGTCACCGGTTTCTTCGCACCAGCCATAGTCGCCGTTGTCGATGGCCACAATAGACTGCTGCACTTTCTTGAGCAGCTTGCGCTCGCGGTCGCGGGTGCGTAGCTCAAGGGCGTGCTCTTCTTCAATCGTGGCGCGGTCGGCCGGGTCGGGCACGATCACGTTTTCGTGCAGATGCTCCACGGTGGAATCTGCGTTGCTCAGAATTTCGCTTTCCATTTGCTGCAGCCGCTTGCGGAAAAACCGCAGCTGCGGTGCGCTCATGTACTCATCGTCCGGCATGTTGACGATTTCTGCCTCGGACGGAATCCAGTCGCCCGGCTTGCCTTTGCCGGACACCACCGGGCCGGTGCGCTTGGGCGGCTGCGGCACGGGTGGCGGCGCGGGCGCGGGGCGCGCCGCCGGCGGCGCAACCTTGGGCTGCGCGGCGGCTACTGCAACCGGCGCGGGCATTGGCGCAGGGATAGATGCTGGCACTGGCTTAGCGGCGGGTGCCGGCACAGGCTTGGCCACCACCTTGGCGGCAGGGGCAGGCGCTGGCTTGGCCGCAGGCGCTTTGGCAGGGGCCTTTTTTGCCGGCGCGGGCGCGGCAGCAACTTTTTTGGCAGGTGCGGGCTTGGCAGCAGGCTTTTTGGGCGCAGGCGCCGCCTTTTTAGCGGGCGCGGCCTTGACCGCCTTTGCAGGCGCCTTTTTAGCGGGCGCCTTGGCTGCGGTTTTCTTGGTTGCTGGGGTCTTGCTGACTGCCATGAACTTTTACCTCCTCGTGCCTGCCCCGCGCCGATTGCGATCGCGCTGACTTTTATGCGGGGCGGCGAATTCTAATACTTTCTGGCGCTACTTTTGGTCTACTTCTTAATGCACTGCTGTAAACCTTCGAGAATAACCTTCTGCGGCATGTTTTTGCCGATAAAAACCATCTTGCTGCTGCGTTTTTCGCCCTTTTGCCACGGCTTGCCGGTATCGGCGCCCATCATCATGTGCACGCCCTGGAAAATCATGCGCCGCTCGACCCCGTCCATCCAAAGCACGCCTTTATAGCGGAGCAGTTCGTTGCCGTAAACCTGAATAATGGCGCTCAAAAACTCTTCCAGCCGCATGCCGTCCAGCGGCTTGTCGGTCTGAAATACAAAGCTTTTCACGCTGTCGTCATGCGTGTGTGCGTCGCTCGTGAGAAATTCCGGGTCCAGTTCAAGCACGGCATTCAAGTTAAAGCCGCGGATATCCAGCACATCGGCAATATCTGCTTTGCCAAAATGCACCTCTTTGATCGGCGCGCGCGGATTCATTTGTTTCAGCCGGTGCTTGAGCGCGGTTTTGGTCGACTCGTCCACCAAATCAGTCTTTGACAGCAGCAGCCGGTCGGCAAAGCCTACTTGCGCCTGCGCTTCTTCTTGCTCCGTCAGCGTTTGGTCGCCATGCTTGGCATCCACAACGGTGATCACCGCGTCGAGCAAAAAGCGGTCGGCGATCTCGTCGTCCATAAAAAACGTTTGTGTCACCGGGCCGGGGTTGGCCATGCCGGTGGTTTCAATCACCACGCGGTCAAAGGCAAGCGTGCCGGCGCGCTTTTTTTCGCCCAGATCTTTGAGGATGCGCACCAGATCGCCGCGCACGGTGCAGCAGATGCAGCCGTTGTTCATCTCAACAATCTGCTCGTCCTTGTCTTGCACCAGGATTTCGTTGTCGATGCCTTGCTCGCCAAACTCGTTTTCAATCACGGCAATGCGCTGGCCGTGATGTTCAGTGAGAATGCGGTTGAGCAGCGTGGTCTTGCCCGCGCCCAGAAAGCCGGTGAGCACCGTGACCGGAATCATCGCCTGCACCGGCGTTGCCTTGGTTTGTGCGCCAACTGCTGCTAGATCTTGTGCCATATCAAACGTCCTTTACGTCAAGCCTGCGCCACCGTGCATTTTGCACACTGGCCAGAAATATTCAGTTCCACCCGATTGCTCACTGCGCCTGCCGGCAACAGTTTGGCCGCCAGTGCCGCAAGCTGCGGCGCATCGCCCATGCACATCACTGTGCCGCAACTGCTGCACGTAAAGTGCCCGTGCGCAGCATGGTTGCCGCTGCCCGCGGCGTAGCGAAACACGCGGTCTTCACCTGCGATGCGGTGTGCGAGACCTTGCGCCACCAGCCAGTCCAGCACGCGGTAGATCGTCACGCGGTCAAGTGTGCCCGCAACCGCCTGGTCAACATCCTGATGCGACAGCGGCCGGCGCGCGGTCAGCAGGGCAGTGAGCACCTGCACGCGCGGCGCAGTCACGCGCTCCTTGAGCGCGGCCAGCCGCGCATGCGCCAAGGCCTGCACAGCACTGGATTTGGAAGGTTCACGGATGCTCTTGTTTTGCACAGCGCGCGATTGTCCCTTGCGGCATCAATTGATGCAACTCGATTGCAAGAAGGTGAGTGCCGGATAGGGGATTTCAAGGCATGCGCTATCGTGGAAACCTATGTCTCCAACCGCGCTGGCGCTGGTAATAGCCGCCGCCATCATGCACGCCACCTGGAATCTGGCCGCCAAGAAAGCACAGGGCGGGCAGTTGTTTTTGGTGCTGTGTTCGCTTTCCACGCTCGTGATTTACGCGCTGCCGGTAGCTTGGGTAGTCGCGCGTGACGGTTTGCCAACCGGCACGGCGGTGTGGGTGGCCATGGCCGCATCCGGCGCGCTGCACCTGGTGTATTTCACGATTCTGCAAAAGGGCTACCGCGAATCAGATTTGTCCGTGGTCTATCCCGTCGCGCGCGGCACCGGCCCGCTGATCACGATTGCGGTGGCCATTGCCGTGCTGGGTGAGCGGCCAAGCACGCAAGCGCTGATCGGCGCTGCAGTCGTGGTGGCCGGCGTGTTTCTGCTGGCCGGCGGCGCAAAACTGCTCACCACGCATGACCCGCGTGCGCGGGCGGGCTTGTTCTGGGGCAGCCTGACGGGCCTGTTTATCGCCAGCTACACCGTGGTAGATGGCTACACCGTGCGCGTGCTGCTGGTGGCGCCGCTGGTGCTGGACTATGTGAGCCACGTCATGCGCGCCGCCATCAGTGGCCCGCATGCGCTGATGAATCTGCCCGCGCTCAAAGCGGAATGGCATCGCACCTGGAAGTACGTGCTCATCATCTCCACCATCGGCCCGCTGGGCTACATCCTGGTGCTGACGGCGATGCAGCACGCACCCATCAGCTATGTCGCCCCGGCGCGCGAACTGTCCATGCTCGTGGGTGCGTTCTTTGGCGCCAAGCTGCTCAAGGAGGGCGATCTGCGCCAGCGCGTGACGTGCGCGGCGTTGATTGCGGCGGGCGTGGGGTTGATTGCGACGGGCTGATTGCGCGATGCGTAGGCAGTAAGCCCCAGTACGCAAACACGACAAATGCGCTAGCCTTTCATTTTTAGGGTTCTTCGCACATGTGCGCCCGGAGCTTAGTTATGACAACGTTCTTGAAATCTATTCGCGCTCTGCTGCTTGCCGCTGTGGTCATCAGCGCAAGCGCTTGCGCGCCGCTGCTCACCCAAAACCCCGGCCAGGGCTTGAGCCCGGTGAACGCGATCAGCGATGGCGAAGACAAACATCTGATGCTGTTTGGCTACGACGTGGTGAGCTACTTTACGGAGAATACGCACAAGAAGGGCGATCCCAAGATCAAGAGCGTGTACAAGGCGGTGACGTTCCGCTTTTCTAAGCCAGAGCACAAGCAGCTGTTTGATGCGAACCCGGAAAAATACATTCCGCAGTTTGGCGGCTATTGCACCAACGGCGTGGTGTACGGCATGGGCTGGGGCGGCGACCCGGACGCGTGGGCGATGATCGATGGCAAGCTGTACATCTTTGGCGGCCAGGGCTCGAAAGACGGCTTCATGCTCGACCCGGTGGGCAACATGAAGCTGGCCAACAAATACTGGGCCGAAGAAGTCAACGGCCGCAACGCCCTGATCCAGCGCACCAAGCGGCTGATCTTCCGCGTGCCGCATTGGAAGAGCGGCGAGCAATTGGCTAAAGAAGTGGCCGAGGCTAAGGCCAAAAAACAGTAATTTCAAAAGCGTCTACGCAGTATCCATGCGCATTTTCAGCCATTTTTGGCTGAAAATGCGCATGAAATATGCGTAATGCATCGTCAACTGCGCTGTGTTTACAAAGGGTTGACTACTTCTGCGCAACCGGCTGCAGCCCTTGCACTTCCAGCTTGAGCGTACCCGTCGGTGAAGAGCGCAGCACTGACTTGCCGTCATGGCCGCTCACCATGTTGAACACAATCGGCCCAGCCACGATAGGCGTGACGGTCACCATCGAATACGCCCGCTCAATCGATGAAGAAAGATCAGAGCCAAAGATCGCGATGTAACGCTCGCCTGCGTTTTGCGGATTAAAGAAAATCGTGCGTTCGAGCAGGTTGCCGCGGTTACGCAAGGTCTTCTCATCAAAAAAACGCGTTGGCTTGAACTGCGCGTCGTACAGGGCAACGCGCGGGATGAGCAAGGCGGTATCTGCAATCGGGCCTTGCGGCTGGCTGGTAATCACCACCGAGTAGGTGCTGGCAAACTGCGGCAGTTCATACAAGACAAAAAATGCCTTGCTGCCGCCAAAGTCAAACGCTTGGCGCGTCTTGTCCATCAACACCGTCACGGGCTCGGCCGTGACCGGAAGATTGCTGCGCTGCGCCTCTTGCAGGCTTTTGCAGCACAGGGGCGCGGCAGCCAGCTCCTGCTTGCCTTGCTCGACGACTTGCACGCCGGTGGGCATGGTGGCGCAGCCTGCCAGCGCGAGCGCTGCCGCGCTGATGAAAGCGTGAACGCGCATGATTAGTTTTTCTTCAGATCGGCAGTGATCTGCGCGGCGATTGCATCCAGCCCGTCGATCAAGCCCTGGCGCGTCAAGCTTGCGTCCTGCACCAGTGCGTCGATGTTGGCAAAGCGGTATTTGTTGTCAGAAGCCAGGTGCACCGTTTGCGCGTTGGGAAAAGTGTAGCCATAGGTGAAGGTGTCTTCATATAAGGTCTTGCCAGTTTTGGTTTCCATCTTGCGCGCCTTCACCAGCACGTACGGAAAGTAGTCACTGCTTGGGCCAGCGGCAAGGTATTTACCCACCACCCAGACGGCCAGCACGGTGTCAGTGGTCGCAGATTTTTTGGCGGCCTCGAGCATCTGCTCTTCAGTGGTCTCCGGTGCAACCTTGACCACTTGCGTCTGATAACCCACTTTACCCAGCGACTCGCTCAGCCGTGTGCAAAAACGCTCTTGCAGTTTGGTTTCCTCAGGCTTGATGGTCTGGGTCAAACGGTTGCTCTTGGACTGAATGTCTGCCGCAGCGATCAGCCCGCCGATCAAACCAAAGCTCGCGCCCGGGTGGCCGAGCATGCCAGCCTCATAAAACTCCGGCTTGCTGGTTTGTGTAATGGCTACGGTTTGAATGCCGGTTGCCATATCACGGTTAAACGCTTGTTTTTTGGGTGCTTGCGCGCAGCCCGAGACGATAACTGCCAAACCAATGGCGAGCCATTTTTGCAACGACATGAACATTCCCCTTGAGTGAGTGCCACCGGGAACGTTCTTATGAACGCATCCCTGCCCGGCGACGTTGGGAAAATAACCCGAGCGCGCTTAACGTGCAATCGTCAGAGGCCGCAGTTGCTCAAGGTGTGGGCGGGGCGATACAGAACAAACCATTTCGGATCCGATGCGCGTCTGGCGGTTACAAAACTTACGCGTGCCGCATTGCAAGAGCGGTAAGCGATTGGCTACGGAGTTGGTTCACCGTTAAGGCAAGAAATAGCCGATTTAGAAGACCATACGCAATATCCATGCACCTTTTCAGCCAAAAATGCTTGAAAAAGCGCATGGATATTGCGTATTCTGCCTTGGCAGTGGTCTGATTTCGTTAGTTCCGAGTCGCCGTTCTCGGCGTGCTGCCCCATTGGCGCCGCCATGCGCGCCGCAAGTGAACTCCCGAATGAAAGCCCGCCTGCTCGGCGGCGCGCGTGACGCTGCTGCCGCCTTCCAGCGACTGGCGCGCGCGCTCCAATCGGATGGTCTGCAGATAGCGCAGCGGTGATACGCCGGCATGTTGCGTGACGATGCGCAGCAGGTGGCGCTCGGTGACGTGGGCGACCGCGGCGAGCGTAGTCATGTTCCAGTCGCGGTCTGGGTCGGCGTTGATGGCGTCTTGCACTCGGTGTACTGCGCCGTGCAAGTGCTGGCGGTTGGTCAGGTAGGGCGAGAGCTCGGGGTCGTGCGGTGTGCGGCGCAGGTACATCACCATGTCGGCGGCCACGCTCGCCGCCAGCGCTTCACCGCATTCGGTGGCGATCATGTGCAGCGCCAAGTCCATGCCTGCGGTCACGCCGGCGCTGGAGGCGAGCGGCCCATCGACAACAAAGACGCGGTTGGCAATGATCTGTGCGCTAGGCGCCAACTCGCGCAGCAAATCCAGCAGCTCGTGATGAGTCGTGCACTTGCGCCCGCCCAGCAGGCCGGCGCGGGCCACCGTGAGCGTGCCCGAGCAAACGGTGAGCAGCCGGTGTGGTGAGTCTGCCTGTTGCAGCGGCTCGCGCAGCATGCGGGCAAGCCACTGCGCAATCGTGGCCATCGGGGCCGAGACCTGCACCGTGTGCACCGCCGGTTGGCTCACTACCACCACCCAGGTCGGTGCCGTAAACCGCTGCGGTAGCGGCTCTAGCTCAGCGAGCGTCAACCCTACTGAACTGACGGTGCGCGGCGAGGGTGCAGCAAAGCGCAGCCTGAACCGCTCAGGCAAGCCGCGGCGCGCGCAGTGCAGGTTGGCAAGCCGAAACGCTTCGGCCGGGCCGGCAATGTCCAGCAGCAGTGTGTGCGGCCCAATGATGAACAGCGTGTCGATGAGGCCGGTGGGTTTGCGCTTGGCAAGTTTGGTGCGCGTAGAAAAGACCATTTTCGGACATTCCTCTTTGGCTACCAGTATGCCAAATACACGGGTGTTTTCGCAGGGAAATTGTGAGCAATGTCCGAATCTGACCCAAACTTGTCGGTACAAGGTGCGACATGCCGCCGCCAAACCCGGATCATGCTGATTCTGCCGCGCCGCATTTTTGCGTTGCATGCGCTGCTTGTTCATGATTTGGAGTGAAGAGATGCCTGCATTGCACCCACGCGCTGCTACTGTACTGCTGCTGACCGCGACGATGGGCTTGCTCGGCACCACGGCCTTCGCGCAGCAGCCCGCGCCCGTGTCCGGTGTCGACGCCAGCGTCCACCCCGGCGACGACTTCTTTGCGTATGCCAACGGGCAGTGGTTGAAAGCCACTGAGATCCCGGCTGGCCGCGCCCGCTGGACCGTGCGTGACGAGATTCAGGCGCTGACGCGGCAACAGGTCGCGAGCCTGCTGGGCGATTTGGCGGCGGGGCCGACGGCGAGCCCCGCAGCGCGCAAGGTGGCCGACTATCGCGCGGCCTTTCTCGATCAGAACGCGATCGAGGCGCGCGGCCTCACGCCAATTCAGCCGCTGCTCAAGCGCATCGCGGTGCTGCGCGACAAGTCTGATCTCGCGCGCTGGCTGGGCAGCGAAATGCCGGCCGATGGCGACCCGATGGGTTTTGGCGGCGCTCAGTCGGCGCATCTGCTCGGCCTGGCGGTGGACAAGGGCATCAGCGGCGAACGATTCAACGCGGCCTTCTTAGTGCAAGGCGGGCTTGGCCTGCCCGACCGGGAACACTACCTGAGTGACGCTGCGCCAATGCAAGCGCTGCGCGGCAAGTACCGCGACTACTTGGCGCAGCTGTGGGTGCTAACGGGCAGGCGGCCAGAGCCACAGCGCATCGATGCAGTAATCGCGCTGGAAACCGCCATCGCACGCAGCCACGCCACGCAAGAGGATTCTGGCAAAGAAGAGAACGCCCGCAATCTCTGGACGCGCGCCGACTTTGCGCGCCAAGCGCCGGGCATGGGCTGGGGTGCCTTCTTCGCCGCTGCGGGCCTCGCGCGTCAGGATTCATTGATCGTCTGGCAGCCCAGCGCTCTCAAAGGCGCGGCTGCCTTGCTGGCCGCGCAGCCGCTGCAGGTATGGAAGGACTATCTGCACCTGCGCACCGTGGATCGGTACGCGCAGGTGTTGCCGCGCGCGATTGCCGATGCAGCCTACGCGCTGCATGGCGTGGCTGTGGCGGGTCAGAGTGCATCGGCGCCACGCGCGCAGCAGGCCAACGCAGCCGTGCAGCGCTCGCTGGGGGACAGGGTCACGCGCCTGTACGTTGAGCGCCACTTTGCGGCCGCGCACAAAGCGCGCGTCCAGTCGATCGCAGCGCAAGTGAAAGCGGCGTTGCGCGAGCGCGTGGCCGTCGTGCACTGGCTATCACCGGCCGGCCGGCAGCAGGCGATGGCTAAGCTCGATGCGGTCTACTTCGGCCTGGGCCACGCAGACCGCTGGCTGGACGACGCAGACCTGCAGATTCGCCGCGATGACGCATTTGGCAACCAGCGCCGCACCGCGCAGTGGCACACCCGCCGCGCGCTTGCGCAGCTGAACCAGCCGGTGGACCCCAAGCGGTGGGTGCTGCCGGGGCATGACATTGTTGCGGGCCTGATCTTTACGCAGAACGCCTACAACTTTCCCGCTGGGCTGCTGCAGGCGCCCAAGTTTGACATCGCGCAATCGGCCGAGCCTGATGCGTTCAACTTCGGCGCGATTGGCGCCATCGTGGGCCACGAGCTGACGCATTTCATCGACACGCTCGGCGCAGACTACGACTTGCAAGGGGCCAAGCGCCGCTGGTGGAGCGCGGAGGATCTGGCGCGCTACCAGGCCGCGACCCAGCCGCTGGTGGAGCAGTTCTCCAGCTACCGCCCCTTCCCTGACACATTTCCAGATGTCGCGGTAGACGGCAAGGCCAGCTTGGTCGAGAACCTTGCCGACTTGATGGGCCTGACCGCGGCCTTTGAGGCTTACCGTCGAACGCTCGCCACCCACCCGCGCAAGGACGATGCGGAGTATGTGAAGCAGCAAGACCAGCTGTTCTTCATCGGCTTTGCGCGGAGCTGGCGGGCAAAGCTCAGTGACGATGCGCTGCGCAAACAAGCCGCCACCACGCACCCGCCGGGAACGTATCGCATTGCCACCGTGCGCAACTTCGATGCCTGGTACCACGCATTTGAAGTGCGGCCCGGCCACCGGCTCTGGCTTGAACCGAAGGACCGCGTGCAACCGTGGTCTGCACCTTAAGAGATTCTCAGCATGTCAATTACTACCTCTCACAGCACCGCTCAGCAAGGCCACAGCGCGGGCGCGATTCAAGCGCATTCGATTCCGATTCGCGGCGTGCTTGCGCCGTACGTCAATGCGCTCATGGCGTTTGAAATGGACGCTACCGGGCCGATGCCGCTGGCCATCGTGCCGCATGAATCGCTGGTGTTGAGCGTGCAAATCGGGCGCGGGCGCGACTGTATCGAACGCAAAGGTGCGCATGGTGAGCTGACGCGGCTCACCGGCATCCGCCAGTGGACAGGCCGCTTCACCGGTGCCGGTGACTGCATTACGCTGCTGGCCTTGCTCACTCCGCTGGGCGCGGTGCAGCTGCTGGAAAGCCAGCCGCTGGCCGTGCAGCCGCGCATCCACGCACGCGTGGACGGCTTGCTCGAGCGCAGGCTCACGTGCCGGCTCGAGTCCGACATCGCGCGTGCCATCACGCTTGGGGACAAGCTGACTTGCTTAGCCGCGTGGTTGGAGCAGCGGTCCGCCGCGCAGCGGCAGGTGTCTACCGCCGCCTTGCGCGCTGGCCGCGCGGCCATGCGCATGTGCGCCGAGCCTGCAGTGTCGATGGAAACCTTGGCGGGTGAACAGCATGTGTCGCGGCGCCAACTTGAGCGCGACTTTCACTGCTTCATCGGTACATCGCCGCGCCATCTGGCACGCGTGGTGCGGCTGCAGGCAGTGTCGCGCCGCGCGCAGGCGGGTGCGAGCCTGGCCGACATCGCAGCCGAAGTTGGCTTTGCCGACCAAGCACATATGTCCCGCGCGGTGCGGCAGCTCACTGGCCTGAGTCCGCTACGTTTCGTGCGCGCGGGCCAAACGCCGATGGGCAGCGCGTTTAGGCGCGCCACCGCGGGTGGTACGGTGTATTTGTAGCGGCGTTAAATGGTGTCTACGCAATATCCATGGGCATTTTCAGCCAAAAGTGCTTGAAAAGGCGCGCAAAGACTTGCTTGAGCGCAGGGAGTTCGCGCTTGCAAGCGCTCACCGTTTCGGCGGCGGCAAGCAGTGCTTGCCGAAACCCCGCCTACACCATGGATATTGCGTAATCTGCTTTAAAACCCTCTAAATTTTCACCGCTTTGCCCGCATACAGAACCTGCCCCGTCGGCTGCCCGGTGGGTGAGCCAGTCGGCGGCTCCAATGAAATCGCAAACGGCATGTCGGGCTTGATGCTGAACTGATCCAGCCGCAGCTCTATCGGCTGGCCGGGTTTGATCAGGCCCAGCGATGTGGCGGGTTTTGCGCCGTCTACATGCGTCCATAACTCCAGCGCTTTGTCCGGCGGCAACTGCACCACGCCCAGCGGAATCAGTTGCACGCGCCGCGCAGAACTGGCCTGCATCACAAACCCTGGCGTGTTGCCCTGCGGCGCGGCCAGCACCACCATGAACTGCGGGGTCGGTGGCGGCGCGCTCATGCGCGTGAACAGCAGCACGCCCATCAGCAGCGATGCGGCAAAACTCAGGCCGGTGGCGCCGCGCCAGAGCGACAGGCTCATCCACCAGCGCTGCAAGGCGCTTTCAGTCACTGCCGCAGGTTTGCGTGCGGCATTTGTTTGAACCGTCACGCTGCGCTCAATCCGCGGCCATAGCGCGGCGGATGGTGCGACCGGCTCGGCGAGGGAGTTAAGCGGCTGCAAGCGCGCTTCCCAGGCGCGCACGGCAGCGGCGAGTTCGGGTTCGCGTTGCATGCGCGCTTGCACCAGCGCGCGGCTGGCTGCGGACAATGTGCCCAGCACATATTCGCCTGCGATACGGTTTTGTTCTGCGTTGGCCAAATTGCCCTCTTAAGTACTGCCTAACATGTGCTACAAAAACTCCGTTCGCGTTGAGCCTGTCGAAACGCTTTTACGATGTCGCACTGGTGCTCTGCGAAGGATGACAAATGGGCTTCGACAGGCTCAGCCCGAACGGGTAACTCTATATGCCGCGCATTCACGCCATGCAATCCTGCAAACTCGCCATACCGCGGCGAATCCATGCTTTCACGGTGCCCAGCGGCGCGCGCATGCGCTGCGCAATCTCGCCGTGCGAGCAGCCGTCGATATACGCGTACAAAATGCTAGTGCGTTTGGTGCCATCCAGCTGCGCCAGGCAGTCGTTGAGTTTGCCCAGACTGGCGTTGAGTTCAAAGATGGTGGCGGTGTCTTGCGCGGCGTCCATCGATGCGTCTGCATCCAGCGCTTCCATCGCCTCTTCGTCAGCGGAAACTTCACGCCCGCGGGTGCGCACGGTGGTGAGCGCTTGGTTGCGCACGACCGCGTAAATCCAGCCGCGGCCGGAGCCGCGCGCGGCATCAAAGCTGGCAGCCTTGGTCCAGATATTCACAAACGCATCATGCAGCACATCTTCTGCCAGCGCACGGTCGCGCACAATGCGCATGGCTACGCCCAGCAGCTTGGCGCCTTCGCGGTCATACAGCATGCGCAGCGCGGCTTTGTCGCCGCGTGCGCAGGCAGCCAGTGCGTGGTTGTAAACGGCTTCGTCTGCGCTGGCAGTGGGTGGCAGGGTGCTCAAGCGGCCTTCCAAAAAATGTAATCGGCT
>JBOFGW010000384.1:0-18149 GCA_051649325.1 Burkholderiaceae bacterium | reverse complement strand
GATTCGGAGCACTCGATGGCATCACTCGTAATAGCAGAACACGACAACACCCACATCAAACCCGCCACGCTCAACGTGGTCGCTGCCGCCGCAAAATTTGGCGGTGACGTGCACGTACTGGTGGCTGGCAGCGGTTGTGCCGCTGCGGGCGCTGCAGCCGCGCAAATTGCTGGCGTGAGCAAAGTATTGGTCGCAGACGCAGCATCACTAGGCGACCAACTCGCTGAAAACATCGCGGCCCAAGTGATTGCACTGGCCGGCAGTTACGACCAAATGCTGTTTCCCTCCACCGCCAACGGCAAAAACGTGGCCCCGCGCGTGGCGGCCAAGCTGGATGTGGCGCAGATTTCCGACATTCTTTCGGTGGAATCAGCAGACACCTTCACGCGCCCCATGTACGCAGGCAATGTGATTGCCACCGTCAAGAGCAGTGACGCGAAAAAAGTCATTACCGTGCGCACCACGGCGTTTGACCCGGTCGCGGCCACAGGCGGTTCTGCCGCGGTCGAAAACGTGTCAGCTACAGGCGATGCAGGCACCTCCAGCTTTGTAAGCCGCGAGATCGCCAAGAGCGAGCGGCCGGAACTCACCGCAGCCAAGATCATTGTGTCCGGCGGACGCGCGCTGGGCTCGAGCGAAAAATTTACCGAAGTGATGACGCCGCTGGCAGACAAGCTGGGCGCAGCACTGGGCGCATCGCGCGCCGCAGTGGATGCAGGCTACGCGCCAAACGATTGGCAAGTCGGCCAGACCGGCAAGATCGTCGCACCTCAACTGTATGTGGCCGCCGGCATTAGCGGCGCCATCCAGCATTTGGCCGGTATGAAAGACAGCAAAGTGATCGTCGCCATCAACAAAGACGCCGAAGCGCCGATTTTCAGCGTGGCCGATTACGGACTGGTGGCGGATTTGTTTGAGGCTGTGCCGGAGCTGGTGAAAGAACTCGGCTAACGCGATATTCCGTTCGTGGTGAGCCTGTCGAACCATGAACGTTCTTTGTGAAAAAGCCGTTCCCCTTCGACAGGCTCAGGGCGAACGGCTTTTTTATTCCGTGTTGGAGACAAAACCATGACCTACGCCGCCCCCACCAAAGACATGCTCTTTTGCATGAAAGAGCTTGCCGGTATCGATGAACTCACCAAAATCCCCGCGTTTGCAGAAGCCGGCTACGACACCGCGCAGGCGGTGGTGGAAGAATGCGCCAAGTTCACGCAAGACGTGCTTGCACCGCTGAACTGGGAAGGCGATAAGAACCCGAGCTTTTTCAAAGACGGCAAAGTCACGACGACGCCGGGTTTTAAAGACGCGTTCGAGCAATATGGTGAGGGCGGCTGGCAGGGCTTGCAGCATCCGGTGGAGTTTGGTGGCCAAGGGCTGCCCAAGCTGATCGGTGCGACTGCAATTGAAATGCTGAATTCCGCCAACACCAGCTTTGCGCTGTGCCCGCTACTGACCGACGGCGCGATTGAAGCGCTGATGACTGCGGGTACGCAAGAGCAGCAGCAAACCTACATCCCCAAGATGATCGAAGGCACGTGGACTGGCACGATGAACCTGACCGAGCCGCAAGCCGGCAGCGATCTGGCGCTCGTGCGCACGCGCGCGGAGCCACAGGGCGATGGCAGCTACAAAATTTTCGGCACCAAGATTTACATCACGTACGGCGAGCATGACATGGCGGAGAACATCGTCCACCTCGTGCTCGCACGCGTGACCGGCGCGCCGGAGGGTGTGAAGGGCATCAGCCTATTCATCGTGCCCAAGTTCATGGTCAATGCCGATGGCACGCTTGGCAAACGCAATGATGTGCACTGCGTGAGCATTGAACACAAACTCGGAATCAAGGCTTCTCCCACCGCAGTGCTGCAATATGGCGATCACGGCGGCGCGATTGGTTATTTGATCGGCCAGGAAAATCGTGGCCTGGAATACATGTTCATCAGGATGAACGCCGCGCGTTACGCAGTAGGTGTGCAAGGCATTGCCGTGGCCGAGCGCGCCTATCAAAAAGCGGTGCAATACGCCAAAGACCGCGTGCAAAGCCGCCCGGTGGATGGCAGCTTTCCTGGCAGCGCGCCGATCATTCATCACCCGGACATCAAGCGCATGCTGATGACCATGCGCGCGTACACCGAAGGTTGCCGCGCGATGGCGATGGTGGCGGCCAGCAGTTTTGACGCTGCGCATCACCACCCGGATGAAGCTACCCGCAAGCACAACCAAGCGTTCTATGAATTCATGGTGCCGCTGGTCAAAGGCTATTCGACCGAGATGAGTTTGGATGTAGCGTCGCTCGGCGTGCAAGTGCATGGTGGCATGGGTTTTATTGAAGAGACTGGCGCGGCGCAGTATCTGCGCGACGCCAAAATTCTCACGATCTACGAAGGCACCACGGCAATTCAAGCCAATGATCTAGTCGGCCGCAAAACCATTCGCGATGGCGGCATGGTCGCCAAAGCCGTGTGCGCGCAAATTGCCAAGACTGAAGTTGAGCTGGGCAAACGCAGCAGCGTCGCCTGCAAAGCGATGCAAAAACGCCTGGCTGCCGCCCGCAAGTCGCTGGAAGAAGTGATCGACTTTATCGTCGCCAACACCAAGACTAATCCCAATGCGGCCTTCGCAGGCAGCGTGCCGTACTTGATGCTTGCAGGCATGACGGTGGCCGGCTGGCAAATGGCGCGTGCGCTGATGGTGGCAGAAGATAAGTTGGCCGCTGGCGAAGACAAAGATTTCATGCAGACCAAGATCACCACCTGCCGTTTTTATGGCGACCACATTCTGTCCAAAGTGCCGGGCATGCGCGATGCAGTGGTGGAGGGTGCGGAGTCTGTGACTGCGCTGACTGCAGAGCAGTTTTAGTCATTTTTTAAACTGCTCTACGCAATATCCATGCGCATTTTCAGCCATTTTTGGCTGAAAACACGCATGGATAGTGCGTATCGCTTCTTCAAATAAACCTCTTCAGCAGTTTCTAAGCCACTCACTACCCTCCCAACGTAGGGTAGTTGTAGCTGAACCGCACCCTAGAAGCCGAGTCACAGTCGCAGTAAGCAATTTTTACTGCGCAAGGGTTTGAAGTTCGCGCAGCACTGAATGCTTGCGACCTTCAAAAACAAGACAACTCAGGGTGGGGTATGACGTTAAGCCATATGCGATACGCGCCGGTCAGGCGCGCGGGTGTTTCTTTGTTGATTGCAATGTGTGTTGCCGCATGTGGCGGTGGTGAAGGTAGCGGCCCATCTGCGCCGCCGCCGGTGGGAGGAACGCCCACACCCACGGCGAGCCCGAGTCCCACCGCGAGCCCTACT
The DNA here is from genome assembly GCA_051649325.1 of Burkholderiaceae bacterium. Taxonomy (GTDB): domain Bacteria; phylum Pseudomonadota; class Gammaproteobacteria; order Burkholderiales; family Burkholderiaceae_C; genus JBJOQV01. The sequence continues at coordinate 14,841 of JBOFGW010000384.1, read as the reverse complement.
TCAAGTCCAAGTCCCACGGCGAGTCCGAGTTCCAGCCCAACACCATCACCGTCCGCAACGCCAACGCCAGTGCCTTCGAGCACACCAACGCCCGGCCAGCCACCGGTGGATTCGCCGATCGCAGGCAACCGCGCAGAGGCTGCGCGGTTTTTGACGCAAGCAAGTTTTGGTGCGACTGAAGAATCCATCAATACGCTGCTCAAGCCACAGGCGCAGGGCGGCTTTGGCGGAGACTATGCAAAATGGATTGACGCGCAGCTGGCCATGGCCCCTTCGCAGCCGGAGTTCTCTGGCGACCATGATTTGTTTGGCCTGTTCTGGCGCCACGCCGTGTTTGGTGATGATCAGCTGCGCCAGCGCATGGCGTTTGCGCTCTCGCAGATTTTTGTGACTTCAGCCGAGCGCGATTTCTTTCCCGAAGCGTGGCGTCATCACGCATCCGCGTCGTACTACAACATGCTCACGCGCAATGCGTTTGGTAATTACCGCATGGTGCTTGAGGATGTGACGCTGCATCCCTACATGGGCTTGTATCTTGGCACGCTGAAGAACCAAAAAGAAAGCGCGGACGGCGCGATCATCCCCGATCAAAACTACGCACGCGAAGTGATGCAACTGTTCTCCATCGGCCTGCATCAACTCAATGCCGATGGCAGCGTGAAGCGCGACGGTAGCGGCCAACCGCTGACCACGTACTCAAACCAAGATATTGCGGGCCTTGCCCGCGTATTCACGGGCTGGAACTGGGACAGCGGCAGTTTTGGCGGCGATTGCGGCATTGCGCAAGACTGCAATCGCAAACCGATGAAGAGCTTTGCCGCATTTCATTCCACGCTTGAGAAAAAATTTCTCGGCAAAACGATTCCCGCGGGAACCAATGCGGCAGACAGTTTGAAGCAGGCACTCGATCATATTGCCGCGCATCCGAATGTGGCGCCGTTCATTGCGCGGCGGTTGATTCAGCAGTTTGTCACCAGCAATCCGAGTGGCGAATACGTTGGCCGCGTGGCCGCGGCGTTTAAGGGTAGCAATGGCAATTTGGGCCAGACAATTAAAGCGATTTTGTTCGACAAAGAAGCGCGCGATGCTGGGTACGCAAGCCGCACAGAAGGCTTTGGCAAGTTGCGCGAACCGGTGATCCGCCTGGCCAACTGGATGCGTGCGTTTGAACTCACGCGCGGCAACGGCGCAGCGCTGCAAAAGCAGCCGGGCGAGTTCAGCATGATGTCCAAGCGCGATGAGCTGTGCCAATACCCGATGAGTTCGCCCAGTGTGTTTAATTTCTGGCGCCCCGGCTATGTGCCGAGCAAGGTGTTTGGCGACAAAGGCTTGGTCGCACCGGAAATGCAAGTGGTGCATGAGGTTTGTACTGCGAACTATCTCAACATGATGGCGGCAGTGATCAGCGGCACCAAGGATGCGGGTTCGTCTAACGGCATTCTGCAATTTGGCCTGACCGACGGCAATGGAAACATCGTGCTCAAGTCGTCTTACGCCAAAGAGTTGCCGCTTGACGGTGCGGCGCTTGCAGCGCGGGTCAACGAACTGCTCGCAGCAGGGCGCATGCCGCAAGAACTGCAAGACAAAATCAAGGCCGCCGTGGATTCCGTACCAGCCACGAGCGACGCTAACCGGCTGCGGCGCGCGCAGATTGCGGTGTTTCTAACCATGGCTTCGCCTGAATATCTGATCCAAAAATAACGGGAGAACAACAATGAAAAAATCCATCGCAACATTCAATCCATCACGCCGCAGCGTGCTGCGCGCCGGTGCCGCATCTATGCTGGGTACGGCGGCGCCGTTTGCTCTGCAACTGGCCGGCATGTCTTCCGCAAACGCGCAGCAGGCATCGGACTACAAAGCACTGGTCTGCATATTTTTATTTGGCGGCAACGATGCGCATGACACTGTGCTGGCAACCGATACTGCAACCTTCGGCGCGTATTCCGCGGCGCGCGGCAACTATGCGCTGAAGGACAACGCGGTGCTGCCGCTGGCGCTGCGCCAAGGTTCGCGCCACGGCGCCCGTACCTTTGCCTTGCATCCGGCCACGGCCTCGCTGGCCGAACTGTTTAACGGCGTGGGCGGCGATGCAACCAAGCGGCGCCTGGCTGTGGTTCCTAACGTGGGTACTTTGCTGGCGCCTACCACCAAGGCGCAGTATCAAGCGCAATCGGTGCCACTGCCACCAATGCTGTTCTCGCATAACGATCAGTTCAATATGTGGCAGGCCGGCGGCCCGGAAGGCGCTACGCGCGGCTGGGGCGGACTGTTTGGCGATCAGGTGATGGCGCAAAACGGCCCGGGTTCCGTGTTCACCTGCATCTCACCGGCCGGCACGGCCATCTGGCTTTCTGGCAACGAGGCGGTGCAATATCAAGTGCTGCCTGTGTCCGGCGAAGCGGTGCGCATCAATGGGCGGGACAGTTTGTTTGGCTCAACGCAGGCGGCGACCGCGTTCAAAGATATTTTGCAACGCGAGGGCGGCTTGTTTGAGAGCGAATACAAGAAAGTAGTTCAACGCTCGATCAGCGCGCAGCAGACCATTGCCAATGCGTTTGGCAACGTGACGGTGGGCAACGCACCGGGCGGCAATAACGTGGCTGCGCAACTGCGCGCGGTGGCGCGGCTGATCAAGGCCGCCAATAGCGGCGGGCTGCCGGGCGTCAAGCGGCAGGTGTTTTTTGTGAGCGCATCGGGCTACGACACGCATAACAACCAATTTGTCGGCTCGCAGGGCGGCATGGGCAACCACGCTGCGCTGCTGGGTACGCTGGCGCAGGCGCTGCGCTATTTTCATGATGAGCTGGGCGAAGGCTTGATCAACAAAGTCACCACGTTTACCGCGTCGGACTTTGGCCGCACGCTCAAGACCAATAGCGACGGCACTGATCACGGCTGGGGCGGCCACCATTTTGTGATGGGCGGCGCGGTGGACGGCGGGGAAATCTACGGCCAGTGGCCGGATTTGTCTGCGAATAGTGAAGACTTGGTGGAACTGGGCCGCAACTTGATCCCGCGCATCTCCGTAGACCAGTACGGCGCAACGCTGGGGCGCTGGTTTGGTTTGTCCGATCCGCAGTTGGCGCAGGTCTTTCCCAATCTGGCGGCGTTTCCCAACAGCAGCTATCCGCACGACTTGGGGTTTCTCAAGAATGTGAGCATTGCGTGACAAGGTAAGTAGATGAACACGCAGTATCCATAAGGGTTTTGAGGCAAAAATGCTTGAAAATGCCCATGGATACTGCGTACAAGGTTTTGTTACCTTGTTGATGGCACACCCACGATTCTGCGCAGTAGGATATTTACCTCTGCACTACCGATGGATGCCGCCATGTACTGCCTGAATACTCCCGCATTATCTGCTTTCTTGTGTGCCGCAACGTTTGCCGCGCTGCCTGCTGCGCACGCGGGTGAGGCGAAGGTGAATTTTGTCGAGCCCGACAAGTTCACTGACATCGGCCGCGTGTCTTGGGACCGTGATGATGCGATGCGCGGCTTGGAACGGCACTTTCAAGCGCTCGCAAAAAAATACGTTCCCGCCGATCAGCAGTTGCTCGTGGAAGTGACGGATGTGGATCTGGCCGGTGAGCAAAACCGCTCGGTGCGCCACCCCGATTTGCGCGTGGTGCGCCGCATCGATTGGCCCAGCATCACCTTCCGCTACACCCTCAAGTCTGGCGAGACTGTGGTGAGCCAAGGCCAGGACCGGCTGAGCGACATGGGCTTTGAAGACCGCATTGGCGTGAATTCTTCGCTTGAGTCTTACGCGTACGAAAAACGCATGCTGGAAGACTGGTTCAAGGCGCGCTTTGCCAAGAGTGTGGCAAAAAGCGCACCCTGATTGAACCTGCCGTTCTTTTCTTACTTAATCGCCAGCGGCGCACCGATTGAACCGGTCGCGCCCGCAATCGGCGCTGGGCTGTACACGTACATAAAGCGGTAGACCTTGTCTTTGGACAGATCGTCCAAGTGCATGTTCTCCTGATTCACAATGCCGTGCCGCGTGAGCAGGTGGCTGTGCACGCAAAACGCGCAGCCCGGTTCTTTGTTGGGAATCACCTCGTTGGCCCAGTTGTCCGCGCCGGTCACGCCGGCCTGCACTTCGTCACTGAGCCACTTGGCCACTTCCATGCCGATGCCGGGCTCGCCGCCGTTGTACTTGGCGTTGTCTTTGATCCAGTGCTTGCCCCAGCCGGTGCGAAAGAACACGCCGTCGCCCGGCATGAACTTAAAGTCTTTCATGCCTTGCTTGGCCAGCGCGTCGCGCACATCGGCCAGGGTGATTTCATAGCCGGCCTCCATTGCGTCCACGCCTTTGGCCGCGGCCACGTCGATCAGAATGCCGCGCGCCATGATGGGGTGCAGTTTTTCTACGCCGAGTTTTTTCAGGCCAGTTGAGCCTTCAATCTCTAGCTGCGTAAAGCCGTTGTAGTAGCGCATTTCGTTTTTGTCCGCCGCGCCTTTGATGGCTATGCCAATGTGGCCCAGGCCGTCAAACTGGGTGCCGATCTGGCCAATTTCAGTAGCCACAAATTCATCGTTGTACGTCACCGCGTTGGCACCGAAGGGACCGCCCGTGGGGCCGCCGGGAATCCGCAGCACGAACTTGCGCTCACCAAATGCAGGCATGGTGCTGGTGTAGGGCCGGCCCAGGCGGTAGACCTTGCCGGTCTTGGCTTCCGCCAGCGCGCGCTGCGTCACTTCAGGTTTGAGATACCAGTTGGTGGCGCCGGCTTCATCATCCTTGCCCCACAGCTTGTTGGGCCACCACTTGTCGCCCAGCGGCGTATCCATGCTGTTGCCAATCACCCAGGGCTTGCCTTTGCAGGCCTTCCAGTCTTTGTCTGAACACGCCAGTGCGGGCGTGGTGATAACAGCGCAGAGCACGATTGCAAGACCAAGCTTTTTCATGCGTTTTCTCCTGTGGGCTTACTGCGTTTGAACCTGTGGCAAAGCCTGCGGCGGTGTGCCATGGCAAATTTTGCGGTCGTAGCCAATGTCGTGGCAGTGATAGCTGGCGGGATGCGCGCCGGCCTCGGCGGCTTGCATAGAGATCAGAAGGCGATGCGCGGGCAAGTGCTGCAGCTCTGCGGCGCGCGCGAGCCACGCTTTTGCCGCAATCGGATCTTGCGCCACCTGCTGGCCTGCCAGGTAGCACAGGCCGGCCTGAAAATAGAGTTGCGCAGCCTGCGGGGTGTCAGGCAGCTGCGTCTTAGCGGATTCAATCTGCGCCGCGCAGGTTTGCGCGCTGGTCGCGTCCTTATTGCGCTGCGACTCCATCCAGCCGCCAATGTCTGCAGCTAGGGCAGGGGGCACGCAACACAACATCAAAACACAGGATAGCAAAGCAGTGTACGCAATACTGGTGCGGGTTTTCAGCCAAAAATGCTTGGAAATACCCATGGATATTGCGTCCTATGTTTTCTCAGCAAGGCGTTCACATCACTTTCTACGCCGGAACGCGGCGGGGCGCAAGGCCGCGCGGCTTGCCGCCGCCCTGGCCGATCGGACAGCTTGACGCTGCGCAACATTCTCATTAAATTACTAACTGGTCAGTTATTTGTTACATTTTCGTTGCCCGGTTTCCTCTCTTTCTGCATTGCTTGCCTGCTGAACCGCTTGATTCGGAGCATTTTGAACATGTCCGCCGTCGCCGCAACACCGCCTTCTTCCTCTCCCTATCAAACCCATCGATTTGCTCGTGCCGCACTGCTGATTGGCGCCGCGGCCGTGCTCGCCGCGTGTTCTAAAGCTGCGCCGGTCGTCGATGAAGACGTGCGCCCGGTGCGCACCATCACAGTGGGCGTTTCAGATGTGGAGGCCGCATCCAGCTACGCCGCAGAGGTTCGGCCGCGGTTTGAATCGCGCCTGTCGTTTCGCGTGCCGGGCAAGATCACGCAGCGTCTGGTGGATGTGGGCAGCACGGTCAAAGTAGGGCAACCGCTGGCACGGCTGGATGCGCAGGACTTGAGCCTGGCCGCTTCTGCCGCGCAGGCGCAGGTGACGGCGGCGCGCGCTAACTTTGAGCTTGCGCAAAGCGAACTCAAGCGCGTGCAGTCACTGGCCGATCAAAATTTTGTCAGCGCCTCGCGCATTGAGCAGGCGCAGACGCAGCTGCGCGCCGCGCAGGCGCAGCTGGACGCAGCGCAGGCGCAGGCGCGCGCGCAGGGCAATCAAGCCGCATACGCCACGCTGGTGTCTGACCGCGCTGGCGTGGTGACTGCGGCCGAAGCAGAAGCAGGCCAGGTGGTGACCGCAGGCCAGACCGTGGTGCGCATTGCCACGCTGAGCAGCAAAAACAGCGACTCCGATGTGGTGTTTAGCGTGCCGGAGCAGGTGGCGCAGCAGCTCAAGCCTGGCGCAAAAGCGAGCGTGTCGCTGTGGTCTGCACCCGGTAAAAGCTTGAATGCGCTGGTGCGCGAAGTAGCGCCCGCAGCCGATCCCATTACGCGCACGTTTGTTGTACGTGCCAGCTTAGAAGACCCGGAAAACACAGCATCGTTAGGTGCCACGGCCAGCGTGCGTATCAACGGTGGCGCGCAGCAGGCTTTGGTGGTGCCGCTTAATGCAGTAGTGGAAAAAGACGGCAAACAGGCGGTATGGATTGTGGATGGCGCGATTGCCAAGCGCGTGCCGGTGCAAATTGCCGGCCCCGCCTTGGGACCAACTGCGGGAGGCAACATCGCCAGCGTAGCGATTGCGCAAGGCATCGCACCCGGCGCACGCGTGATTACCGCCGGGCTGCACACGCTCAATGAAGGGCAAAAGGTCAAGCTGCTGGAAAGCGTGGTGCCAACTGCAGCGCCGGCGGCTCCCGCAGCACCAGCTACCGCAGCTGCGGCCAAGTCTGAATAAGGCGCTGCTGCTCTATGCAAACCAATCTTTCTGAGTGGGCGCTGAAGCACCAGCCGCTGGTGCGTTACCTGATTGTTGTGCTGCTGCTAGGCGGCGTGCTGGCTTACTTTCAACTGGGGCAGGACGAAGACCCACCCTTTACCTTTCGCGCGATGGTGGTGCGAGCATATTGGCCCGGCGCCACCGCGCAGCAAATGGCCGAGCAAGTGGCCGACAAGTTGGAAAAAAAGCTGCAAGAAGCGCCGTACGCAGACAAAATCCGCACCTACACCAAACCGGGTGAGATGCTGACGATCTTGCAGGTAAAAGACAGTTCGCCGCCCAAAGAAGTCAACGGCATCTGGTACATCGTACGCAAGAGCATTGGCGATATTCGCGGCACGTTGCCGCCGGGCGTGATCGGCCCCTTTTTCAATGACGATTTTGGTGATGTGTATGGCGTGATGTTTGCCTTTGAGTCTGACGGCTTTAGCTATCAGGAACTCAAAGACTACGTGGAGCGCGTGCGGCAAGATTTGCTGCGCGTGAACGACGTTGCCAAGGTTGAAGTGTTTGGCGTGCAAGACGAAAAAATGTACATCGAGGTCAGCCACAAGCGCCTTGCACAGCTGGGCGTGAACCTGAACGATGTGATTGCGCAGGTCAATAACCAAAACGACGTGTCTGCTACCGGTTATCTGCCTACGGAAAGCGACAACATTCAGATTCGCATTACTGGAGAAGTGCGCGATGCAGCGGCGCTGGCAAACATGCCGATCCGCGCCGGACAAAGCACCGTGCGCCTGGCGGACATTGCCAACGTCAAGCGCGGCTATGTTGACCCGCCTGCGTACAAAATCCGGCAGAACGGCAAGGAAGTGATTGTGCTGGGCGTGTCGATGCGCAAAGGCGGCGACATCATTGCGCTGGGCAGAAACCTGCGCACGGCAGAAAAGCGGATTGAGTCTGGCCTGCCGGTAGGCATCAAGATGGAGAAGATTCAGAACCAACCGCAAGCCGTGAGCCGTTCGGTCAACGAGTTTGTGGCGGTGTTGATCGAAGCTATTGTGATTGTGCTGGCTGTGAGCTTTATCGCGCTCGGGTTGCACAAGCATGAGAACGCTGCGAGCCGGCCGTTTTACCGCCGCTATTACGTGGATATGCGGCCGGGGTTGGTGGTGTTCTTTACCATACCGCTGGTGCTGGCCATGACGTTCTTGGCGATGTATGTCACCAATACCAATCTGCACAAAATATCGCTAGGCGCGCTCATTATCGCGCTGGGCTTGCTGGTAGACGACGCCATCATCGCGGTGGAAATGATGGTGCGCAAGATGGAAGAAGGCATGGATAAGTTTGCCGCTGCCACTTTTGCGTACAAGGTCACCGCATTTCCGATGTTGACCGGCACGTTGATCACTGCGGTGGGCTTTCTGCCGATTGCCATGGCCAAAAGCGCGGCGGGGGAATACACGTTTTCAATTTTCTCCGTCACCGGTATGGCGCTGGTGCTCTCTTGGTTTGCGGCGGTGATCTTTACGCCCTATGTGGGCTACTTAGTGCTCAAGCATCGCAAGGGCCACGAAGTCGGCAGCCATCACGAGGTGTTTGATACGCCTTTCTACAACCTGCTGCGCAAGCTGGTGGAGTGGTGCGTCAAACATCGCTGGATTACGATCGCTGCCACCATCGCCGCGTTTGGTCTGGGTATTTTTGGCATGGGCAAGGTGCAACAGCAGTTCTTTCCCGACTCGTCGCGGCTGGAGATCATGGTCGAGCTGTGGACGCCGGAAGGTTCGAGCTTTGCCAATACAGAACGCGAAGCCGTCGCGTTTGAACAGTGGATCAAAAAGCAGCCCGAGGTAGCGAGCTACACCACCAACGTAGGCAACGGCGCGCAGCGTTTTTATCTGCCGCAAGACCAAAAGTTTCAGCAGAGCAATCTCGCGCAGATGGTGGTAATTCCCAAAGACCTGCGCGCGCGAGAAACGCTGCGTAAACGCATCACCGATGTGTTCAAGACTGATTTTCCCGGCATCCGCGGCCGCGCCACGCTGCTACCCAACGGCCCGCCGGTGCCGTACCCGGTGCAGTTCCGCGTGGAAGGGCCGGAGGTGGCGCAGGTCAAGGCGATTGCCGAGCAAGTGAAAAAAGTCGTGGCCGCCAACCCGAGTGCGCGCGGCGTAAACGACAACTGGAACGAATCCGTGCGCGTGCTGCGCCTGAATATCGATCAAGACAAGGCGCGCGCGCTTGGTGTCTCTACCAAGTCGCTCGCGCAAGCTGCAGCGGTGCTTACCACCGGTGCGCCGGTGGGGAGCTTTCGCGATGGCGATGAGCTGATGGATATTGTGCTGCGCAATCAGCCCGATGAGCGCATTAGTCTTGAAGCAGTGGCGCAGATGAATGTGTTCACCGCCGCCGGCCGCGCGATTCCGATCGGCCAAATTGCCAAACCGGAATTTGTGTTTGAACCCGGCGTGATCTGGCGTGAGAACCGTAACTATGCGGTCACGGTGAATGCAGACGTGATTGATGGTATTCAAGGACCAACCGTGACGGGGCAGATTGATCCGCTCTTGCAGTCGATTCGCGAGCGGTTGCCTGTGGGCTACAACGTGGTGGTGGCTGGCGCGGCGGAGGAGAGCGCTAAGGGGCAGCAGTCGATTGCGGTTGGTTTGCCGCTAGCCGCCTTCATTATCTTCACCTTGCTCATGCTGCAGCTCAAGAGCTTTGCGCGTTCTGCGCTGGCATTTGTCACCGGGTTCTTTGGCATCATCGGCGTGGCTGGTGCGCTCTTGATTCTTAACCGGCCATTTGGTTTTGTGGCGCTGCTAGGCACCATCGCGCTGTTTGGCATGATCATCCGCAACAGCGTGATTCTGATTGACCAGATCGAGCAAGAAGTGGAACAAGGCACGCCGGCCTGGGACGCGATTGTCGCTGCCACAGTGCGCCGCGCGCGGCCAATCATTCTCACCGCCGCCGCCGCGGTGCTGGCCATGATCCCGCTGTCGCGCAGCGTGTTCTGGGGGCCAATGGCCGTGGCCATCATGGGTGGTCGTGTGGTGGCCACCGCACTCACGCTGCTGAGTTTGCCGGCGATGTATGCGGCGGCGTGTCGGGTCAAACGCCCAACGGCTTAAACAGCTTACGCAATATCCATGCGGGTCTTGAGGAAAAATGGCCTCAAAATCTTTATGGATACTGCGTACTTTGCTTTAGATTCGATGCCGAAACGCACTATCGCCGATCGACATACACCCGGTTGGCAGCCGCGGTGGACAGCTTCAAATAAATCGTCTTTGCCGCGCTGTCATAGAAATACGTGGAGGCTGTGCTGCTGTTCAACGCCGCTAAGCTCGTCGCTTGCGGCAGCAGCGGGATGCCGTTGCGATTGGCCGCCCCCTCGCTGAACCAGTTGGCATCCTGCGCGTAGATCGCAAACGCCGTGCTGGCAGGAATGCTCACCACCACAGTGCGGTGGCGATCGTCGTCTTCGTATTTGCCGAAGAAGCTGAACTCCAGCGTGGGCTGCGCGGCCACATCGCCGTTCAGGCTATAGCGCCGCCCCTCGATCGTGGTCCAGTAGAACGGGTAGGTCGTCACGTCGCTGTTGTCCAGCACTACACCATCGTCGCGCGCGAGCGTTGCGCTGGAGCCGCGCAAATGCAAGTTGCTGTAGCCCAGCAGGCCATTGCACACGCGCACGCCTTGCGCGGCGTTGAGCGCGCAATCGATCGTGTACATCGCGCGCGAACCGGCGGCCGCGGGCGTGAGCGTGACCGGCACACCGTTGCCAAGCATGGTGCCGCCCACATCGGCAATGGCCAGATCGACGTTCGGGTTGTTGGTGTACCCGCACATATTGATCTTGGCGTTGACCAGCTTGACGCCGGTCGCAGTGACGTTGCCGGCTTCACGCGCGCAATTGCGATGTTGAATCGCCGCGCCTCCATTGGAAAAATTCACGAAAGTGACGTTCTCCAGCTTCTGCGTATGGCCGTATTCCTGCACGCCGCTTGAGCCAATATTGTCGTACGCATCCGTATTGGCGCTGGCGCCGACGATCACCGTGTTTTTGGCGCCATGGCTGTTTAGGCCCATGATGTTGTCTGCCAGAATGGAGTCCGACAAACGCACATCGGAAAAGCCCTGCCCGACCGTGAGCGGGTTGCCCCACATCGCCACGCGGTTTTTGAACAGCGTCAGTTCGCTCACCGGAAACGGCCCGCGATACGGCGTATCAAAACCATCGCCGGTAAACCACAGCGCCGCTTTTTCAAAGGAGCAGCACACCTCGCCATTGCGCTTGCCGTCGATCAGATACGAGTGCGCGGTGTTGCCGCGGAACTCAAACTTTGCTTGATCTACTTTGCCCACGTTGTCGAACCAAAAGCCGGTGTGGTCGCCGCCGCCCGCGTGGTTGCCGATGAACTTGTTGTGCGGCCCGCGAATCCAGAAGGTGGCCGCTTGCGTGTCGTTCTGGCCGCGCTGCGTCGGGTCGGTTGCATCGCGCGGGAAGGGCTTGGTGAGCAGGCCGAGATTGCGGTCAAACAAGTTACCGGTTTCGTCGCCGATCTCTGTGGCGTAGTGGTGGCCCACCGTGTTCCACACCACGTTATTGCGCACGATCGTGTTGCTGGTGGAGTGCACCACAATGCCGCGCTGAAAGCTTTCACGCACGCTTGAGCCGGTGATGAAATCACCCGTGCGGTCACCCGCGATATGCCAGTGGAAGGGATAGCGCCCTAGCCGGTCAAACTGGCCCATGCGCACAAATTCCACGCCGCTGACTTTGGCCGATGCGCCGGCCATCACCATCACGTGCCCACCAAACTTTGCTGCGGTGGATTCTGCGTTGCCCTGAATCACAATGTTGCGCGAGAGCAGCGCCACCGGCGCGCGCGCATCCAGCACCTTGCCTTCAAATGTCTGCAGCTGCCCAAAGTGCGTGCTGGTCAAGGCGGCGTCCAGCGTGACGGTGAGCCGGTCTGCAGACACTGCGGTGATCGCCCGCTCGGTCGATTGATAGGGATCCAGCGCGGTCGAGCCAATCGCAATACGCTCGCCCACGCGCCAATCCACCGCTTCCATCAGTTTGATCTGCGTTGCGCCAGGCGTTGCGGTCGCGCCCAGTTTGGTCCAGTTAACGCGGCTCTCACCAAACAGCTCGAGCTTGCCGGCACCAGTGGCGCCGATAAATTTGGTCCCCATACCCAGGATGTCTTCAGCCGGATTGTTGGCGGTGAGCGTGATGACCGCTTTTTGTGTGAACGGTGAGGTGGGCTCGCCAATGCGCAAGATGCCATTGCCGGCAACCAGAATCCAGTTGGCAGAGAGGTTCAGATTCTTGCGGTCAAACGTCAGCGCGCCCTCAATGCGCAGATTGGCTACTTGCACATCGCGGTCCAGCACCACGGTGCGGCCGGCGGGAATCATCACGGACGCGGCTGCATCGGGAAGCTGCCCGCCCCACGTGGCTGGGTCAGACCAGTTGCTGGTGGTGCCAGGCAGCGGTGCAACAGTCACCGGCGGCATGGTGGGTGGTGCGGTGGGCGAGGGCGCCGGCGATGCGCCGGGGGTTGGTGCGGGTGAAGCGGTGGGTGAAGGTACAGGCGATGCGCCGGGAGATGGCGCAGGTGATGGTGTTGCGACTGGTGTAGACCCAGTCGCAGGCGGCGAGCTCGCGCCGGGTGAATCGTCACCGCTGCCGCCGCAGCTGGCAACTAATGCTGTCAATGTAAGCGCGCTGATGGTGCGCAGAGCTAAGGAATTTGCCTTCGGCATTGTTCTTGTCCCTTAAATTCCAAAATGGTGCGGCCGGACCAAACCAGTTACCGGCCTTCGTTTTTGCCTGATCTGCGCTATGAGATGGATGGGAAATTGCAAAGTTTCCGGGAATCCCTCTTTCCAAGCAGATTCTGGCTGCCAGCCGACAAGCGGCGCGTTCAGTGCTTGTACAAACGAGGTTCGAACATAGTTCAGAACATAGACACGCAATATCCATGAGCATTTTGAGCCATTTGTGCCTGAAAAGCCGCATGGATATTGCGTATGTATTTCGTGAATTGGCCGCTGCACCCGGTGCAATGGCACAATGCAGCCATGTTTGACCACGCCACGCCCAGCTATCAGCCGCTTGCAGAACGGCTGCGCCCGCAACAGCTTGCCGATGTGATCGGCCAAGATCAACTGTTGGGTGCAGACAAGCCGCTGGCAGTGGCGCTGGCGGCCGGCAGACCGCACTCGATGATTTTGTGGGGGCCGCCGGGCACCGGTAAAACCACGCTCGCGCGCCTCGTGGCCAAGGCGTTTGATCTGCCGTTTATTCTACTTTCCGCCGTGCTGGCGGGTGTAAAAGAAATTCGCGAAGCGGTGGCGCAGGCTGAGCTAACGCGCGCGCAAAGCGGCCGCTCCACACTCGTGTTTGTCGATGAAGTGCATCGCTTCAACAAAAGCCAGCAAGACGCGTTTTTGCCGCATGTAGAAAGCGGGCTGTTTGTCTTTATCGGTGCCACTACTGAGAACCCGAGCTTTGAAGTGAACAGCGCGCTGCTTTCGCGCTCGGCCGTGTATGTGCTGCAGGCGCTGGATGATGCGGCGCTTTCGCAGATCATTGACCGTGCAATCAAGCAGGAATTCACCGGCTTAGCCATTGATGAAGACGCGCGCGCTACCTTGGTGGGTTTTTGCGATGGCGACGCACGCAAGCTGCTCAACAACTTGGAGCTTGCTACGCAAGCTGCGGGTGAAAGCAAACACATCACGCAGGCGCTTTTAAAAACCGCACTGGCGCAAAGCCTGCGCCGCTTCGATAAAGGCGGCGATGCGTTTTATGACCAGATCAGCGCCTTGCACAAAAGCGTGCGCGGTTCTGACCCCGACGCATCGCTGTATTGGATGTGCCGCATGCTCGATGGCGGCGCGGATGCGCGCTACATCGCCCGCCGCGTCATCCGCATGGCGGTGGAGGATGTGGGCCTGGCGGACCCGCGCGCGCTGCAAGTCGCGCTGGACGCGGCAGAAACCTATGAACGCCTGGGCTCACCCGAAGGTGAACTCGCGCTCGCGCAAGCAGTGGTGTATTGCGCCGTGGCCGCCAAGAGCAACGCGCTCTACAACGCCTACAACGCCGCGCGTGCCTATGTGAAAGACCACGGCTCCGCGCCCGTGCCCGTGCACCTGCGCAATGCCCCCACCAAGCTGATGAAAGAACTTGGCTACGGCCACGCTTACCGCTACGCGCACGATGAACCGCATGCGTATGCCGCGGGAGAAACCTATTTTCCCGATGACATGAAAGCGCAGAAGTTCTACGCCCCAACGGAGCGCGGGATGGAAGGCAAGATCGCGGAGAAGCTCAAGTTTCTGCGCGAGCTGGATTCGCAGGCGAAGCAGAAAAAGGCGAAGTAGGGCGCAAAGTAGAGAGCGATTATCACGCTCGCCGAAGAAAGCGCATCACCCAGTTGGTCTCCCACGTAGCGCCGCCATCCGCAGAGAAAGCCTGCGCCCAAGTCGGCTGGTCTGGGTTGCGCGCATCCCACAAGAACCGCACCTTGATCGGGATGCCTTTGAACACATCGTCCGCGTAGAACTCGCCGATGCCTTGACTGAACTTGCCGCGCATGGGCGCATCCAGCTGGCCAGGGTTGCGGCCGTCCAGCCACCAGATAGACCACTCTTGCGTGGCTGGATCAAATGCGCGCAGTGTTGCCGCGCGATAGGTTCCATCCGGCAAATGCAGCACGTTGTCGTCGATATTGCCTAGGCCGCCCAGAAGCGGCTGCGCCACACTCGTGCCGTCAAACTCTTGCCACTCGTTGCAGTGTGCCAAGCGCTCTTTCAATCGCAGGTGCTGCACGTTCCACTTGCCCATGAAAAAATCAAAGTCTTGCGCACTGGCGGTTTTTTCAAATGAGTCCATCGAAAGCTCCTTCTTGAAATAGCTGAAGAAGAGTTCAGAGTAGTGGAGTTAACATGACATCTTCTGTCATGTTTAAT